>DVMF01000092.1 GCA_018715125.1 Candidatus Coprousia avicola | reverse complement strand
CGAGGGCACGAAGCGGAAGCTCGACGAGATGCGCTGCGGCGCCTCGCCTTCGTTCTTGCGCGGGCCACGGGCAAGTGCGACCATCTCGGGATCGAGCGGCAGGAGGTGCTCGACACGCAGCACCTGGTCCACGCGATTCTTAGCGTGATGGTAGATGACCTCGACGCGGTCGAAGTCGCCCTCCGTGTACCCGTGCGTGATGTAGCTCGCAATCATGCGGGCCTGCTCGAGCGTGGGCTCGGCGGAGATGCCCTCAAAATGCATGACGACGTTGGCGCGATGGCTGAAATACTCGGTAGGCTTGCGCCCGCAGGTGATGAGTTCGACCTCTTCATCCTTGAGCGCGCAGTCGTGCATGATCTTCTCGGCCTCACGCGCCACGCTCACGTTGAAACCGCCCGCAAGACCGCGGTCGCTCGCGATGGCGACCACCAGCACGCGCTTCTCCGCGTCATGCCGTGCCAGCAGCGGTGCGTCGCCCGCCGCCTCGGCATCCTGCGCCACCGTGAGCATGACGTCGGTCAGCGCGTCCTTATAGGGCTCAGCCGCATAGGCGCGCTCGAGCGCACGACGGATCTTGGCCGTGGAAACCATCTCCATCGTGCGCGTGATCTGCTTCATGCTCGTGGTGGAGGTAATGCGCTTCTTGATCTCGCGAAGGTTCGCCATGGGGACTTATGCCTCCTCGCCCGCCGCGTCAGCCACCGGCGCCACGGCGTGCCTGGCCACAAACTCACGCTTATAGTCGGCGATGGCGTGATCGAGCTGCTGCTCCAGCTCGCCTGCGACCTTCTCGACACGCAGGCGCTCGAGAAGCTTGCCGAAGCTGCTCGCGAGGTAGGTCACGAGCCCATCGCGGAACTCGATGACCTGCGAGAGCGGCAAGTCGTCGAAGTAGCCCTGGTTGCCCGCAAACAGCACGGCGACCTGCTCGGTCACGTCGAGGTGATAGTAGCGCGCCTGCTTGAGGAGCTCCATCATGCGCGAACCGTGCGTGAGCTGCTTCTGCGTCGTCGCATCGAGGTCGGAGCCAAACTGCGCGAAGCCCGCGAGCTCCTGATAGGAGGCGAGGTCGAGGCGCAGGTTGCCCGCAACCTGCTTCATGGACTTCACCTGTGCGGCACCGCCCACGCGCGACACCGAGATGCCGACGTCGACCGCCGGGCGCTGACCCTGCAGGAAGAGGTCGCTTTGCAGGTAGATCTGGCCATCGGTGATGGAAATGACGTTGGTGGGGATGTACGCCGACACGTCGCCGTCCTGCGTCTCGATAAGCGGCAGGGCCGTCATCGAGCCCGAGCCAAGCTCCTGGGAGAGCTTGCAGGCGCGCTCCAGCAAGCGGCTGTGCAGATAGAAGATGTCACCCGGATACGCCTCGCGTCCCGGCGGACGACGAAGCGTCAGGGACATCTGACGATATGCGACGGCCTGCTTGGAAAGGTCGTCGTAGATGACGAGCACGTGCCCGCCGGGGTTCTCCGCGGACGCCGGCTTGCCGTCGGCACCGTTGTACATAAAGAACTCGCCGATGGCGGCGCCCGCCATAGGGGCGATGTACTGCATCGGCGCCGATTCGGCTGCCGTCGCCGAGACGATCACGGTGTAGTCGAGCGCGTGGTGCGCCTCGAGCGCGGCGCGGATGCCCGCCACCGTCGACGCCTTCTGGCCGATGGCGACGTAGATGCAGACCATGCCCTTACCGCGCTGGTTGATGATCGTGTCGATGGCGATGGCGGTCTTGCCCGCCTTGCGGTCACCGATGATGAGCTCGCGCTGACCGCGGCCGATGGGAATCATGGAGTCGATAGCGAGAATGCCCGTCTGGACCGGCTCGCACACCGGCGTACGGTCGATAACGCCCGGCGCCTTGAACTCGATGGGGCGACGGTGCGTCGTACGAATCTCTCCCAGTCCGTCGATGGGCTGGCCCAGCGGGTTCACCACGCGGCCGAGCATGGCGCGTCCCACAGGAATGTCCATGATGCGCCCGGTCGTGCGGCACTCGTCGCCCTCTTTGATGGCAGCGACGTTACCAAAGAGCACGGCGCCGACCTCATCGCGCTCGAGGTTCTGCGCCAGACCGTACACGCGCTCGCCGGTCTCCTCGCTCTTGAACTCGAGAAGCTCGCCGGCCATAGCGCTCATGAGGCCCGACACGCGGGCGATACCGTCGCCGACCTCGTCAACGGTCGAGACCTCCTGCGTATCGACGGTCGCGTCAAGCGTACTTAAGCGCTCCGCCAGAAGACGCGTGATGCTTGCGGCGTCAATCGTCTCAGACATGTGCTGCCTCCCCTCCGATAGTTGCAGTGGTGGAATCGAGGGCCTCGCGCGCGGCGCGCAGCTGCGTCTTGACCGAGATATCGCGACGCTGACCGCGAGCCTCGATCACCAGCCCTCCGATGATGGACGGATCGACGTTCTCGATGAGGAACACCTCGCGGCCGAGTTCGCCGGCGATGCGCGCCGAGATCTTCGCGCGCAGGTCGTCGTCGAGCGGCACCGCCGTGGTGACGCGTACGCCCACTACGTCCTCATCCTCTTCGGTGAGGGCGTGGTACGTTGCCGCGACCTGGGGCAGGAGGTCCAGCTGGCCGCGCTCGACCATGGTGGCGAGCACGCCCAGAAGCTCGGGCGAGGCGCCGGCGAGCATCTCCAGGTCGGCGCGGTTCTTAAACACGCGACCCGGAACCTTCCCCGCCTCGAGGAGCGTACGGGCGTACGTCTCGAGAACGCGCTCCTGCTTACGGCTAGTCGGCATTGAGGCTACCCGCTTCCTCGATATAGCGCTCGATCAAACGACGCTGCTCGCCGTCCTCATCCAGCGTCTTGGCGACAATCTTAGACGCCACCGAGACGGAGAGGTCCGCGATGGATGCCGCGGCGTCAGCGTAGATGGAGCGGCGCTCCTCCTCGGCGGAGGCGTGCGCCTTTGCAAGGATATCCTCGGCCTCCGCATGGGCGGCTGCGAGGATGCGCGAGCGCTCCGTCTCGGCATCCTGACGGGCGGCGAGCACGATCTCGGCGGCCTGACGGCGCGCGTCGGTCACGATGTCGTCCGAGGCCTTGCGGTCGGCGAGCGCCTTCTGGCGGGTCTTCTCCGCCTCGTCCAAGCTGTCGGCGATGCGGCGCTCGCGCTCCTCCATAGTGGAGAGGATTTGCGGCCACGCCATCTTGGCGAGCACGAAGAGAATGATGAGGAAGGCGATGAGGGCCGGGACGAACTCGGCCATCTTGGGGATGAGGATCTCAGCCCCGCCCGTCCCCTCGGCAAAGGCGATCTGGGGCAGGGCGGCACAAGAGGCAGCCGCCGCAACCGCCAGCGCGCGATAACTGTTCTTCATGTAGGTCAGCTCCCTTACTCAGATGAGACGCAGCGAGCTTCCCTTAGGCGATGAGCGTCACGACGAAGCCGATAAGGCCCAGCGCCTCGGTAAAGGCGGACGCCAGAATGAAGACGGTAAAGGCGCGACCCTGAATCTCGGGCTGGCGAGCCATAGCGCTCGTAGCGCCAAACGCCGCGAGGCCGATAGCGAGGCCTGCACCGATAACACCGAGACCGTAACCGATAACTCCCACGATTCCTCCTTTGACGTGCGCCCGCAGGCGCGGAGTTCCAAACTATCTGCCCGGGCCCTGGGATGAAGCCCGCGGTGACCTACCTTAGGCGGACGGGGCTAATGACCCTCGGCTTCCGCAATCTGGATGTACACGGCAGCGAGCACCGTGAACACGTACGCCTGCACAAACGCGACGATGAGCTCGACGGCGTAGATGACCAAGAGGATGGCGAGCCATGCGATGCTCGGCAGCGCACCCAGCGCGTTCATGGCGCTGAAATGCTCGAGCAAAGGCTCGGCGAAAAGCGCTGCCATGATGGAGAACGAACCCATAACGATATGGCCGGCGAACATGTTGCAGAACAGACGGATGGCCAGCGTGATGGGGCGAAGCAGCAGCGAGAAGACCTCGATGACCCAGACGAACACGTTCATGGGGAAGGCCACGCCCGCGGGTGCCAAGCTCTTCCAGTACCCGATGAAGCCGTGCTTCTTGCACCCGAAGTAGATGAAGTAGACAAACGTCACGAGCGCAAGCGCGGCCGTGCAGCCGATAGCGCCCGTACCCGGCTTCATGCCCGGAATGAGGCCGATGAAGTTATTGATAAGGATGAAGAAGAAGATAGTGGCGAGGAAGGGGAAATGACGGCGCCACTCAGTGCCGACCACACCCTTCGCCACATCGTTCTCGACGTATTCGACGAGGTACTCGACGCCGTTGACAAAGAAGCCGTGCGGCACGAGGGATTGCTTCTTAACAAAGACCACCATGGCGATGCACAGCACAGCGGCGGCAACGAGCAGCCAGAACGAATACTGCGTGAGGCCCACCGTAAGATCGCCCACCACCGGGGCCGAGGAAAACTCGGCAACGAGCTCTTGAATCTCACCCGATAGCTTTGCAAACGCTTCCATGCGTTCCACCTTTTCTTCCAACCGGCTCTCGCCGGACCGTCATCGGCCGAGCTTCACCACCAAAACGGTGGAGATGACGACCAGCGCCCCTACGAACCCGCCCATCTCACCGACGGCAAATGGCACCAGGCCATCTCCGTCAAGAAGATGCACGGCAAAGACGCCCACGAGCAGCACCGCGAACGAGGCGCCGATTGCCAGCAGCCCCGCCACCATGCTCACGCGGTTCGTCCCCTTGAGTACCGGCCACAGAGCAGCCGCCAAGGGAACGAAAGCGCCTAAGCCCATAAGGACTCCGACGACGATGTGCGGAATGCTGTCCGACCAGCTGACGTCAGACAACATCGGGCACCTCCCCGCTCGAACCGCCTATGGCACCGGCGGCTCTCATCTCGTTCCGAATACTCTAGTCTGCCGTCCCAAAAAGTCAACTGTTGCACCTCACGCGTTGAGCTCACGCAGATAAGCCCAGCTCAGCGCGTTGCAAAGGTGCTTTTTCCATGATGATGTCAACCAGATTCGTAACAGGACGGGAACGCCTTGGGCCTTACTCCTGAAGCGCCGCGATCTTGGCGACGCGCCCCTCGTGACGACCGCCCTCAAACGGCGTCTCCAAAAACGTCTTCACGATCTCCTTGTTGACGGCAAGATCAACAAAGCGACCCGAGAGGCATACCACGTTGCCGTTGTTGTGCTGACGGAAGAGCTCGGCAAAGGCGGGCGTGGTGATGGATGAGGCGCGGATGCCGGCGACCTTGTCCGCCGCTAT
>DVMF01000091.1 GCA_018715125.1 Candidatus Coprousia avicola | reverse complement strand
CTCTACCAACTGAGCTATCTGACCGGGTCTGTCGCAAGGACAGCTTGTTAAATATACCAAAATCTCTTAGGGGGTCAAGAGGAAATTGGCATTTTCTTTCGCATGGAGCGTTTACCGGGGTGGGCGAGGGGTATCGGCTATACTCAGGTGCACGGTAGCGTCAGTTGCGCAGTGAGGATGGAGCGAGCATGGTGGAGCGAATTCGTGGCGTCAACCTTTCCGGATGGTTTATCCCCGAGCCGTGGGTCACGCCCTCCCTGTTTGCCGCGACGGGTGCCTCAAACGCCTCGGAGCTGCAGGCGGCCCTCGGCGCGACCGCCTATAACGAGCGCATTCGCCAGCATCTCGAGACCTTTATCACCGAGGCGGACTTCCGCCGCATCGCCGCCATCGGCCTTAACGCCGTGCGGCTGCCGGTTCCCTGGTACGCCTTCGGCTCGCAGGGCGAGTCCGAGGTCTACATCCCCTTGGTCGACTATATCGACCGCGCCTTCGAGTGGGCGGAGAAGTACGGCATGGGGGTGCTGCTCGATCTTGCCACCGTCCCCGGCGGCCAGGGGGATTCGAACGCCTCTCCGAGTACGCCCGAATCCACGGCGGCTTGGCACTCCTCGACCAACGGGCGCCACATCGCCCTGAACGTGCTCGAGCGCCTCTCCAGCCGCTACGGCGACAGGGCGGGGCTTCTCGGTCTCGAGCTGCTCGATTCCCCCGTCATGAGCCGCCGCGTGAACCTGTTTACCACCACCGACGGCATTCCCCGTCATTACCTGCGCAACTTCTATCGCGATGCGTACGAGCTCGTGCGCACCCACATGCCCGAGGACAAGCTCGTGGTCTTTTCTGCCTCGGGCGACCCTGGCGCGTGGAAGCGCTTCATGAGCGGTGACAAGTACCAGAACGTCGTTATGGACGTGCACCTTTACCACTACCGCGACGAGACGGCCCAGGACATCACGAGCCCGCGCGGCCTTTCGGCGGCGATCGCGCGCAACCGTCGCCTCATCAAGGAGGCGCGCGATGCGGGCTTCCCCGTGATCGTGGGGGAGTGGTCGGGTGCGGCGGTGTTCGCAAACGCCTCCACCACGCCCGAGGGGCATGCCGCGTACGCCCGCGTCTTCATCTCAAACCAGCTCGCCTCGTTTGCGGACGCCCGCGGCTGGTTCTTCCAGACGTGGAAGACCGAGAAGCGCATCGTCGCCTGGGATGCCCGCGTGGCGCTCGGCTCGCTCGAGCGCGCGATGCTCGACTAGAGGGCGGCGCCGGTGTTGTCGGAGCGTGAGGGCGGTATGGCCGCAGGCAAGCTGTATGTGGTGGGCACGCCCATCGGCAACAGGGGCGATTTGTCGCCGCGCGCGCGGGAGACGTTTGCCGCGGCGGACGCCGTTCTCTGCGAGGACACGCGGGTGACGGGCAAGCTTCTGGCGTATGCCGGGGTGCGCAAGCCGCTCGTGCGCTGCGATGAGAACGTCATCGCGCAGCGGGCGCAGGGGCTCGTCGAGCGGATGCGCGCCGGCGAGGTCTTCGCCTTCGCGTCCGATGCGGGCATGCCCGGTGTCTCCGATCCGGGTCAGGTGCTCGTCGACGCCGCTCGGGCGGCGGATGTCGCCGTCGAGGTCATCCCGGGCCCCACCGCCTGCATCACGGCGCTCGTGAGCTCGGGCATCGCCTGCGACCATTTCTTCTTCGAGGGCTTTTTGCCGCGCAAGGCGTCGGCGCGGGCGCGCCGCCTGGCGGAGCTCGCCCCGGTGCCGGGGGCGCTGCTGCTGTACGAATCGCCGCATCGGGTGGCCGACACGCTCGACGCCCTGGCCGAGGCCTTCCCCGCGCGCGAGGTGGCGCTCTGCCGCGAGCTCACCAAGCTGCACGAGGAGGTCCTGCGCGCCCCGGCGCCGGAGCTTGCGCGGATGGTACGCGAGCGCGGCGAGCTCAAGGGCGAGATGGTCGTCGTGGTCGCACCTCCCGATGAGGAGGAGCTCGCGCGCCGCCGCGCCCCGTGGGCCCAGGCTGAGGGCGGCGAGGGGGACGCGGGGGCAGATCCGGACGCGGCGCTCGCCGCGGCGATCAGGCAGGCGCTGGCAGAGGGCGAGGCGGCGTCCTCCGCAGCAAAGCGGCTCTCACAGCGCTTCTCGCGCAAGCGGCGCGATGTGTACGCTCTCATCCTCGCGATGGCAGGGGAGGCCGAGGCGGGGGCTGGTCAGGCGTAAACGACCGAAGCACCGGCGCGGGGAGACATCGTAGAGGCGCATGTCGCCGGCGGTGTGCGGGCCGTTTGCGGTAGAATTGCTCCTTAGTCAAAGGTCGTCCGGCCCTGCGCCGCATCGGAAAGGAACCGCGGTATGGAGCACACCAAGCCGTCGTATTACATAACCACGCCCATCTATTACGTGAACGCCCGCCCGCACCTGGGCACGGCCTACTGCACGATCATGGCCGATGTCGAGGCCCGCTTCCAGCGCGCCTGCGGCCGTGACGTCAAGTTCCTGACCGGTATGGACGAGCACGGCGAGAAGGTGGCAGAGGCCGCCGAGAAGAACGGCTTCGCCTCGCCGCAGGCCTGGTGCGACTCCATGGAGCCGGCGTTCCGCGATCTGTGGCAGACGCTCAACATCTCCAACGACGACTTCATCCGCACCACGCAGCCGCGCCATATCGCCGGCGTGCAGAAGTTTCTGCAGGTGCTGCTCGACCGCGGCTACATCTACAAGGACGCCTACGATGGCTGGTACTGCCGTCCGGACGAGACCTATTTCACCGAGACGCAGGTGCGCCACCACGAGGAGGCGCGCCGCGCCGCCGGGGAGGAGCCGGCCGATCCCGAGCACCCGCTCTGCCCGGATTGCGACCGTCCGCTCGAGCGCATCCAGGAGGAGAGCTGGTTCTTCAAGCTCTCTGCCTTCGAGCAGCCGCTGCTCGATTTCTACGAGGCGAACCCCGGCTTCATCCAGCCCGAGACGCGCCGCAACGAGGTCGTCTCGTTTGTGAAGGGCGGCCTCAAGGACCTCTCGATCAGCCGCTCGACCTTCGATTGGGGCGTACCGTTCCCGTTTGACGAGAAGCACGTCGCCTATGTGTGGGTCGACGCCCTCATCAACTACCTCACCGCGCTCGGGTACGGCTCGGACGACGAGTCCGAGTTCGGCTACCGCTGGCCCGCGCAGGTGCACGTCGTGGGCAAGGACATCATCCGCTTCCACTGCGTCATCTGGCCGGCGCTCCTCATGGCGGCGGGTCTCCCGCTGCCGGAGAAGGTCTTCGTGCACGGTTTTCTCACCGTGCGCAACGAGGAGACCGGCAAGGTCGAGAAGATGAGCAAGAGCCGCGGCAACGCCATCGCGCCCGAGGAGGTGCTCGAGCTCCTCGGCGTCGACGCCTACCGGTACTACTTCATGAGCGACGTCGTGCACGGTACCGACGCGCCCATCAGCTGGGGCCGCATGCGCCAGGTGTACAACGCCGACCTCGCCAACAGCTGGGGCAACCTCGTCTCGCGCACCCTCAACATGAGCGCGAAGTACTTCGACGGCCGCGCGCCGGAGCGCCCCGCCTCGTGGAGCGAGCCCTCGGCGCTGCGCGATGCGTGCGACGGCATCTTCGAGCGCTACGCCGCGTGCATGGAGACGATGGACTACAGCGGGGCCGCCGCCGAGGTGCTCGCCATCGTTTCCGCCGCGAACCACTACATCGAGGACACGGCTCCCTGGGCGCTCGCCAAGGATCCGGAGAAGGCCGATGAGCTTGCGCTCGTCATCTGGAACCTGCTGGAGGTCATCCGTATAGCCGCCGAGCTCTACGATCCCTTTATGCCGAGCATCTCGGCCGAGGTGCGCCGCCGCCTGTCGCTCGACCTCGCGCCCACCCGCGATCTTGAGGCCGCGTGCCGCTGGGGCGGCCTTGAGGGGGGCGCGCCTGTCGAGAAGGGCGACCCGCTGTTCCCGCGTCTGGTGGACGAGAAGTAGTCTCCTTAGCGCAATCGCGCTCTCACCGGCCGGCACCTTGGGGTGCATGCCTGTCTTACGTGCGGCTCCCCCGCGGGGGAGCCGCTTTTAGAAAGGAACCCTGTGACCACCTCCCCGCTTGCGAACCCCACCGCCACGCGCGAGCTTCTCGAGGCGTTCGGCTTGGCGACGAAGCACCGCCTGGGTCAGAACTTTCTGATCGACAACCATGTGATTGAGCGCATCATGGCGCTCGCGGAGCTTACCGGAGACGAGCGGGTGCTCGAGGTAGGGCCGGGCATCGGCACGCTCACGCTGGCCCTCATCGAGGATGCCGGTCGCGTTGTGTCGATCGAGATGGACCGCGAGCTCGAGCCTGTGCTCGCGGCGCATGCGGTGGCGCACGGCAACTTCCGGTATCTGATGGGTGACGCGCTCAAGGTGCCGCTCACCATGGTGGAGGAGGCGGCGGACGGCGCGCCGACGGTGTTTGTCGCCAATCTGCCGTACAACGTGGCGGCGACGATCATCCTCGACTTCTTTGAGCGGATGCCCGCCCTCGCGCGCGCCGTCGTGATGGTGCAGAAGGAGGTCGCCGACCGCATTGCCGCGCGCCCGGGCACGAAGGCCTATGGCGCCTATACGGCTAAGCTCGCGCTCTTTGCCGAGGTAACGGGTCGGTTCGAGGTGCCGCCGCGCTGCTTTTTGCCGGCGCCGCACGTGGATTCGGCGGTGGTGCGCCTCGACCGTTGGGGTGCGGGCGCCGGTCCGCTCGCGCAGATGGCTGTGGACGATGCGCCGGCCGCGTTGGCTGCGGGCGACGGCTCTGCTGAGCCCTCAGGCGCCGCGGAGGCTCCGGATGCCGATCAGGTCTGTCGTGTTATCGACGCCGCCTTCGCCCAGCGCCGCAAGACCATTCGCAACTCCATGGCGGCAAGCGGGTTTGACAAGGCGGCGCTCGATAGCGCCTACGCGGCTGCCGGCATCGCGCCCACGGCGCGCGCCGAGACGCTCGCGCCGGCAGATTTCGTGCGGCTGACCTGTGCGCTCAAGGGCGCGGGGGCGCTCTGATGGCGCCGTCGACTGCGGCCAATGCCGCGCGCCCCACGGCTGCGTGCGCCACTCCGCTCGTCTTTACCAAGCACACCAAGCGCGGCGACAAGACCTACGCCGCGCCGGTCTTGAGCGCCCCGCTCTTCGATACGCATGCGCACCTCACGTGTTTCTGGACCAAGGACCCGGTCGAGGTCCTCATGCGCGCGGAGGCCGTGGGTGTGACGGCACTGGTGACGCTCTTCGATCCTTTGGGCGACGACATGCCGCTCGCGGCGTATCGGGAACAGCTGCGCGGATGGCTCGATAGCGCGCGGGCAGCGGGGTCGACGCTTGCCGACCGGGTGCGCTATCTGGTTGGTGCCCATCCCTACGGAGCGCCCGATTACACCGATGCCACCCACGCGGTGCTCGAGGAGGCGCTCGCGGACCCGCTCTGTGCGGGCATTGGCGAGATCGGGCTCGACTACCACTACGATGCAGACGACGATATCGCGGCCGCCCCGCATGACGTGCAGATGGCCGTCATGGCGCGCCAGCTCGCGCTCGCGGTTGCGCGCGATGTGCCCGTCGAGCTGCACCTGCGCAACGATGCGGGCGACGAGGCGCGCGCGGCCCATGCGGACGCCTATAGGGTGCTCGCACAGGTGGGCGTGCCCCGGGCGGGATGCGTCCTGCACTGCTTTGGCGAGGATCGCGCCACGATGGAGCGCTTTCTCGAGTTGGGCTGCCATATCGCCTTCGGCGGAGCGGCGACGTTCAAGCGCAACGAGCATATCCGGGAGGCGTTTGCGGCGTGCCCGCAGGAGCGGTTGCTGTTTGAGACCGACTGCCCCTACATGGCTCCCGAGCCCATCCGCGGCCTGGAGTGCGAGCCCGCGATGGTCGCGTTTACCGCCGACGCCCTCGCGCGCGATCGCGCGGCGCGTACGGGTGAGGATCTAGACGTCATCGTGCGGGCAGCCTGGGATAACGCCTGCCGTCTGTTTTTTCGCTAACACGGGCCGCCCGCGGGCTGACGGTGGGCGGATAAAACCCTTACGCACGCGGTTCATGGACGCCGTCTGACAACAAATCATTACCGAGGGGGGCGCTTTGCGGGCGCCCTTTTTACGTTGCGGTGCTCCGCGCGGCCGATTTGCTTACCCGCCGCGGGGCGGTTCTTTACGGGAGGGCCGCTTGGCAAGCGAGGCGTAATTAAAACCGCGCCGGTGCCGTCAGGTTTCGTCACCGGTTGGCAAGGGATGGCCGACGCGGCCGATCTGCCGCTGCGGGCACCCTACTATCGTCTCCGGTTTGGCGGCCGCAAGGGTGCGGACCGCTTGAGTGGTGTCGTCGTGCCATGGGGGTGCGACGCGCGAAAGGAGACAAAGGTGAAGAACGTCACCGATACCCAGATTTCCCGTCGTTCCTTCCTCGGCATCTTTGGCGCCGGCGCCGTCGTCGCGGGCCTTGGCCTCGCAGGTTGCGGCAACGATGCCGGCAAGGGCGGCGCTGCCACCGATGGTTCCGACGAGGCGGGCACCGCGACCCTCGACAAGATCACCATGGTGTGGCTCCCCAACGAGTCCGCCGCCGAGTTCGATGCCGGCCGTGAGGAGTTTGGCCGCGTCCTCTCCGAGTACGCCGGTGTCGAGGTCGAACTCATGACCACCACCGACTACAACGTCGCCATCGAGGCCATCGCCTCCGGCAAGGCCCAGATGGCCAACCTCGGCGCCGAGGGCTACATCCAGGCTCAGGAGAAGAACGAGAACGTTCACGCCCTCTTCACCACCTCCGATACCGAGGGCACGCTCGACGGCGCCAAGTACTACAGCCGCATCGCCGTTCCGGCCGATCAGATGGCCGAGTACGAGGACGCCGAGTCCGCGACCGGCTACTCCATCAAGAACATCAAGGGCAAGCGCATGAGCTTCGTGTCGCAGACCTCGACCTCCGGCTTCAAGGTTCCCTGCAACGCCATCATGACCGAGTTCCCCGATGAGGTCACCTCGACCGACGAGCTCGCCCAGCCCGGCTTCTTCAGCCAGGTGCTCTTTGGCAACTCGCACCCCGGCAGCTGCGTCAACCTGCTCCAGGGCGACGCCGACGTGGCCGCCTTCGACGACATCGACGTCGACATGTACCTCGCCGTGCCCGAGGGCGAGCGTGACGCCGTGAACCAGCCCGGCTCTATCTACGGTGTGGCCGAGGGCGCTGCGCAGCCCTTCGACCGCGTCCAGGGCAAGGAGTTCGGCATCATCCAGTCCACGCCCGTGTTGAACGGCCCCATCGTCTACAACGCCGACGTGCTGCCCGAGGACATCAAGGACAAGATCCTCGAAGGCATGACCTCCGCCGAGGTGGCCGAGAACGAGCAGCTCTTCGCCCCGGAGGACGCCGAGGGTACGGGCGCCATCTGGAGCCTCGGCGACACCGCCGGCTTCATCGCGGTCGACGACGAGTGGTACGACCCCATCCGCGAGCTTGCGTAAGTGCGCCTAAAACGTGGGTTTGAGCGGTCCGCCGCAGGTCGGCGGGCCGCTTGTGTTCGAAGGGACACGGTATTGAGCATGAGTGAGAGACAGATGCTGCTCGAGGTGAGCGACCTCGGCAAAAACTACGACGCGTCGCGCCGCCGCGGGAAGGCCTCCGGCAACGCGGCGGCGGTTACCCCGCGCGCCCTCACGGACGTGAGCTTCACCGCGGGACAGGGTGAGTTCATCACGGTCATCGGCCCGTCGGGCGCCGGCAAATCGACGCTTCTGCGCTGCCTGAACCGCCTGATCGAGCCGACGGACGGCACCATCACCTTCGACGGGCGCGACATCACGCACCTGCCCGGCGGCCGCCTGCGCGAGGTGCGGCGCGAGATCGCCATGATCTTCCAGAACTACAATCTCGTGTACCGCCTGACGGCGATTCAAAACGTGCTGCACGGGCGCCTCGGGTACAAAAACGCGCTCGCCGGCAGCCTCGGCCTCTACACGGAGGACGAGAAGGCCCGCGCCTTTGAGCTCTTGGACGAGGTGGGCCTGGGTGAGTTTGCCTACCGCCGCGCCGATCAGCTCTCCGGCGGGCAGAAGCAGCGCGTGGGCATCGCCCGTTCGCTCATGCAGGACCCCAAGGTCATGCTCTGCGACGAGCCCATCGCGAGCCTCGACCCCAAGAGCTCGCGCATGGTGATGGAGACGCTGCGCCGCCTCACGCGCGAGCGCGGCATCACGTGCATCGTGAACCTCCACCAGGTCGACTTCGCACTCGGGTTCTCGGACCGCATCATCGGCCTCCGCGCCGGCGAGAAGGTCTTCGAGGGCGCGCCGGAGGAGGCGACCTCCGCCGTCATCCGCCGCATCTACGAGGGCGATGCCGAGGTCATGGTCGATGTTCCCGTCGAGGTGCCCGAGGCCGCTCCGGCCGCTCCTGCCCCCGGGGCGTTTGCCGCCGAGCCCGTTGCGGGAGGTGCCCAGTGAGCGCCGCCGCGCCGGCAGCGCCCGCGGCGGTCACCGATCGCGCCCGCGCCGTCGACCTCACCTGGTTTCGCAAGCGGCAGCTCCGGGCCCTTATGGGCGTGGTCGCTGTCGTGGTGGCGTTTCAGCTCTGCTCGATGGTCTGCAACTTCAGCCTCACCTACGCCTTGGGCTCGGTGCCCGCGGCGTTTGTCTGGATGTTTCAGAACTTCATCCCCACGGCGGAGTCGCTGGCCAACTTTCCGCTGGTGATCACGCAGACCGTCTCGACGGCGCTCGACTCCGTCGCGGCGACCGTCATCGCCGCCGTCGCCGGCATCGTGCTCTCCGTCCTCGGCTCCTCCACCATCGGCGTGTCGTGGGCGCCGGTGCGGGCTGTGATCCGCGCCATCGCGAGCGTCTTTCGCAACATCCCCATGATCGCATGGGCGCTTCTGCTTCTGCTCTCGTTCAAGCAGAACGAGTTCACGGGGTTCCTCGCGCTCTTCCTCACCACCTTTGGGCAGCTCACGCGCTTTTTCCTCGATACGTTCGATGAGATTCCCACAGGTCCCGTCGAGGCGCTCAAGAGCTGCGGCGCGGGCTACTGGCAGATCGTGTTCCAGGCGGGGTTGCCGCTCGCGGTCGCCGACCTCATGAGCTGGATGCTCTACATGGTGGAGACCAACATCCGCTCTGCCACGCTCATCGGCCTGCTTACGGGCACGGGCATCGGTTTTGTGTTCAACCTGTACTACACGTCGTTCCGCTACGACACCGCCGGCCTCGTCATCATCGTTACCATCGTGTTCGTGCTCGTGATCGAGGCGGTTTCCAACGTGGCGAGGAGGTCGATGATCTGATGACGTCCGTATCGCTTTCCGAGCGCACCGCCGCCACGCTGGAGCGCGACTTTGCGGGGCGCATCCGCCTGACGGCGCGCGCCGGTCGCAACATGTCCGTGCAGCTCACGCTCATCGTGCTCGTGGTGCTCACGTTTGTGACGTTCGCGCGCATGGGGTACGGCACGGTCGACCTTATGGAGGCGGCCCGTCAGGCGCTTTCCGACTTTGGCGCCATGATGCTCCAGCCGGCGCTCGACCCGCCGCTCGGCGCGGGCCACTTTACGTGGGCGACGGTTGCCGAGAGCATGCTCATCACCATCGCCGTCACCGCGCTCTGCACCGTCATCTCGGCCATCGTGTCGTTTTTCCTCGCGCTCGCCGCGTCGGAGAACCTCTCGAGCTCTGCCGTCTCCAACGCGGTCAAGGGCATCGTCGCGATCATCCGCTCCATCCCCACGATCTTGTGGGTGCTCGTCTTCACCGTCGCGATCGGCCTCGGTTCCGAGGCGGCCGTGCTCGGTATCTCGTTTCACTCCATCGCCTACCTCACCAAGAGCTACTCGGAGAGCTTTGAGGAGATCGACGAGGGCGTGATCGAGGCCCTGCGCGCGAGCGGGGCGAGCTTCTGGCAGATCGTGTTCCAGGCGATCGTGCCGGCGACCATCACCAAGCTGCTCTCGTGGACGTTCATCCGCCTCGAGATCAACTTCACCAACGCGGTGGCGGTGGGCGCCTTCGCGGGGGCGGGCGGCATCGGCTTCCAGCTCTACCAGGCAGGCAGCCGCTACTACAACCTGCACGAGGTGGGCGTCATCGTGTACGCGTGCCTCATCGCCGCCTTCGTGCTCGAGTACGTGAGCGTGCAGCTGCGTCGCCGCTACATCTTGCAAGACTAACCCCCACCGGGCGGTCGGTGTCCCTCGGCCCACGCGGATCGGGGGGAGGGTGGCGCGTCGCGCACCCTCCCCGCGCAGGGCTTGCCATCGACCGCCCCCTAAGCGGGCTTCGGTAGCTCTTATTTTTTTCCCGAGGCACTGACCCCCGGGGGATACGAGAAAGGAATGTCATGGTTACGAGACGGGCGAGGACCGAGGTCCTCGTGGAGAGCGGCCCTGCGCTCGCGCATGAGCTCGCGGGGCTTATCGAGGCGGCGTGCCCGGTGCGCGTCGCGGTGCCGCCCCGCCAGGGCCTGGTGATGAACCAGGTGCGCGAGACGGCGCGTATGAGCCGCTTCTATCTGGGTGAGGCCCTTATGAGCGAGTGTCGGGTGCGCATCGGGGACGCCGAGGGCATCGGTGTCGTGCTCGGGGCGGACGGTGCGCTTGCCCGCAGTCTCGCGGTTATCGACGCCGCGTACGCGGCCGACCCCGCGCCCGCGCCGCTTGCCGAGGTGGACGAGCGCATCCAGGCTGCGGGGCGCGCGCTTGAGCGCAAGCGGGCCGCCGCGGCGGCGCGCATCCAGCGCTCGCGCGTCGACTTCGACGAGATGGGCGGGCAGGACATGAGCGTGCAGGCGGTGGTCAAATGACGGACGAGATCTTCGCGCGCGACGCCGAGGCCGATGCGCGCGCCTTCTATCTGCAGCGCGCCTTCCGCGCCGTGCTCGACGCCATGGCGCGTCCCGGCGAGGTGACCGAGATTGAGCCGGTGGCGCAGGGCGACCCCGCCGACGCCGCGGCTGCGGGGCTCACGCCGGCGGCGCTCGTGGTGGGCGACGTCGTGCTCGATGCCGCCACGACGGTCGCGGTTGCCGGCCCGGCGGGTGCGCGGGCGGCCTCCGTCATCGCGCGCCGCACGCATGCGAGACCCCGCGCCTTGGCTGAGGCGGCCTTCTGCTTTGTGCCGGAGGACGTGCGCGGCTCCGCAGCGGCGGAGGCCATCTGCGCCCTCAACCCGGGGACGCTTATCGACCCGCAGCTCGGCGCCACGGCCATCGTCGGTTGCCGCACGCTTATGGGGCTCGATCGCGCGGGCGTGCGCACCGGTGCCGTCGCCGGCGCCGACGAGGCGAGCACGTGGGAGCTCACGGGCCCCGGCATCAAGGACCGCGCGCTCATTGCGCTCGACCGCACCGACGTGATGGACGCCCGCGCCGCACGCGGCGACGAGTTCCCCTGCGGTATCGATTGCATCCTGGTGGACGGTGCGGGCCACCTCATCGCCCTGCCGCGCACCACGCGCGCACGGCGGGTGGACGGGGCGTCCGCCACGGCAGAAGGAGGTTTAGCATGGGCTATGTAGCCGTTTCCGGCGGCGAGCAGGCCATCGCCGCCTCGCTCGACCTGACGGAGCTCAAGCGCGTCGGCGCGGGGCGCTCGATCGAGGTCGAGACCATTTTGGCCGCGCTTCCCGAGCTGGTGGAGCAGGTGGAGTCCGAGGGGTCGCTCTGGGCGCCCGAGGTCGCCGCCACGGCCGTCAAGCAGGCGCAGGGCTCGGTCGAGGAGGCGGTCTTTCTCATGCGCGCCTACCGGTCCACGCTCGAGCGCCTCTACACCTCGCGGGTGATCGATACCGATACGATGCGCGTCGACCGCCGGATCTCCGCCGCGTTCAAGGACATCGCGGGTGGCCAGATCCTCGGCGCCACGCGCGACTACTCCCATCGCCTGATCGAGTTCGAGCTCGCCGACGAGACGTCAGCCAACGTGCGCGAGCGCGCTGCCGAGCTCGAGCGGGCGCTTGCCGCAGAGCCTGAGGCAGAAGCGGCGACAGCTCAGACCAGGGTGCCCCGCGTCCTCACGTACCTGCGCGAGATCGACATGGTGAGGTCCTATCCTGTCGATGACACCGAGCCGGTCGACATCACCAAGACCCCGCTCGCGTTCCCCGCGCCCCGCAGCGTCATCCTGCAGGCGCTCTCGCGCGGGCTCACCCAGGCCGTTATCGCCATCGGCTACGCTGCCATCCGCGGCTTTGGCCTCAGCCACCCCACGGTGGGCGAGCTCAGGCGCGGCACCGTCGCCGTGACCATCGACGCGCCGGGCTCCGACGCCCCTACCGAGGACGATGCCTACTACCTGGGCGCCATCCCGGTGACCGAGGTGGAGAGCCTCATCGTGTCCGACGAGGTCGACGACCGCGGCAACCACCGCAGCGCCCTCGACGTGGGTTACGGCCTTGTGGTGGGCGACGACGAGAGCAAGGCGATCGCCATGAGCGTGCTCGACCACAGCCTCCGCGCCGACGACGTGCGCTATCCCACCCAGGACCAGGAGTTTGTCCTCTACCACATCGACGGCGTCGAGGCCACGGGCTTCATCAGCCATCTCAAGCTCCCGCATTACGTGACGTTCCAGAGCAAGCTCGACGCGGCGCTTCGCTCCATCGCGGAGCCCGAGAAGGGAGGCGAGGCAGATGCGTAAGAACTACAACTTCGCCTTCCTCGACGAGGGCTCCAAGCGCGAGATCAGGCGCGCCATCCTGAAGGGCGTGGCCATCCCCGGCTACCAAGTGCCCTTTGCCAGCCGCGAGATGCCCATCGGGCGCGGCTGGGGCACGGGCGGCCTGCAGCTCACGCTCTCGTGCATCGGCCCCGACGATACCCTGAAGGTCATCGACCAGGGTTCAGACGCGAGCGTCAACGCCGTCTCCATCCGCGGGCTCGTGCGCGAGACCACCGGCGTCGAGACGACGACCGTGACCCAGGAGGCGACGCTCATCCAGAGCCGCCACCGCATCCCCGAGCAGCCGCTCACGCGCGACCAGCTGCTGGTGCTGCAGGTGCCCACGCCGGAGCCCCTGCGCACGTACGAGGCGCGCGAGACCGTGACGAAGCGCCTGCACGCCGAGGCGGAGTACACGGGCGCCTACCTCGAGCTCTTTGAGCAGATCGTGCGCTACGGCACCACGACGACGGGCGCCGACCACCCCGTGATGGTCGAGGGCCGCTACGTGATGGCCCCGAGCCCCATCCCGCGCTACGACAACGCCAAGCTCAACATGGCCGAGAACCTCACGCTTCTGGGCGCCGGCCGCGAGAAGAAGATCTACGCCGTGCCGCCTTACACGCACGTGGCGTCCCTCGCCTTCGATGACTACCCGTTTGTGACCGAGGAGTTCGAGGGCGCGCGCTGTCATCGCTGCGGTGCCACGGGCGTGTACCTCACCCAGACGGTCGACCCCGCCACGGGCGCGCAGATCTGGATGTGCTCCGATACCGATTACTGCGACCAGCGCGTGGAGGCGGCGCGTGCTGCCGCGACCGCGCAGAAGGGAGGCGACGCCCGATGAGCGACGCGACCGCAACCGCAGGTGAGACGCTGCCCCGTCCCGTCAGCCATACCTACGTGGACGATGCACCGGTGCTGAAGGTCACCGGCCTATCCAAGCGCTTCGGCGCCGGCTGCCCGTACTGCGCGGACCCCGACGCTCGGCTCGAGCGCAACATCTGCCCGGTCTGCGGTACGGTGCACGCCGTCCGCAACGTATCGCTCGAGGTGCACCCCGCGGAGATCTTAGGCATCGTGGGCGAGTCCGGCTCCGGCAAGTCCACCCTCATGCAGTGCCTCTACTTCGACCAGGACCCCACCGAGGGCGACATGCGCGTCGCCGCGTTTGACGGCGGCGCCGAGAACTGCTTTGTGGTCTCGCGCCAGCAGCAGCGCTACATCCGCGACCGCATCTTTGGCATGGTGTACCAAAACCCCTACCTCGGCCTCCGCATGAACTTCTCGAGCCTCTCCAACATCGCCGAGAAGCAGATCGCGGCCGGGGTGCGCAACGTGCACCAGATGGTCGACCGCGGCGAGGAGCTGCTCGAGCGCGTCAAGATCCCGCTGCGCCGCAAGCAGGACCCGCCGCGCGCGTTCTCGGGCGGTATGCAGCAGCGCGTGCAGATCGCCAAGGCCCTCTCCAACGAGCCGCCTGTGCTCTTCTTGGACGAGGTCACCACGGGGCTCGACCTCTCGGTGCAGGCCCGCGTGCTCGACCTCATCCTGCAGCTCCGCCGCGACCTCGGCGTCTCGATGGTGGTCGTCTCGCACGACCTCGGCGTTATCCGGCTTCTGGCCGACCGCACCATCGTCATGCTCGACGGTCAGGTGATCGAGCACGGCCTCACCGATCAGATCATGCAAGATCCGCAGCACGCCTACACCCAGGAGCTCGTCTACTCGCTCCTCTAGCGCGCGAACCGGCATCTTTCCCAGTGATTGGAGACTTTCTTGTACGTCATCAGGAACGGCATCATCGTCCAGCCCGACCGGCTGCTCTTTGGCTACGAGCTCGTGGTCGAGGGCGACCGCATCGCCGCCATCCAGCGTCAGGGCACGCTCGACGCCGAGGCCCGCGGCTTCGGCATCATCGATGCGCACGGCGGGTATGTGACGCCCGGCCTCATCGACATCCACTCGGATTACATCGAGACCGTCATCTCGCCCCGGCCGACCGTCCTCATGGACTTCCCCACGGCGCTCTTCGAGGCCGAGCGCGAGCTTCTGGCCCACGGCATCACCACCATGTTCCACTCCCTTTCCGCCTACGCGCACGACCTCATGGACGTCAAGCCCGTGCGCCAGTGGGAGAACACCGAGAAGATCATCGCGCTTATCGCCGCAGCCAAGAAGACCGAAGGACGCAACGCCCACCTCATCCGGCATCGCCTGCACCTGCGCCTCGAGATCGACAACGTGCACTTGGTGGAGCAGGTTGAGCGGCACCTGCGTGCAGGCGAGATAGACGAGCTCAGCTTTATGGACCACACGCCCGGCCAGGGCCAGTACCGCGACATCGAGATCTGGCGCAAGTCGTTCCGTGGCGACATCACGCGCGAGGAGGCCGAGCGCATGCTCGCTGAGCAGCAGGCGGCGCCCAAGCTCTCGTTCGAGCAGCTCGACTACCTCGCCGGCATCGCGCGCGAGCAGGGCATCGCGCTCGCGAGCCACGATGACGACTCCCTGGAGAAGCTCGACCTCATGCACGAGCTCGGCTGCACCATCTCGGAGTTCCCCATCTCGCAGGAGGTGGCCGCCGCCGCGGTGGAGCGCGGCATGGCGACCGTCATGGGCACGCCCAACATCCTTCTGGGCAAGAGCCACTCGGGAAACCTCTCTGCCCGCGACGCGGTGCGCGCTGGCGTGGCGACGTGCCTCTGCTCGGACTATTACCCCACGGCGATGCTCCAGAGCGCGTTTGTCCTGCACCGCGAGTTCAAGCTGCCGCTCGAGCAGGCCTTCGCCATGCTCACCATCAACCCGGCGCGCGCGGTGAAGATCGACCGCGAGCTCGGCAGCCTCGAGGAGGGCAAGAAGGCCGACATCCTCGTGGTGCGCGAGGTCGCCGAGGGGCAGCGGAGCTACCCCGTCATCACCGCGACGCTCGTGGACGGCCGCGTGGTCTCGCGCATGTGGTACCCGGCGCTGCCGAGCATGTCGGCGCGCTTCGCGACCGACGCCGCCACGCTTGCCGAGACGCTTGCCGACGAGGAGGTGCGCTAACATGGCCGAGACCCTGCGCCCCCTGCTCGAGATCCGCGACCTCAGCAAGGGCTTTACCCTGCACGCCGCCAACCGCCGCGTGCGCGGCTGCGAGCACATCTCGCTCAAGGTGATGCCGGGCGAGTTCGTGGGCATCACGGGCCGCTCCGGTTCGGGCAAGTCCACCATCCTGAAGTGTCTCTTTCGCACCAACCTGCCCGAGTCGGGCGAGATCTGGTACGACTCGGCCGCCTTCGGCCCCATCGACCTCGCCACGCTCGATGAGCGGCGCGTCATCTACCTGCGTAACTACGAGATCGGGTACATCTCGCAGTTTTTGGACGTCGTTCCGCGCACCACGGCGCGCGAGATCGTGCGCGCCAGCGCCGCCGAGGCGTTTGAGGACGAGGCGGACATCGAGGCGGAGACCACGCGCATGCTCGAGCACTTCGATTTTCCGCGCCCGCTCTGGGACCTCTATCCCAACACGTTCTCGGGCGGCGAGAAGCTGCGCCTCAACATCGCCCGCGCCATGGTGCGCCGCCCGCGCCTGCTTCTGCTCGACGAGCCCACGGCATCGCTCGACAACGCGAGCAAGCGCAAGGTGCGCGACCTCATCGAGCAGCTCAAGGCGGGCGGCACCACGATGCTCGGCATCTTCCACGACCTCGAGTTCATGGAAGGCGTCTGCGACCGCGAATACAA
Organism: Candidatus Coprousia avicola; assembly: GCA_018715125.1. Classification (GTDB taxonomy): domain Bacteria; phylum Actinomycetota; class Coriobacteriia; order Coriobacteriales; family Coriobacteriaceae; genus Coprousia; species Coprousia avicola. The sequence continues at coordinate 5,005 of DVMF01000091.1, read as the reverse complement.
CATGCAGGCCGGCGGGTTTGTGGCGTGAGCGCGGCGCAGCCAGGCGTCCGTATCCGGCCCGCCGCGGCGGCGGATGCGGACGCGCTCTGGGCGCTCGTGTGCGCGCTGGAGGACACGGCGTTTGACCGGGTGGCGTTTGCCGAGCGTTTGGCGGCGCAGCTCGCCGACGAGCGCTATACCTGCCTGGTGGCAGAGGACGGCGGCCGGATTCTCGGCATGCTGAACCTGCGCATCGAGGTGCAGCTTCACCACGAGCGCCCCGCGGCGGAGATCATGGAGCTCGTCGTCGACGAGTCGGCGCGGGCGCACGGGCTCGGGGCCCGTCTGGTCGAGGAGGCCCGTGCCCGCGCCCGTGCGGCGGGCTGCGAGGTGTATGAGGTCACCTCGAGCTTCTACCGCACCCGCGCGCACCGTTTCTACGAGCGCGTCGGCCTCGAAAAGACCCATTACCGCCTGAGCCAGAGTCTTCCGCTTTAGGCGCGGGCGCGCGGGTATCATGAGGCCAACCTGTGCGGTTGAGGAGGCGCGCCATGAGTAAGAGGCACCCGAGCGGAGACGCGTTGGACAAGAAGAACAAGAAGAGCAAGAAGGACAAGAAGGAGAAGAAGCGCATGAAGGAGCAGAAGCGGGCGGCTCGGCATCGCGACGCCGCGCTGCCGGTCGCGGCGCACGGCGGTGCCCCGCAGCCGGCGCGTGCGCGCACGGTCGTGGGCGCCTGGGACCTCCACAGCCATTCGACGTTTTCCGACGGCTCCGCCTCGGTGGACGAGCTCATCGCCGAGGCGCGCGCCGCCGGTCTCGCCGCCCTCGCCGTCACCGACCACGACAGCCTGCGGCAGCTCTCCCCGGTGCGCGCCCTCGCCCGTCGCGAGGGCTTCCCCGTGCTTGCGGGGACCGAGGTCTCGGCGCGCGATTACGCGACGGGCCGGAACGTCCACATCCTCGCCTTCGGCCTCGAGGCCACGCCGGACGGCTCCGGCCCCCTCGAGCGCATCGTCGACGACACCCTCCGCCAGCGCACGGCGAACACGCTCTGGCAGGCATGGCTCCTCCGGCGGCGCGGCGCGGAGTTCTCGGGGCGCCACATCTCGCTCGACGAGGTGGTCGCCACCGCCGGCGCGAGCCTTGGCGTCTACAAGCAGCACGTGATGGAGGCGCTCACGCACCGCCATCACGAGGACCCCGACTACCGCTTCTTCTACCAGTGCCAGTTCAAGGGCGAGAGCCCCGCCAACCATGACATCGTCTACCCGGCGGCGGCAGACGCGGTGCGCGCCATCTGCGAGCAGGGCGGTGTCGCCGTGCTCGCGCATCCGGGCCAGATGAACTCCTGGGCGTCGCTTCCCGAGCTGGTGGACGCGGGCCTCTCCGGCATCGAGGCATATCATCCCGATCACGGCCCTGCGGACACGACGCTCGCCTTTGAGGCGGCCTGCCGTTACGGGTTGTTTGTCACGGGCGGAAGCGATTACCATGGCAAGTACGGCGCGCCGGCATCGCTCGGCGAGGCCTTTGTCATGCCTGAGGAGGCGGGTTCGCGCGTGCAGGAGCTGTTTGCCCGCGAGGCGCGCCTCTCGTAGCGAGGGGGTGCGGCGTGGGCGTCAAGCCGTTTGCGGGATACGCGCACGTGTTGGAGCGGATGGACGACCGGCTGGGTGCCGAGGGGCTCGTGCGCTTGTTGGCGGAGGGCGAGGCCGAGGTTTCCCGCCACGTCTTCGCACACGTTGAGCTCGCGGGCGTCTCGACCGAAGACGCCACCTTCGAGCAGGTGGTGTTTCGCGACTGCGCCTTCGAGGACGTTGATTTTTCGGGCGGCACGCTCACCGACGTGCGCTTTGAGGGCTGCCGGTTCATCTCTTGCCGCATGGAGCGCTGCTGGCTCAACCGGGTCGATTTTCGCTCGTGCTCCGCGCCGGGAGTGAGCTTCCTCAAGAGCCGTCTCACGAGCGTGTCGGCAACCGATTGCCAGCTGCGCTACAGCGACATGTCCGAGGCGACGGTGCGCGGGCTTCGGCTGCGCGCCTGCAACCTCACGGAGAGCTCGTGGCACGCGGTGCGCTTGAAAAGCGTCGACCTGGCCGATTGCGACCTCACCCGGGCGGAGTTCGTGCGCACGCCGCTCGCGGGTATCGACCTCACCGGCTGCCGCATCGGCGGCCTTACGGTCTCGGATGATTACCGCGAGCTGCGCGGGTGCACGATCGCGCCCGATCAGGCCGTCGACCTCATCGGCCTTCTGGGCGTGCGCATCGCCGAGGACTGAGCGAGGCCGCGCGCCTCACGCCCCGTGCGCGCTGCCACGCGGCGGGAAGGTAGCGCGTATGGCGTCGAGAAGCTCCGCGGTGCGGATGCTCGCGGACAGCGGCACGATAGGCGACTCGGTGGCGCCTGTGCGCGTGAGGTCGCAGAAATGGTCGATCTGTCCAAAGAAGTCATCGACCTCGTACGGAAGGCGTATCTCCTCCGGCGCGGCGCCCTGCCGCATGAGGAGGGCATGCTCGGGGCGGTGGAGGTCGTCCACCACGATCTCGCCCTCGGTGCCGACAAGGCGCGCCTGCCGGGGGAGCTCGGCGGTGTCGCCGGCGGCGACGAGGCGTCCGGTGGCGCGGGGGTAGGAGAGCTCGGCGTCGACGAAGCTGTCGACAGCTCCCTCGTAGCGCACCCGGCAGCGGGTGACCTGGGGCGCACCCTCCACATAATCCTCCAGCCAGCCGGCGCAGTAGATGCCCGTGTCGAGCAGCACCCCGCCTTGGCGCGGGTCGGACATGTAATCGTTGCCCGCGGCGATGCGCCCTCCCATATCGTTTTCGAGGGCACACTCCACGCGCGCGATCTCGCCGATGGCGCCCGCGTCCACGAGGGCGCGCACGCGCTGGTAGCACGGGGTAAAGCGCGTCTTTAGAGCCTCCATGAAAAGGACGCCGCCAGCGCGGGCCGCCTGCGCGACCTCCCGCATCTCGCGGGCGTCGAGCATGGCGGGCTTCTCGCAGAGGACCGCCTTGCCCGCGGCGAGGGCGCGCATCGCCCACGGGTAGTGCAGGCCATGGGGGAGGGCGAGGTAGATGGCGTCGATGTCATCGCGGGCAAGCAGCGCCTCGTGCGCCGCCCCCGCCTCGTTGCCGAGGGCCTCGTCGGCGAGCGCATCCGCGCCGTCCACGCCAAACGCCGCGCCAAAAGCGGCGGCCTTGGCGGCGCTCCGGCAGCTCAGGGCAACAAGGCGGGCGTCGGGCACGTGCGCCAGGCTCGCGGCGAAGCGGTGCGCGATGCGCCCGGCGCCGAGGATGCCCCAACGGACGGTTTTCTCTGGTGCGGTCATGGCGTGCTCCTTCTGGTCGGGGTTGCCCGCGTGCGCCCGCCCGGACGCCTCAGCGTCGGCGCGCACGGCGGCGCATCAGCGCTAGCGCAGCTCGACGACGGTGAAGATGCCGCCCTCGGCATCGGTGAGGGAGACGACCGCCCGGTCGCCGTCGATGACGGCGTGCGGGTAGATGGTGTCGCCCAGCACGGCGGCGCGGCGGTAGTCGACGCGCACGTGGCGCGCCCCGCGCTCGCGCACGTCTCGGGGGAGGTCCTCGCGGGCGATCTGCTCAAAGGCCATCTGCACATAATGGCAGTTGTTGACATGCTCGTTGGTGTCAATGAGGCTCGGCCCCACGAAGATGGGCGCGCACATCCTCAGGTGCTCGGGCACCGCGATGCGCCTGCCCTCGGCGGGCATCTCGAGGGGCGCGCCCTCTCCGTACGGCGCAACGTGCTCCGGCGCGGGCCGGCAGGGACGCATGGCGGCGAGGTCCATAAACGCCCACGAGGAATCGGCGCGCACGATGAGGCGGCCCGCCTCATCGCGCAGGTAGAAGTTGCGTCTGGCGGTAAAACCGCGGAAGTGCGTGGCAAAGGTGCCCACCGTCACGGGCTCGCAGAGCGAGGGGTAGCGGTCGATGACGATGTGCCAGTGCGTGAGGACCCAGGCGCGCTGCTCGTTTCTGAGCCATGCCAGCCCTACGCCGAGGGATTCAGATTGAAAGGTGCTCACATCTTGAAAGGCGTTGATGAGGGCGGGCAGCGTCATAAGGCCGCGGCGCCCCACCTCGCTGTAGCGTATGTGGTAGGTGTACTCGAAGGCGTTGGGCGAGGGGGCGCCGCCTGCGGTGCTGGTTTCGAGGGTGTCGGTCATGTGGGGCTCCTTGCGTCGCTAAACGATGGGGGTTATACCCGAAGCGCACAAGAAGGAACGGGAGACGCGACGCCCTGGCGGAACCGCGGTTAGAACGTCGTCCCGTTCCACCCGAAGTGGGGAGTGGACGAGCAGCTCACATAGATGCGCGCCGGGTCGATGCCGAGCGTCTCGGCGACGGCGGGCGTCACGGCGGCGGTGAGCGCCTCCCACGCGCTCGCCGGCACCTCGCCCCGCGCGAACACCCCGACCTCGATCAGGGCGCTCGGCTCGCTGTCGTCGCCCGCGAAGTAGATGGGCGCGTTCTCGTCAAAGAGGCACATGAGCCACTGCTCGGACTTGCCGGGGATGTTCTCGATGGCCTGGCCGAAGGCTGCCTTGAGGGCGTGCTGGGCGCTCTCGGGGATGGGCGTGGTCGCGTGCGTCTTGATTACGGGCATGACGGGACTCCTTTCAGGGGTATCGGGCAGATACCTCGGTTGTACCCGCAACGCGCCGCGGCCGGACGGACAGCCCATGCCCTCTTGGCGTCACGGACGTTGTCGTGTGCGGATTTGCCACTTATGGGGCATGAAAAAGGGTGGGAAGTGGCAAACCCGCACACGGGAATATCGGCGCGGCGAGTGCGCGCTTCGGCGGGGCCGGATGCTAGCGGGTGAGCGGCGCGTGGCGCACGGCGGCGGCGTTAGCGGGTGAGCGGTGCGATGGCGCGCACGGCGGCATCGATGGCGGCGGCCACGAGCGCAGGGTCTTCGATGGTCGCGATCGCCTTGCCGCGGAAGCCGTATTCGGTGATGTCGGAGAAGAGCACCTTGACGGGCGGGTCGGAGA
>DVMF01000090.1 GCA_018715125.1 Candidatus Coprousia avicola | reverse complement strand
GCTCCGCCGTATTGCCGAGCTCGCTGAAGAGCAGGCGCACCTGACCTGTCGTCAGCTTGCCCTTGACCTGCGCGAGCAGCAGGGCGAGCAACGTGAGCGACACCACCTGGCCGATAAAGCTCTTGGTAGAGGCCACGGCGATCTCTTTGTTGGCCTTGGTGTAGATGACGCCGTCGGACTCGCGCGCAACCGGCGAACCCACCACGTTGGTGATGCCAAACACCTTGGCGCCCTTGATACGCGCGTCGCGGATGGCGGCAAGGGTATCGGCCGTCTCGCCGGATTGACTCACCGCGACCACCAGCGTCGACGGCGTGATGATGGGATTGCGATACCTGAACTCGCTCGCCGCCTCCACCTCGCACGGGATGCGCGCCCACATCTCGATGAGGTTTTTAGCGATAAGCCCGGCGTGATAGCTCGTTCCGCACGCGATAACGTAGACGCGGTCGATGAGGTTGAGCTCCTCCATGGTGAGGCCGAGCTCGTCGATGTCGAGCTCGCCGCCCGTCATACGGCCCACGAGCGTGTCGCGCACGACGCGCGGCTGCTCGCAGATCTCCTTCAGCATGAAATCAGGGTAGCCGCCCTTTTCTGCCATATCGATGTCCCAATCGATGTGGGTCACGGCGGGCTCGATGGCGTTACCCTCGGCGTCGGTATAGGTGATGCCCTCGCGCGTGAGGCGGGCGAACTGGCCGTCTTCGAGCACGACGACGTCGCGCGTCGCATCGATGACGGCGATGACATCGGATGCCACGTAGCTACCGCGCTCGCCGCGGCCGATGATGATGGGGGAATCCTTGCGCGCGACCGCGATGACTCCGGGCTCATCGGCGCACACGACCGCCAAGCCGTAGGCACCAACCACATGCGTGCAGGCCTCGCGCACCGCGTCCATCAGGTCATGGCAACCCGGCCGCGCGGGCTCGCCGGTGGCGGCGTCGGCGGGGCGGCCGTCGTAAGCTTCCTCGATGAGATGGGTGAAGACCTCGGTATCGGTATCGCTCATAAATGTATGACCGCGGCGCACAAGGGCCTCGCGCAGCTCGGCGAAGTTCTCGATGATGCCGTTGTGAACAAGGGCGATGCGGCCGTCGCAGCTTACGTGCGGATGGGCGTTTGCCACGCTCGGTCGCCCGTGCGTGGCCCACCGCGTGTGGCCGATGCCGCAGGTAGCGGCGCTGTCGACACCCAGCAGCTCGGATTCGAGCCCGGCGACCTTGCCCACGCGCCGCACGACGTCGATACGGGGGTCGCCCGCGCCGTCCGTTGCCTCGAGTGCCACGCCCGCCGAGTCGTACCCGCGGTACTCCAGTCGCTTAAGACCGTCCACCAGAATGTCTTTCGCCTGGTCAAGACCGGTGTAACCCACAATACCGCACATAGCGAGAGCTCCTTAGCGTCTGTATCCATCCGTTCGCACCCGCCGTGTCCGGGGACTACCCCGAGCGAGGCGGCCGCGTGCCGCGCGTAGCGGAACAGGCCCTTTATTGTAGGGGAGCCCCCGACTGATAAACGCCACACACGACAGATTGGTCATGCTTTTACCATACCAGTATGCTTTCTTCACATTGCTGAAGCGCTTCAATTCTTGGTATGCTCATAGCGTCACGGCACGCCGGCCGCCCTTTGCAGGGCCGGCTGCGATGCGGCCGCAAGACCACAGGTGAGGAGCGCCCATGGCAAAAGTCAAGATTATCGACGTCGCACGCGAGGCCGGCGTCTCGCTCGGTACCGTATCCAACGCCCTCAACCACCCCGAAAAGGTGCGGCCCGACACGCGGCGCCTCATCCAAGAGGCCATCGACCGGCTGGGATACACGCCCAACCAGAGCGCGCGGCTGCTCGCGGGCGGGCGCAACACCGCCATCGGCCTCGTCCTCCCCCGCCTGAACCACGGCACGAGCCTGCAGGTCGCCAACGGTGCGCATGCCGAGGCGCTCAAACTCGGCTACGACCTCCTCATTGCCACGAGCAGCAACAAGCGCGACCTCGAGCGCCACTACCTCGATTACTTTATGGGAACGCAGGTAGCGGGCGTGCTGGTGCAGCCCGCCGAGATCGAGCGCTGGCAGCCGTATCCGCACACGTTTGCCCCCACGGTATACGTGGGCGTCCACAGTGAGGAGCCGGGGCTGTTTGTCACGGCCGACCACCGCGCGCAGGGGCGCATCGTCGCCGCGCACCTCATCGCCCGGCACGCGGAGCGGGTGGCGATCGTGGGCCACGCGGCCAACCAGACGCTCCGTCTGCGCTTGGAGGGCGCGCGCGACGCCTTTGCGGCGCGACCGGACATCGCCCTCGAGGTGCTGGATGCCGGCGAGGGCGACGTCTCGGGCGACGGGTACAGCTTGGGCCAGCAGATCGCCCGCCGGCGCGCTGACGAGCGGCCGGACGCGCTGCTCGCCCTGACCGATGAGCTCGGCGCGGGCGCCATAGCGGGCATTATGGCCGCGGGACTCACCGTACCCGACGACCTAATGGTCGCAGGCTGCGGCGGAAACCCGCTTGCGTGGGGCGGCGCCGTCTCGCTTACCACAAGCGCGCCCACGGGCTACGAGGTGGGACGCAAAGCCGTGCAGCTCGTAGTGGAAGCCATCGAGCTCAAGCGCGCCGAGGAGCGAGCGAGCGTACGGCAGGTGCGGACCACTATGCCGCGCTCTTCCGCCCCGCTGCCGCGCGCGGCGCTAGCAAAAGAGCACGAACCCCTCACCCACCACGAGCTGGTACGGCCGTTTCTCCTTGCCCGCGAGAGCACCGGGGGCACGGGTACCGTAACGCCCCTCGGCACCCAAACCGCACTCATCCCCGAGCTCAACCTGGGCGTGTACCTCTAAACACGGTCCGCCAATAGATTCAAAAACGGCGGCGCGCTAGATGTGGCCCTGCTCCTCCGGGTCAAAGTCGACGCCCTCATCGGCACTCGTCGTATCAAACGAGCTGTCAAAGGCGTCGTCCAGATCGGTACCCAAGGGATCGATATCGAGCTCATGGAGCTCCTCCGCGAGCGTCTCCTCATGGCGCGCCGTGCGGAGACGGTCCGCCTGCGCAACGGACATGATGCGCGTATTTGAGATGATGCCGTTGAGCATGACGAACGGATGCTTAAAGGCCGAGCGCACGGCGCGCACCGCAATCGTCACCACCCAGGTGACATACACCGAGAACAGCACCGCGAAGATGCCGGCGGAGCTGATGGACACCTCGTCGCCCAGATGCAGCACGGGGCTGCCAGCGGCGGGGAACAGCGCCGCGACCCACGATGGCAGCAGTAAGAACACCCAGAACAGAAGGCCGTAACGCACGATATAGGAGATGCCGGGCGCCGTCGTGCCGTCGGGGCGCACCACACGCAGGCCCACGGCGCGGTGGCCGACGGTCTGGCCGCGCGTGAGAAGCGGCACCAGCATAAACGCAATGCCGGTAGCCCCCATCAACAGGCCGATGTGACCCGCGGCGGTATCGTCGGCAGTGGGAAAGGCGAACCGCAAGACAGCGAGCGCGACCGCGGTAACCACCATATCGACCGCAAAGGCAACCAATCGGCGCGAGAACGATGTATGCGCCGCCCCGCGCTCGATGGCGCGCTCCTCCACGTCGTCCATACACGGCAGGAAGCGGCAGAGCGGCAGCGCCACCACCGACCCTATGAGCGCCCCCAAGGTGTTGGTGATGAGGTCGTCCACGTCGAACAGCCGGTACGGGTGCGCGTAGATGCCAAAGAGTCCCGTCACCTGCGAGACCTCGAAGAAGAGCGATAGCGCAAAGCCGGCCAGCAGTGCCTGCCACCACGGTCGTTCAAACAGGTAGCGCACGTAGACGCCGAGCGGCAGGGTGAGCAGCACATTGAAAAGCGTGGTGTATACCGAGGGGTTTCTGAGGAACGCCCACCACGATGCCGGGGACGTAAGGCTCAGGCGCTCGAGCGCGGGCCACATGATCTCCAGCGCGTAGAACGGATTGAGCTGCGGCGTGGCCGCGCTGGGATAGTAGGCACTGCGATCGGCCGGCAGGGGCAGGATGACCATGAAGTAGGCGCAGAGGAGGTAGAAGATGAACGAGAAGACGAGAAACGTCTTCCATGCGGAGATGCTCCCGAAGCGCCGATACTGATAGATGGCGTACGGGAGCGAGAGCGCCGCGGCGATGAAGGGGAAGAGCAGCGTCGCCACCCATACGTTGTTGAGATATGAGCTCACGGGCGCTCTCTTACGCTTTGGCGACGGCCGCCGGGAGCTCGGCGAGCGTGGTGAGCACGGTGCGGGCGAGGGCGGTGATCTCGGGCGTGGGGGCGATGGTGTCCGGCACGAGGTACACCGTCATACCCGCCGCGGCGCCGGCGCGCACCCCGTTGGGCGAGTCCTCCACCACGGCGCAACGAGCCGGCTCGGCACCCAGCTTTTGAGCGGCGAGCAGGAAGATATCCGGCGCGGGCTTTCCGTTCTCGACCTCGGTACCGCCCGTGATGATATCGAAGGCGTCGAGCATGCCGGCGCGAGAGAGGTTGAGCTCGATCATCTCGCGCGAGGAAGATGAGGCCACCGCAAGGCGACAGCCCTCCCGCTTGAGCTCGTGCACGGCGTCGACCGCGCCGGGCTTGGCCTCGAGCTCCGTCTCGGCGAGCTCACGGCGCTTGACCCAATGCAGGTCAAACACGCGGCGCGCGAGGTCGGCATCGCCCAAGGCCTCGGTCAGCATCGCCAGAACGGCCGGCTCGTTGTGGCCCACAAAGCTCTCCGCCAGCGCACGGGGGACGTCAGCACCGAGCTCGGCAGCCGCAAGATCCCACCCCTTGAAGCCCAGCCGCTCCGTGTCGACGAGCGTGCCGTCCATATCGAAAATGATGGCGTCGAAAGCCTTGGCCATGAGCGTTCCCTTCTCGTGCGCGGGCGCCGTTGTCTATCAAGCGTCCGACAGGGGTATTGTGACAGAATGTACGCAGCCTCGGCAGGTCTTCAACGTACCTGTCAGGGAAAACCATCACCCGGAGGAACCCGTGACCAACTCCAGCCCCATCTCCAAGCTCGCCGCGCTCGAGGAGCGGCTTCGTGCGCTTGCGCCCGTGGCACTCGGGTTTTCTGGCGGGGTGGACAGCACGTTTCTAGCCGCCGTCTGCGCCCGCGCGATACCCGACCGGACCCTGCTCGTCCACCTCGATTCGCCGTTTGTGGGCACACCCGAGCGGGCCTCATTCCAGAGTCTCGTCGACACGCTCGGACTGCCCGTACTCGCCATCCCCTTTGACCCCTTTACCCAAGAAGACGTCCGCGCCAACGGCCCCGAGCGCTGCTACCACTGCAAACGGGCCGGGTTCTCGCGCATCGCGCAAGCCGCACAAGAGCGCGGCATCGCCTGCGTTCTGGACGGGAGCAATGCCGATGACGCGGCCGCAACCGACCGCCCCGGCACGCGGGCGCTGCGCGAGCTCGGCGTGCGCTCGCCGCTTATGGAGACCGCTTGGACAAAGGCCGAGGAACGGAAGATACTGCGCGACTGGGGGCTTCCCGTCTGGAACCTTCCCGCCGGCGCCTGCCTCGCTACCCGCGTGGCGACGGGTGAGCCGCTCACGCCCGCAAAACTCGACGCCGCGCGGGCGTGCGAGGATTATCTGCACGAGCTCGGGTGCACCCAGGTGCGGGCGCGCATCACGGGAGACGGGCTTCGCATCGAGGGGTCTCCCCAAGACCTCGCGCTCATCGCGGTCGCTAGCGGCACCGCCGCAGACGGCGCCGCAAGCGTGCACGAAGGTCAACCGCAGCTGCACGGCGATGTGCTCGCGCAGCTCCGCACGCTCGCGCAAGAGCACGGCATCGCGAGCGTCTCTCCGCACGCGCGCCCCTATCGGCGCGGCAGCATGAACGCCCAGCCCTGATACGTGTGCCGACCCCCGACCTCGGCTCAACCTCATGATGCGAAGGGGCGCCGTAAAACCGCAGACGGTTTCACGGCGCCCCCATCTTCCCGCGCGATGCGGGTGCGGACGCCCGAGGGTCCGCACCCCTAGCAGCGGTTACTTGTTACCGGCAGCGCGCGCCTCCTGATACTCCTTCACCAGGCGCTCCTGCACGTCGTGCGGCACCTGCTCGTAGCCCGCGGGCTCCATTTGGAAGTCGCCCGTACCGCGCGTGAGCGAACGCAGGCGCGTGGCGTAGTCGGTCAGCTCGGCGTACGGCACCGTCGCCGTAACGACGGTGTTGCCGCGCGCGTCCGTGTCCATACCGGTCACGCGGCCGCGAGAGGCCGACACGTCGCCCATCACCGCACCGGCGTAGCTCTCCGGAATGGTGACCGTGATGTTCTCCATCGGCTCGAGCACCACGGGGCTCGCCTCGGCGCACGCCTTCTGCAGGCCGATGCGCGCCGCGGTGCGGAACGCCATCTCGTTGGAGTCGACGGGGTGATACGAACCGTCGTACACCGCCACGCGAATGCCCGTGAGCGGGAAGCCGGCGATCACGCCGCCCTTCATGGCCTCCTGCACGCCCTTGTCGACGGCGGGGATGAGGGCGCGGGGGATGTGTCCGCCCACGACCTCATCGACAAACTCGTAATCGCGGCCGTCGGTCAACGGCTCGACGCGCAGATAGCAATCGCCAAACTGTCCGGCGCCGCCCGTCTGCTTCTTATGACGGCCCTGCGCGCTCGCCACGCGGCGGATGGTCTCACGATACGGAATCTTGATGGGCACGCTCTTGGCGACGACCTTCGTGCGCTCCTCCAAGCGGTTGAGCAGCACGCTCACCTGCGCCTCGCCCACCGCGGAGATGATGGTCTGACCCGTCTCCTCATCGCGCTGGATCTTCATCGTGGGATCCGCCTCGCAGGCGCGCTCGACAAACGTGTAGAGCTTCTCCTCGTCGCCGCGGTTCTCCGCCTCGATGGCGATGCGGTACTGGCTGTTGGGGAACTGGAACGCCGCGGCCTCGACCTTGCCGGTGACCGAGAGCGTGTCGCCGGTATCAGCGGCGATCTTGGTGGTGACGATGATGTCGCCCGCCTCGGCGCGGCCGACCTCGGTCATCTCGCGGCCGCACATCACGTAGAGATGGGCCAGGCGCTCGCCCTTGCGGGTGCGCGCGTTGATGAGCTCGAGACCGGGGGTGAGGGTGCCGGTCAGAACCTTGATAAACGAGATGCGGCCCTGCGCGGGGTCGTTCAGCGTCTTGAAGACAAAGGCGACGGGACGCTCGTCATCGGAGCTGATCTTGAGCGTGTCACCGTCGACCAGCGGCATCTCGCCGTAATCGGTCGGCGCGGGGAAATACGTGACGATGTCGTCCATCACGGAGTGGACGCCGAGCTCCTTGGTGCAGGAACCCACGAACACCGGCACAAACAGGCGCTGGGCGATGGCCTTGCCCAAAAGCCCCTCGACCTCTTCTTGGGTGAGCGGCTCGCCCTCGAGATACTTCTCCATCAGGTCATCGTCCGCCTCGGCCACGAGCTCGCACAGCGTCTCGCGGGCCGCCTCGGCCTCTGCCTGGTACTCAGCGGGAATATCAAACTCCTCCTGCTTCGCACCCTCGCAGTGGCGTGCCTTCATGCGAACGATGTCGATAACGCCCTCAAAGTTCTCGCCCGTGCCCCACGGCAGCGTGACGGCGCCGAGGCGCATGCCAAAGCGCTCGCGCAGAGTCGCCATGGTGGCCTCGTAATCGGCGTTCTCCTTGTCGATGCGGTTGATAAAGACGGCGCGGGCAAGGCGCAGGTCCTCGGCCGCGTACCAGAGCTTTACGGTTGTGGGCTGCGGGCCCTCGGCGGCATCCACCACAAAGAGCGCCGTCTCGCAGACGGCCATGGCCGCATAGGCGTCGCCGATGAAGTCGGGGTAGCAGGGGGCGTCGAGGACATTCAAGCGCGCGCCCTTCCAATCGATGGGCGCGATGGAGGTCGAGATCGAGACCCCGCGCTTGACCTCCTCGGCGTCGTAGTCGAGCGTGGGCTTGGTGCCCGCATGCCCGCCCAAGCGGGCCGTTTTGCCTGAAAGGTGCAGCATCGCTTCTGCCAGGGAGGTCTTTCCTACTCCTCCCTGGCCAACCAAGACGACGTTCCTCACTTTGGCGGTCTCGGGCGCACCCATGGCAACCTCCTTCGGTTGGGCGCACGGCGCGATTGCCAAAGGTGGGAGCGCTGGTGGGACTGCGGTCCGATTATCTGGTCCGCGCACCGTGCGCGCACGAACACATACGTTACCGCTGAGCCTACCCCGCACCACGGCGGCTCATGCCGGCGATTCGCCGGACGTGGGCGCAGGGAACGGTGAACGGAGCGAACGGGATCTCCTGAGGAGCCGCGGGGCTCAGAACCGCGCCCCGCATCCCTCCCGGGACTGCCTCATGCACAAAGGTAAGGAATTGCATCGCCACCCGGATGTAGGCCACGACGGCCGTACATCAAATGGGCTGGTATACGACTCGTACTCATCGCGGCAACTTTGAGAAGGCGTTTGAATTCCTTACCTTTGTGCAGATATCAGCCCCAACGGGTCCTCACGAGCAAGACTATTCGACCGCATCCGTGCGCAAAGAGGACTCAACCGACCAACAAGGCCACTTTCACCCATGAAAACATCGTGCGCATGAGCCATATTGCAGGGTTTTGGGTATCATAGCGTATCGATTCACGCGCGCAGCGATTGCATACGCCGTGACGAACGCAGCAACTAAGACGTTGAGCTGCGATTTTCATACACGCAACACGGGTACACGGGAGGTGCCATATGATTCGCGTTGATATCGAGACCATCATCATGGCCTCGGGTCCGGTACCGTCGCTTATCGTCCTCCGCGAGCGCGCGGCGGGCGCCGGCTCGGGCGCGCCGCAGCGCTCGCTCTCCATCCAGACGGGGTCATTCGAGGCGGCTTCCATCAGCCGAGGCATCGATCACAGCCAGGGGTCGCGGCCCATCACGCATGACCTGTTCTTCGACACGCTCACCAAGCTTGGCGTCAAAGTCGAGCGCGTCGAGGTAAACCGCGTCGATGCGCCGGTGTTCTATGCGCGCGTGGTGCTCGCCACGCCTGCCAGCGACGGAACAACCAGCGAGACGATAGTCGATGCCCGACCCAGCGATGCGCTCGCCCTCGCCGTGCGGGCCAACGCTCCCATCTACGTTGAGGATGACGTCATGAACCGCGCGGGCACCCTGTCTCTCCGCACCGAGCGCGAGAGCACCGAAGACGAGCTCGAGCAGTTCGACCAGTTTGTCCAGACGCTGTCGCCGGACGACTTCTAGAGAGCGTACGTGATATAGCGGCCTCACGACCTCCCGTCGCCTCAAGGTGGCGGGAGGTTTTGCAATTCAAGCCTTATCAGACGCTATTAATTAACCCCCTATGGACAAAAACAGCCGCGAAATAATAAATCACCCCTTGGTACGGCTGCCTGTTGGAGCAAAAGAGCCTCACCTTGGACCGCTTGAGGCCCCAATCAGGCTCCATATAGGCACAAATGAGCGCTAACGGGGGCGGACGGACGCGCCAAGGATGGCTTTTTGGGCGCGGTCGCCGTCTCGGGTGGGGTGTTACTTATTATCTCGCGGGAGCGCGGCAGAATCCTGGACCGCGGGGGAGGGGGCATGCCCCCTCCCCCGCGCGGCGCGAACCCACGGAAGGGGGCTGCGCATGTACAGCAGGGAGGAGAGGGAGAGGATCCTGGCGGACTTCA
>DVMF01000089.1 GCA_018715125.1 Candidatus Coprousia avicola | reverse complement strand
CTCGACAACTCGAATCATACCGGGGCGGGCCGTGCCCTCCTTCCTATCTGGACGCTATCCTGCTGTCAAAGTGCGCAAAAAATTGTACGTTACCCCTGAATGATTCTCGCGCTGCGAGCGGACGCCCTGAGCTGTGCGGGCGCTTCCGCATTTCTCATATGCCCGGCGTTCTTTATGCGTCTGTGCGAGATTCCATATTGTATACAACATGAAAAAGGCGAGTCGGCCCGTCCGCGGTCGCCGAGCCGCGCCGCATGCCGCGTGCTGCACGGTGCGCAGGGCAGGACGCGCCGCATGCTGCGCCTCCCCGGAAGGGGCGCTAGGTGTTTAATGCCATGACGTTGTTTACGCGCAATGGATGACAAATAGGGATGACTCCCGCATGCTGTGAGTTGTCTACGCTTACGGCAGAGGGGGCCATCCCATGTCCCAACATCCTAACGCAAGGCTCACGCCGAGGGGGCGGGTGATAAAGTCAATATAAAAATCGACAATCGCGCCACCGTTCCCTCGTCACGGACGCAACTGCATAACCGTCATCGGCGCCACCGTACTTTCACCGCATTTGATTACCCCTCCCTCCTCTTGTCGGCCGGCAGATCCTTGAGCCTGTAGGACCTACCCGTGATCTTTATCAGCGTGCAGTGGTGGCAGACCCTGTCCGCGATGGCCCCCGCGGTCACCTCGTCCCCGAACACCTTCGCCCAGCCGCCTATGCCGACGTTTGTGGTTATGATGGTCGAGCGCTGCTCGTAGCGCGTCGACACCAGCTGGAACATGAGGTCGGCGCCCTGCTCGTCGATGTCGAGGTACCCCAGCTCGTCGACCACGAGGAGCTTCGAGTGCGCGTGGTACTTCAGCCTGTTCTTGAGTATCCCGCGCGACGAGGCGTCCTTCAGGCCCTCGACCAGCCTGGCGCAGTCGGTGAAGCGCACCTCGCGCCCCGCCTTGACCGCCTCGATGCCGATCGCCACCGCGAGGTGGGTCTTCCCCACGCCCGGGCTCCCCACCAGCAGGACGTTCTCCGCCCCGTCCATGAACCGCAGCGTCGCCAGCTCCTCGACCTTTGCCCTGGGCACGCTCGGCTGGAAGGACCAGTCGAAGTCGGCGAGCGTCTTGACGTAGGGGAACCCCGACGAGCGTATGCGCTGGCGCATGATGCGCTCGCGCCTGGCGGCGACCTCCGCCTGCGTCATCTCGGCCACGGCCTGCGCGAAGTCGCGCTCGCCGTCGGCGACCATGCGCACGTAGTCGGGCATGGCCGCGCACATCCGGTCGATCCCGAGTTCGGAGAGGTTGGCCCGCGCCCTCACGTAGGGGCTCGACTCGCTCAGCGCCCCCACGCTACTCGCCCCCCAGCCGGTCGAGGAGCTCGAGGTCCGCGCGGGCCGCCTCGCGTATGTCGGATTCGCCGAACCAGGACTTGCCCGACAGCGCCTCGACGTAGTGCTCCTCCGCGTAGACGATCGGGCCGGCCGCCGCCGCGTCGTGCGCGGCGACCTCCTCCCCGTCGAGCGTCACGCGCACCTGGCCGGAGGGCATCGCGATGACGTTGACCCTCTTGCCGATGCAGGAGCGGGGCACCGACCACTGCCTCCCGGCCGCGCGCACGAGCATGGTCGCGGGCACCCTCTGCACGCTGACGCTGCCGATCATGCCCTGCAGCACGCGCAGGTTCCCGATGGGGCGCAGGTGCTCCTTCTCCTTCATGAACAGCACCGCCGGCGGCAGCCCCGTCGTCTCGTTGGGCTCGGCGTTGCTCCTCGCCTCGATGCGCGCGATCGCGTCGATCAGGCCCTGCTCGCCCTCGAAGTCGTAGTTGTAGGCCAGGAGCCTGTTCACGAAGCGGTTCGAGCTCTCGTCCTTGCCCTTGGTCTGGGGCGTCGCCGCCCTGCAGAGCTTCAGCTCGAAGCCGGCCTCCTTGGCGAAGCGCCACGCGCGCTCGGACCTGATGCGCCTGCCGCCCGAGAACGTGACGAGCGCGGCCATGTTGTCGGTGACGGCCTCCTCGGGCACCCCGCCGAACCGGACGAACGTCGACAGCAGGCAGGCGAGCAGGTCGTCCTCGGTGCGGGTCCTGGAGTAGACGAAGCGGTGCGCGCGCGAGAAGCCGAGGACCGCGCTGAACACGTTGAACTCGAAGACCTCGCCGTTCGCGTCGACCATCTCCAGCCCCTCCTTCCAGTCGAACTGCAGCTGGCGGCCGGCCGGGGTCTCGAAGCGGGGGTGCGGCTCGGGGCCCGACGGCGCGGCGCACTCGATCCCCCGCTCCCGGCAGTATTTCGTGAAGGCCCCGTACTTGGGCAGCGCTGCGTCGGGGTGCCGGTCGAGCAGGAACTCGTGTATGGCCTTCTTCGTGACCCCCGGCATCGCCGCCTTGCTCTCTATCACGTCCCTGAACTCGTCGAACGCACTCCCCTTGTCGTGCCTGCGGTCCTCGACCTCCTCCGAGAAATCGCGCTTAGGCCCCCTTTCCGCCCCCAAAGGGGCCTAGACGCGATTTCTTTTGCAGGACGGCACCGCAGGTCGGCTTGGACGATGCCGCGCAGGTGCTACACTGGGCGCGTGCGAACCCCTACGCCCCAGGGAGGCATCATGCATACAGACCGCATCGCCCGCGTACGGGCAAACCTCGCTGCGCGCGGGCTCACCCAGCTCATGGTGGTGGACCCGCTTTCCATCTGGTGGCTGACCGGCTACTACACCGAGCCCTACGAGCGCTTTCTCGCGCTTTTCATCCCCGCCGCGGGGACCCCGACCCTTCTGGTTAACAGGCTCTTTCCCGACGCGTCGGCAACCGGCGCGCACGTGGTCGCGTTCTCCGACACCGACGACCCCGTCCCGCTCGTCATCGAGCTGTGCGATGCGGCGCGTCCGCTCGGCGTAGACAAGGAGCTCCCCGCCCGCTGGCTCGTTCCGCTCATGCAGGCAGGTGCGGCGTCGGCCTTCGCGGTCGCCTCCGATGCCGTCGACGACGCGCGCGCCCTCAAGGATGCCCGCGAGCGCGAGCTCATGCGCGCCGCCTCCCGCGTGAACGATGAGGCCATGCAGTGGCTGGTGGAGCAGGTGCGGCCCGGAGCCACGGAGCTCGAGATCGCCGAGGGGCTCCTCGGCACGTACCGCCGCCTGGGCGCGCAGGACCATTCCTTCTCCCCCATCGTGAGCTTTGGCGCCAACGCCGCCGACCCGCACCACGAGCCGGACGGCACCGTGCTCGAGGCGGGCGACATGGTCCTCTTCGACGTGGGCTGCAAGCGCGATTGGTACTGCTCGGACATGACGCGCACGTTCTTCACCGCCGCGCCCACCGACCACCAGCGCGCCGTCTACGACGCGGTGCGCCGGGCAAACGAGGCGGCGGAGGCCATCGTGCGCCCCGGCGTCACGTTTGCAGAGATCGATCTGACCGCGCGCCGTATCATCGAGGACGCCGGCTGGGGGCCCGCGTTCAACCACCGCCTGGGGCATCAGATCGGCCTTCAGGACCACGAACCGGGCGACGTCTCCGCCACGCACAACGAGCCCGTGCAACCCGGGATGTGCTTCTCCATCGAGCCGGGCATCTATCTGCCCGGCGACATCGGCGTGCGCATCGAGGACCTCGTCATCGTGACGGAGGACGGCTGCGAGGTGCTGAACAGCTACCCCAAGAAGCTCACCGTGCTCTAAGGCCCGGGCCGCGGCGGGTCGAAATGCAGGAATCCCCCTGCAGATTCCCCGGGCAAACATTCCACTGGCCGTAAGGCCGAGGGCGTTTGCGCGAGGGGTGCAGGGGGATTCCGTTGGGAATCGAGACCTCGCCTAGAAGTCGACGTCCTGATCGTTGTAGACGCACTCGAGCAGCTTCTCCATCTCCTCGGGCGTGGGCTGGCGCGGGTTGGACCCGGTGCAGGCGTCACCGATGGCATCGACGGCGACGCGGCTCTTCTTCTC
>DVMF01000088.1 GCA_018715125.1 Candidatus Coprousia avicola | reverse complement strand
GTGGGCCATGATGCCGATGTTGCGGGTATCGGAAAGCTTGTACTTAGCCTTAGCCATGAGTATCTACCCTTCCTCGGATTACCAGCGGTAGTGCGAGAATGCGCGGTTGGCCTCCGCCATCTTGAAGACGTCCTCGCGACGCTTCACGGAAGCGCCCACGCCGTTGGAGGCATCGAGAATCTCGTTGGCGAGACGCTCGGCCATGGTCTTCTCCTTGCGGGCACGCGAGAAGTTGACGATCCAGCGGATGGCGAGCTGGGTGGAACGACGGGAGTTGACCTCCATAGGCACCTGATAGGTGGCGCCGCCGACACGCTTGGGCTTGACCTCGAGCGTGGGCTTGACGTTCTCCATGGCCTTCTTGAAGACGGCCAGGGGATCGCCCTCGGACTTCTCGGCCACGATGTCGAAGGCACCGTAGACGACGCGCTCCGCGACGGACTTCTTGCCGTCGAGGAGGACCTTGTTGATGAGCTGCGTCACGAGACGATTGTTGTAGATAGCATCAGGCTGAATCTCGCGGCGCTGGGCTTTAGATGCACGACGCGGCATGTAAATCTCCTTTAAGTCTGACCGGGCCTTGGCTTCACGCTGCCCGGCGATAAACGATGGTGCAGGTTACGTTAGTTCTTCGGACGCTTAGCGCCGTAGCGGGAGCGGGACTGCTTGCGGTTGTTGACCGGAGCGCAGTCGTAGGCACCGCGGATGATCTTGTAACGAACACCAGGGAGGTCGCGCACACGGCCGCCGCGGATGGCGACGATGGAGTGCTCCTGGAGGTTGTGGCCCTCACCGGGGATGTAGGCCGTGACCTCGATACCGTTGACGAGGCGCACACGGGCGACCTTGCGGAGTGCCGAGTTCGGCTTCTTGGGGGACGTGGTGAACACGCGGGTGCACACGCCGCGCTTCTGCGGGTTGTGCTGCAGTGCCGCGTTCTTGGACTTCGCGGGCTTGGACTTGCGGCCCTTGAGGACCAGCTGGTTGATAGTAGGCAAAGCTAACTCCTTCTCAATACTCCAGCTATTGAATAAAAGGTGCAACGGCTAGCCCCGGGGCGTCAGCATCCACCCACGAAACAGCAAGTAGCAAGTTTACGCTCGCGGGCGCGCGTGTCAACAGACCACGGCGCCGGGCGTATCGGTATTCTGGGTCGATTCCGCGGAATCTTCACATTGCCGCACCCCCTATCGGTGCAGTTTGACAGTCACCCACGATACCCGGCGGGCAGCGGGGCGTGTGCGCCGAGGATGACTCGGTGTGCGCACCCCCGACTTCCCAACCGTACATTGACGCGTACATTGCCGCGGGTTTTGCCCGGGGCTCGGGACATTTCCCGCGGCAAAGAACCCGTCAATGTACGCGGTAATGTACGGTTGACAAAACCGCAGGTGGCGGGCCGCACATTTTCCCTCTCAATGTACACTCAGTCCCGTCTTGGCCCCCGCAGCGCCCTTTTTAGTACATTGCGTGCGATATTGCACCGAGGCTTCGGCAAAAGGCCATGCAATGTGCGCCGTGATGTACGTATGGGAAACGGGGCGCACGACAACCCGTTTCGTACGCCACCATGCCAACGCGAAGGCTTCTACTTCAACCACGCACGCAAGACGAATCTCCGCAGCTCCTCCTGACGGTCCGCAAAATCAGGTGGGAACCTCGAGGCACGCAAGCCAACCTGCGCGCAGATCTTTTCTAGGATGCGTCGATAGCTTGCCTTGTCAAACAATGCCCAGCGCCAGATGCGCACCACGTGATATCCCATGGCGTCGAGGGCGTTATCGCGCTCGCCGTCCTCCACCTGACGCCGTTCCTCCTCATGGCGCATCCCCATGTATTCGATGAGAAAGCGAGCCGATTCGATGTAGACGTCGGCATAAAAGCAGCCGCGGCGGGTCATGCGCCGCGTACTTGTGGCAATCGCGATGCGCCGATCCATACGCACGCCACGGATACCGAGACCACCCAGGCGCTTGGGCAGGACGAGCGTCATGGTTGTCGCCGTCTCCATAGGGCTCCGCGAGCCGTCGCGCGTGTAGCGAGCGGCCCAAAGCGCTTTGGTCGCGCCGCGGCAACCGCTCATCGCCCGAAAGAACGACTCCAAACTCGCCACGTTGGCAAGGGGTGCGGCATCACGATACTCCCCGCCCTCCTCAAACGGCAGTGCATAAGATCCACAGAGCTCAAAATAGTATTCCACAAGCTCAAGCCGGCTCAGAGACTGGGCGGCAAGCAGAGCGCAAAACCGTGGATCAACCGCGAATATCCCGGCATCAAGCTGCACCAGAGATTGGGGCGGAAGCTCTATTGCACACACATGGCAGCGCACGCCCGCCCTGCGCCGCCGCTCCTTTTGGTGCGAAACCAGAACGTCGATGGTTTCGAGCATCTGAGCAGGCACCCCATAAGACGCCAGCAGCGTCCGGGCACGGGCGATGTCGGTCTCCTGCGGGGCCCCCGTCTTGAGCGGACGCGCCGTTTGGGGAAACGTCGGCATTCCCAAGGGACGCGCGGGCGCGCGGTACAACTGGAGCGCGGTGCTATGTGAGAGAACGATACTCATGGAACCATAGTCGCACGGAGCCGGGCATCACCGGCGGGATTCCGAAAAAGTCGATGCGCCTTCTAACCAATCGCTGGCACCGAATCTGACCGCACCGTCAGATTGTTGCCAGGTCTTTTTGGGAAGCTCGTCAGAAACCGGTTGGAAAATCATTGAAGCTGTTCAATCCGACATGACATCTGGGGACCGGCGTGAGGGCGGGCAGGCGCAAGGGCGGGCCAGCCCGGCAGAGCGACCAAAGCATAGCGGCCCGCCTCCCTCATGGGAAGCGGGCCGCTGTCAGCAGGCTATGGATGCGCGCGCTTGGACCTAGCCGATCGTGTCCTCGTCGTCGACGTCATCGGTGTCGACGAGCTCGTTCAGAAGCGCGTCGAGCGAGGCCATGTCCTCGTTGATGACATCGGACGAGGCGCTCGATGCGGACGAGTCGGCAGGTGCGCCGAGCATCTCCTCCTCGGAGTCGAGATGGTGGCGCGGGGCGCTCGTGCCCAGCAGGATCTCGTCCGGACCATCCGGCGAGAACACCATCTGCAGCAGCTGGGAGAGGTCCTCAGCGTCCGCCTTGTCGTTGTCGTTCTCGAGAATGTACAGCAGGTTGTGCTGCTCGAGACCGGCGCGGAGCTCCTCGATCGCCTTATGGCCGATGCCGTCGATGCGGAGCAGGTCCTCCTCGGACTTGCCCACGAGGTCGCCGACCGTCTCGATGCCGACCTCACTGAACTTGTTGGTCCAGCGCTGACTCACGCCGAGGTCGTCAAAGAGGTACAGCTTGGCCTCGTCGGCCGTGACCGTGCGGCCGTTGCGGGTGAAGGACCCGTCGCCGCCGCCGAGGTCGTCGTAGCCGGCCCAGTCGACTTCCTGCGGCAGCTTCTCGTCGAGCTCCTTGAGCGCGTCGGGCGCCCAGTCGGGCAGGCTCTTGGCCTGGGGGCTCGTCGGACCGTCGATGGCCTGGTAGCCGTCGGCCGTGCGGTAGGTGAGCTGCGCGTTGGCGTAGGGCTTGAGGCCCGTGCCCGCGGGGATCTTCTTACCCACGATGACGTTGCTCTTGAGGTCGAGCAGGTGGTCGACCTTGCCCTCGATGGCGGCCTCGGTGAGGACGCCCGCCGTGCGGATGAACGACGCCGAGGAGAGCCAGGAGTCGATGGACGCGGCGACCTTGAGCGTACCCAGGATCGCGGGCTCGGCCGCCGGGGCCTGCTTGCCCTCGCGGGCGAGGCGCTCGACCTCGTCGGCGAACTCGTAGCGATCGACGTACTGGCCGAGCAGGTACTTGGAGTCGCCGGGGTTGGTGATCTGAACGCGGCGCAGCATCTGACGGGCGATGACCTCGATGTGCTTGTCGTTCAGGTCGACGCCCTGCGAGGTGTAGACGTCTTTCACGCTCTCGACGAAGGTGTGCATCGTCGACTCGATGTCGGTGAGCTTGCGGAGGTTGCGGAAGTTGACGAAGCCCTTGGTGAGCTGGTCGCCGGCGCGCACCTCGCAGCCGTCCTCGATGCCGGGCATGAAGCGCACCGATGCCGGGACGCGGATCTCGTCGATGATGCGGGTCGCGTCGTCGATGTCGGTGATGGTGAGGACGTACTCGCTCTTCTCGGGCTTGATGGAGAGCATGCCCGAGTGCGGCGCGAGGTCGGCCTCGCGGCCGAGGATCTTCTCGTTGACGTTGCCGACGACGTCGAACATACGGCCAACCGTCGGGAGGCCCTGGGTGATGTCGTCGACGCCCGCGACGCCGCCGGAGTGAATGGTACGCATCGTGAGCTGCGTGCCGGGCTCGCCGATGGACTGCGCGGCGATGATGCCGACGGCGGTGCCGATGGCGACCGGGCGACGCGTGGAGAGGTCCCAACCGTAGCACTTCTGGCAGACGCCGTACTTGGAGCGGCAGGTGAGGAGCGCGCGCAGCTTGACCTTCTTCATGCCGGCGTCGAGCATCTTCTGGATGTCGGCAGCGCTCTCGATGTACTCGTCCGCATGGAAGAGCACGGTGCCGTCCGGCGCCACGACGTCCTCGATGAAGCAACGGCCCACGAGGTCGGTGTTGAGGTCGCCCGACTCGGGCAGCGTGAGCTTGTAGGTCACGCCCTCGGTCGTGCCGCAGTCCTCCTCGCGGACGATGACGTCCTGCGCCACGTCGACGAGACGACGGGTGAGGTAACCGGAGTCCGACGTGTGCGACGCGGTGTCGACGAGGCCCTTGCGGGCGCCGTAGGTCGAGATGAAGTACTCGAGCGGCAGCAGGCCCTCGCGGAAGTTCGCCTTAATGGGAAGGTCGATCGTCTCACCGGACATGTCCGCCATGAGGCCGCGCATGCCGCCGAGCTGACGCAGCTGGGTCTTGGAACCACGGGCGCCGGAGTCGGCCATCATGTAGAGCGGGTTCTCGTCGTCGAACATGGCGAGCATGAGCTCGGACACCTTGTCGGTCGCCGCGGTCCAGGCGTTAACGACCTCGGTATGGCGCTCCTGCTCGTTGATGAAGCCCTCTTCGAAGTACTCGTTGATCTGGTCGACGTCGGCCTGGGTCTTCGCCAGGATCTCGGGCTTCTCCTCCGGGATGAGCGCGTCCCACAGCGAGATGGTGAGGCCGGCGCGCGTCGCGTAGTGGAAGCCGGTGTACTTGATGTTGTCGAGGATCGGCGCGACCTCGGACGACGGGTAGCGGTCGCAGCAATCGGCCGTCAGACGCTTCACGTCGCCGGAGTTCATCTTGTAGTTGATGAACTCGTAGTCGGCGGGCAGGCACTGCTCGTTGAAGATGATGCGGCCGATGGAGGTCTCGAAGCGCGCGGTCTTGGAACCGGTCACGTCGAGCTCGACGATGTCGCCGCGGCCGTTGTTGATGCGGAAGAGGTGCGTGCCGTCCTCGGTGATGACGTTGGCGTCGGCGGCGCTCACGCGGACCTGGATCTTGGCCTGAAGGTCGATCTCGGTGCGGGCGTCGTAGGCGTTGAGGGCGTCGGCGAAGCTCGCGAACACGTGGCCCTCGCCCTGCATGCCCTCGCGCATCTGCGTGAGGTAGTACACGCCGATGATCATGTCCTGACGCGGGGTGTTGACGGGCTTGCCCGATGCCGGCGAGCGGAGGTTGTTGCTCGAGAGCATGAGCACGCGCGCCTCGGCCTGAGCCTGGAGCGACAGCGGCACGTGCACCGACATCTGGTCGCCGTCGAAGTCCGCGTTGAAGGGCTCGCAGACGAGCGGGTGCAGGTGGATGGCCTTACCCTCGACGAGCACGGGCTCGAAGGCCTGGATGGAGAGGCGGTGCAGCGTAGGTGCGCGGTTCAGAAGCACGAGGCGGCCGTCGATGACCTCCTCGAGGATGTCCCACACAAAGCTGGCGGAGCGGTCGATGGCGAGCTTGGCGCCCTTGATGTTCTCGACCTTGCCGAGCTCGACCAGGCGCTTCATCACGAAGGGCTTGAAGAGCTCGAGCGCCATGGTCTTGGGCAGGCCGCACTGGTGGAGCTTGAGCTCCGGGTCGGTAACGATGACCGAACGGCCGGAGTAGTCCACGCGCTTACCGAGCAGGTTCTGGCGGAAGCGACCCTGCTTGCCCTTGAGGGCCTCGGCGAGGGACTTGAGCGGGCGCCCGCCACGGCCCACGACCGGACGGCCGCGGCGGCCGTTGTCGAAGAGCGCGTCGACGGCCTCCTGCAGCATGCGCTTCTCGTTGTTGACGATGATCGCCGGGGCGTCGAGGTCGAGCAGGCGCTTCAGGCGGTTGTTGCGGTTGATGACGCGACGGTAGAGGTCGTTTAAGTCGGACGCGGCGAAGCGGCCGCCGTCGAGCTGCACCATCGGGCGCAGATCGGGCGGAATGACCGGAATGACGTCGAGGATCATGTTCGCGGGGTCGTTATGGCCCTTCAGGAACGCGTCCACGACCTCGAGGCGCTTGACGGCCTTCTCGCGCTTCTGCTTCTGGCCGTCCTCGTCGGCGATGATGGCCTTGAGCGTCGCGGCCTCGGACTCAAGGTCGATGGCCGAGAGCAGCTCGCGGATGGCCTCGGCGCCCATGTCGCCGTCGAAGTACATCGAGTAGTAGCGCTTCATCTCGCGGAAGAGCGGCTCGTCGGAGATGAGGTCGCGCTCGTGGAGCTTCATGAAGGCGTCGAAGGCGTCCTGGCGGAGCTGCTTCTCGTCCTTCGTCTCCTCCTCGATGTCGATGATGCCGGCGGCAATCTCCTCCTGGGTGAGCGGCTCCTCGTCGGAGAACTCGTCGAAGTTCTCGGGGTTGCCCTGCTCCTTCAGGCTCTCGATCTGGCGGGCGCACTCGGCGTCGAGCTCCTCGAGGTCGGCCGCGAGCTCCTCGCGCAGGTCGTCGGCGTCGGCATCGCGGGCCTCGTAATCAACGTGAGTCACGATGTAGCTCGCGAAGTAGAGCACCTTCTCGAGGTCCTTGGACTTGATGTCCAGAAGACGGCTCATGGGGAAGCTCGTGGGGCTCTTGAAGTACCAGATGTGCGACACCGGCGCGGCGAGCTCGATGTGGCCCATGCGCTCGCGGCGCACCTTGGCCGTCGTCACCTCGACGCCGCAGCGCTCGCAGACGATGCCCTTGAAGCGGATGCCCTTGTACTTGCCGCAGGAGCACTCCCAGTCCTTGGCGGGACCGAAGATCTTCTCGCAGAACAGGCCGTCCTTCTCGGGCTTTAAGGTGCGGTAGTTGATGGTCTCGGGCTTCTTGACCTCGCCGTGGGACCAAGAGCGGATCTGGTCGGCGGAGGCGAGCGAGATCTTTACCGCGTCAAAATCAGTAGCTTCGAAATCTGCCACAGTCAACTACTCCTTCTCGGTGGTGGTGGCGGCGAGCTCGTCGATGAGGGCGTCGACGGCCTCAACGGAGGTGTCGAGCTCATCGATGGCGTCGAGGGCGTCGGTCGGGGCCGCCTCGGCAGCGTCCTGGGCGGGCTCGGCGGCGCGGGACTCGTCCGCGTCGTGCAGGGGCTCGATGTCGAGCGCGAGCGAGCGAATCTCCTTCACGAGAACCTTAAACGACTCGGGGAGGCCGGCCGTGGGGATGTTCTCGCCCTTGACGATGGACTCGTAGGTCTTCACGCGGCCCACGGTGTCGTCGGACTTGACGGTCAGGATCTCCTGCAGCACGTTGGAGGCGCCGTACGCGTAGAGCGCCCAGACCTCCATCTCGCCGAAGCGCTGGCCGCCGAACTGGGCCTTGCCGCCGAGCGGCTGCTGGGTGACGAGGCTGTAGGGGCCCGTCGAGCGTGCGTGGATCTTGTCGTCGACCATGTGGCCGAGCTTGAGCATGTAGCTCGTACCCACGGTGATGGGCTCGCGGAACTCCTCGCCGGAACGACCGTCATAGAGCGTGGTCTTGCCGCGCTCGTCGAGCTGCGTCACAAAGCGGGCGTCCATGTGGTCACCGAAGCGCTCGTGGGCGAGGTTCATGAGGTTCTTGTTGGCGCGACGGAT
>DVMF01000087.1 GCA_018715125.1 Candidatus Coprousia avicola | reverse complement strand
TTGTGGACGTCGCGGACGGCCGTCGGCACGTTGGTGCGGCGGCTGGAACCGGACTTGTGGCCCGCAAGGCCGCCGGGGCCGAGCGCGGAGAGCGTGCGCTTGTGCGACAGGCCCGTGAGCGGGTTGGACTGGTCCATGAACTGCGAGAGCTGCGAGGAGCCGAAGAACTCCTTGATGGCCGCCACGATGGGGCGGATGTTGATGAGCGACTGCGGCGTGATCTCGTCGATATCCTGCGAGCTCATGCGCTCACGGACGACGCGCTCCATACGGCTCATGCCGATGCGGAACTGGTTGGCGACGAGCTCGCCGACGGTGCGGACGCGACGGTTGCCGAAGTGGTCGATGTCGTCGGTCTTGAAGCCGGGCTCGCCCGCGGCGAGCGAGAGCAGGTAGCGCAGCGTCGCGACGATGTCCTCGTCGGTGAGAATCGAGACCTCCTCGGCCGTGGTGAGGCCGAGCTTCTTGTTGACCTTGTAGCGGCCCACGCGCGCGAGGTCGTAGCGCTGCTGGTTGAAGAACAGGCCCTCGAGGAGGCTGCGGGAGGCGTCCACGGTGGGCGGCTCGCCCGGGCGCAGGCGGCGGTAGATCTCGATGAGGGCGTCCTCGCGGGTAAGCGCCGTGTCGCGCTCGATGGTGCGCTTCACCACGTCGGAGTCGCCGAGGAGCTCGAAGATGTCGTCGTTGGTGACGGCGATGCCGAGGGCGCGCAGGAACATGGTGGCGGACTGCTTGCGCTTGCGGTCGATGGAGACCACGAGCTGGTCGCGCTTGTCGACCTCAAACTCGAGCCACGCGCCGCGGGCCGGGATGACCTGGGCCTTGTAGACCTGCTTGCCGCCGTCCATCTCCTGGGAGTAGTACACGCCCGGCGAGCGCACGAGCTGGGAGACGACGATGCGCTCCGTGCCGTTGATGATGAAGGTGCCCCGATCGGTCATCATGGGGAAGTCGCCCATGAAGACGAGCTGCTCTTTGATCTCGCCCGTCTCACGGTTGGTGAGGCGCACGTCGGTCAGAAGCGGGGCCTGATAGGTCATGTCCTTCTCGCGGCACTCGTCCACATCGTGCGCGGGGTCGCCGAACTGGTGCTCGCCGAAGGTGACCTCGAGCACGTGGTTCTGGCTGCGGATGGGGCTGGACTCGCGGAAGGCCTCGCGAAGCCCTTCGGTCATGAAGCGCTCGAACGACTCCTTCTGCACCGAGATGAGGTTGGGGAGCTCCATCGCATCGGCGATCTTGCCAAAGCTGAAGCGCCCGCGCTCCGTGGGTGTTGCTTCCGGGATATACGTTGCGGTTGACACCAGGTGTTTCCTCCTTCTGGGAAGCGCTGTCCTTGAGGTCCCCGTCGCCTCGCGAGGCCGCGGCATGAGCGCCGCGTCCGGCACGTCGAGGCAGAGAGGGCCAACTATCGCAACCTAATAGTTTACTGGGGCACCTACCGCTCGGCAAGTTAGTTCTTGACGTGAGGCTCCATTTGGGGTAGCAAAATTAGTTTCTGCATATCCTGCTGGTAGAGAGCTTAAATAGAACACATGTTCATGCGTTTTGTGTGGACCGGTGGCTCGACGCGTCTTTTGCGTCCCCCTGCGTGCGCTCCGCAACCAGGTACCGCGGGCGCCGCTTGGCCTCCAGATACGTCTTGCCCACGTACTCGCCGATGACACCCAGGCTCACCAGCTGCACGCCGCCCAAGAAGAAGATGGCCACGATCATGCTCGCCCACCCCGAGACCGCGCGTCCGGAAAGCGCCGTGGCGACGGCCCAGAGGATGCCGAGGGCGCTGCCGAGGGCGATGACGAGGCCGACGAGCGTGATGATGCGGATGGGCCGGATGGTGAGCGACGTCACGCCGTCGAGGGCAAGCCCGACCATGCGCCCCGCACCGTAATGGGAGCGCCCCGCCCGGCGGGGCAGACGGCGGTAGCGCACCTCGCAGCTGCGAAACCCCACGAGGGGCACAAGGCCCCTGAGGTAGAGGTTCACTTCCTGAAACGACGCGATGCCGGCGATGACCGGCGCCGCCATAAGGCGGAAGTCGGCATGGTCGGGCACGACCTCGGCGCCGAGGAGCGCCAAGAGGCGATAGAACGCGCGGGCCGTCATGCGCTTGGGAGCGCCGTCACAGGAGCGGTCGGAGCGCACGCCAAAGACCACGTCGTAGCCCTCCCGGTACCGCGCGACCATCTCGGCGAGGGCGGCAGGGTCGTCCTGCCCGTCGGCATCGAGCGTCACGGCGGCGTCGCAGGCACCGCGCACCTCGTCGATTCCCGCCATGAGCGCGGCCTGCTGCCCGCAGTTGCGGCTGAGCCGCACGCCCCGTACGCGCCGGTCCGCGGCGGCGAGCGCGCCGATGACCGCCCACGTGTCGTCGACCGACCCGTCGTCCACCAGCACCAGATAGCTCTCGGGCGCCGCAGAGCCCGCGGTCACGAGGCGCGCCATCGCATCCAAAAGAAGAGGCGCCGTGCCGGCAAGCACGGTCGCCTCGTTAAAACAGGGTATGACGAGCGCGAGAACCGGAGCGGGGCGCTCGGTGGATGCGCACGGCGACAGAGCCGCGCCGGTCGACTCGGTCGTCATCTAGCGCTTGAGCCCGCCGCGCTCGTCGATGGCGTCCCAGAAGCCCTGGGAGAAGCGCGGGTCCGCCGCCGCCATGAGGGCGTTGGTGGCCATCCAGCCGGACGGGGTGCCGGTGTCGTAGCCCGAGAGCGGGTCGATGACGACGGCGTACATGGCCTCGCGGTCGAGCGAGCGCGCCATGGCGTCGGTGAGCTGCACCTCGCCGCCGGCGCCGGGCGCCTGGTCCTCGAGCAGGTCCATGACAAGGGGGCTCAGCAGGTAGCGGCCCACGATGTAGAGGTTGGAGGGGGCGTCCGCCGCATCGGGCTTCTCCACGAGGCCGGAGACGCGCCACACCGCGCCGGGCTCCTCGTCGGCCACGCCCTCGGCGCCCGCGAGCGAGCCCGCGCGGTCGCCGGCGATGACGCCGTAGCGGCTGACCTCCTCGGGTGCGCAGGGCGCGACGGCGATCACGCTCGCGCCGCCGTGCGCGCAGGAGACCTCGAGCATCTTGTCGCAGATGTCGCGGTTGGGGACCACGTAGTCGCCGAGCAGCACGAGGAAGCTCTCGCCGGCGACGGCGTCGGCCGCCGAGCGGATGGCGTGCCCGAGGCCCTTGGGCTTGTACTGGAAGCGGAAGTCCACGGGCAGGCCGCCCGCCTCGGCGACGGCGTCGGCGTAGGCGTCCTTGCCGCGGGCGCGCAGCAGCTGCTCGAGCGAGAGGTCGGGCTGGAAGTAGTTCAGGAGCTCGGGCTTGTTGGGGGAGGTGACGATGATGGCGTCGGTGACCTCGTCGGGCTCGAGCGCCTCCTCGACCACGTACTGGATGACCGGCTTGTCGAGGACCGGCAGCATCTCCTTGGGGGTGCACTTGGTGGAGGGAAGGAAGCGGGTGCCGAGACCGGCGGCGGGGATGATGGCCTTCATGGGCAGAGATCCTTTCGGTGGCCGCGCGCGATGCGCACGGATACCGCCCGACAAAGCGGGCGGCGCGTGAGAGGTGATCCTACATCACGGCATATTACCCCGCGGGCTTCACCGGGCAACAAAACTCAACCAAACACCATGCCTCAACGCCCCCGCGCTCCGCGAGCGGTGCCATCTCGCGGGTAAGCGGTAGGGGCCCCACAGGCAGGCGGCGTGTCGCCCTATGCCTGGCGGTAGTGGGCGAAGAAGTCGGCCAAGTCGGTGAGCGCCTCGCGCAGCACCTCCATGCGCGGCAGGTAGACGATGCGGAAGTGATCGGGCTTGTTCCAGTTGAAGCCGCCGCCGCGCGTGATGAGGATGCGCTTCTCATGCAGCAGGTCGAGCGCAAACTGCTCGTCGTCGGTGATGTTGAACCGCTCCACGTCCATCTTGGGGAAGATGTAGAACGCCGCCTTGGGCTTGACGGCCGTGATGCCAGGGATCTCGTTCAGCGCCTTGTAGACGTACTCACGCTGCTCGTAGATGCGCCCGCCCGGCTCCACGTAGCGCTCCACGCTCTGGTAGCCGCCGAGCGCGGTCTGCACGATCGACTGCGCCGGCACGTTGGAGCACAGGCGCATGTTGGAGAGCATGTTGATGCCGTAGATGAAGTCGCGCATGCAGCGCTTGTTGCCCGAGAGGATCATCCAGCCGATGCGGTAGCCGGCGATCATGTGGCTCTTGGAGAGACCGGAGAACGTCACGCACGGCAGGTCGGGCGCGAGGCTCGCGATGGAGATGTGCTTGATGCCGTCCATGCAGAGGCGGTCGTAGATCTCGTCCGAGAAGATCATGAGCTGGTGCTTGCGCGCGATCTCGACGATCTGCTCGAGCACGTCGCGCGGGTAGACGGCGCCCGTGGGGTTGTTGGGGTTGATGATGACGATGGCCTTGGTGTTGCTCGTGATCTTGGACTCCAGGTCGGCGAGGTCGGGGTTCCACTCCGCCTCCTCGTCGCACACGTAATGCACGGGCGTGCCGCCGGCAAGCGTGGCACAGGCCGTCCACAGCGGGTAATCTGGGCTGGGGATCAAGATCTCGTCACCGGTGTCGAGCAGGGCGTTCATGCACAGCTGAATGAGCTCGGAGACGCCGTTGCCCGTGTAGATGCCGTCCATCGACACGTTGGGGATGTGCTTGAGCTGCGCGTACTGCATGATGGCCTTGCGCGCCGAGAAGAGACCCTTGGAATCCGAGTAGCCCTCGCACTCGGGAAGCTGCTGGCGCATGTCGGTCACCACCTCGTCGGGCGTGCGGAAGCCGAAGGGCGCCGGGTTGCCGATGTTCAGCTTGAGGATGCGCAGGCCCTCGTCTTCCATACGGGCCGCCTCGTCGGCCACCGGACCGCGGACGTCGTAGAGAACGTTATCGAGCTTGGCAGACTTGGTGAACTGACGCATGGGGGTACTCCTTTGCGAGGTAGCTTGTTGAGAAGAGGCAGGTGTTGCAGCGGCCACAGACCGCGCGGTAGCTCGCGCGGCGGGCGCCGGTTGCGCTGCGGGCGCGTGCGCCGCCGGCGTTGCGGGTGCATGCGCCGCCGGCATTGCGGCGCCATCTGCCAGCCAATCCTCGTCAACCGCGAGGATATCCGCGAGAAGCGCGACGACGTTGCGCCGCGGCACCGTTTTGCCGCTCACATACTGGCTGACCTGGCTTTTGCCGAGCTTCTTTCCGCGCTGGGAGGCACTGTGGATGAGGTCCGCCTGCTTTAAGCCGGCGCGGGCCATCGCCTCGCTCAGACGCTCCGAGAACAGAGTTCGGTCAGGCATCGGTCCTCCTCAAGTTCAATTTAAATTGAACGCTTCGTGCCAGTATGGCACAAATTGAGTTCAAAGTTCAATTTATTTTGAACTTTTGGATTCCAACATCGCGTGCTCATACACGGGCTCTGGCAAGGGGACCACTCTGCCGGGGCGATGCGCCAAGCTGCACCCACCGTTGGAATGCAAGCGACCACTTACTTGCCGCACGCTTACCGAGCCCTTGCCGCGCGCACGACACCCCTTCCCGTTTGGTATACACAAACAACCGAGTCGTGTACACCTCAGCACGTTGTGTATACCTTACATGGGGGTTATTTCTATCTCGCCAAATAGTTCCCGCAGGTACAGGGCTTGCATGATGTCGACAGGTGCCCGAAAGGGCGAAGTTGCGTATGCCCACCATGGAGCAGGGCCCGTCATAGCCCAAGACACCAATCTGTACCCTTGCGCAGAAAACGCGAGCTGACAGCTGCCCCACAACTGTCAACCCGTGTTTCCAAGACAGCCCTATTACCACGCGTCAGCGCAGGACGCACCTGCCGGCATGAGATCAGTCGAAGTAATCTTCTGGATAGAACGAAATGTCCACGCTGGGATACGGACCGTCCCCGATGTCGTATTCCGTCACCCTAATCGACCATGTCCACGGTTCCCCCAGAATCTCAAACCCTGCACCATTTAGAGAGAGATTCGCGTTGTCGTACGACAATATGTATATATCTTCTCTGTCGAAGCCCCATGAGCCCTCAACCGCCTCAGCCATCTCCTCATCGCCTGCACGCGCCCACGTTACATACAGGCTCGCATCATCCGCGTTCATAAGTTCCCAAACACCCAACGCCGCCTGATAGACGCTCATGCCAACCGGTCCGCTATACCTAATATCAACGTTCAAAATCTCCGCATCGCCCTCAATGACCGACAGGTCCTCGATAGCGGTCACCTCATCGGGTTTGTAACCGTCAGGAGCATATGTTTCGATAACAAGTGTCACCGAATTCCCACTCGTCTCAACACCCCAATCGGGATACCCCTCAAGGAAAACGGTAGCGGTCTCAGGCTTTTCGTTATCCCCCGCCACGAAGTCTAGCTCGAAGCCGTGTGCCTCGAGCCGCTCGAGAACCTCGCCGAACGTTCCATCGTAGAAGGTAGGCTGCAGTACCTCATCGTCCACACCGCTCCCCACGACGGGATAGGTGTAGGCCTCGCTCGAGGGGATCTGGCTTTGCGCGGCATCTTCCTCGACGGCATCGTCGATCGAAGACGTGATTCCATCGTTCTGACTTGAGAAAACAGAAGACACCGCCGCGATCACAGCAACCAGCACGACAAAAGCCAAGAGGCCGTAGACGGCGACCCTGCCGTATTCTTTAAAGGGCAATCCGCCGAGAGAGCCGGTTGTTTTGGTTGAAGTAAAAGTGGGCGGCTCGAGTACCGATGCAGATGCGGGCCTGGCACCGGGCGTTGCATCGACAGTAGCGGGCGGCTCGCGCCTCGGTTCAGATGTGGGGGCGACTTCGGGCGCGGCCTCGGCGGGCGTCGCATCCCGTCCCGCATCAGCACCCAATGCAGGAGCAGCCTTTGCCCGCGAGGACGCGCTCTCCTCGCGGGCGGCATCGTCCTTCGCATCCGCCGCCTTGTTCTCGACGTGGATGGTGCCATCGCGACCGACAGTGATGTTGGTGCCTCCGTGCGAGATCGTACGGTCGGGCGCCGCCTTCACCGCTTCGCTTGCGCTCCCCCGCCAATCGACCGCACGCGCGCCATGGCTGTCGGCCGCACGCGCGCCGTCGTCGCCGTCAGCTTTGCGAGCGCCCGCTTGGGCAGCGCCCGCTTGGGCAGCGTCCGCTTTGCCGCGGCGCGGGGCCTGCGTGATGGGTGCACCGCATTTCCAGCAGTACCGGGCATGCTCCTCAACCTCTGTTCCACATGCCGAGCAGAACATGGCTCCCCCTTCCCTGCGACCGTGCCGCGGGGCCGCTGCGGTGGCAGGGCGGCGAAGGACCGTGCAGCTGCGCCCGTCCGCCCCCTGCCTATGTCACACGCAAAGCCCCCTGCCGCAACGGCATATTACTCGCGACCGTCCCAGCAGTAGGTGCAGACCTTCGTGGGATCGATGCCGATTGCCTCGAGCATGCCGGGCAGGCTCTGGTAGCCCAGGCTGTCGAAGCCGAGCTGCTCGCAGATCTTTTTCAGCATGCACTGACCGCGCTCGGTCGTGCTGTCGGCATACTCGTCGAGATGCTCATCGCCCTCAGGCCCCTCGAGCTCGCGCACCACGCGGCGCGCGATCAGGTCCTGATCGGACTTGCCGCGCGAGAAGCTCAGGTACTTGCAGCTGTACATGATGGGCGGGCACGCGGAGCGCATATGCACCTCGGTGGCGCCGGCGCTGTAGAGGAAGTCGACCGTGTTGCCAAGCTGCGTGCCCCGCACGATGGAGTCGTCCACCAGCAGAAGCTTCTTGCCCTCGATCAGCTCGGGCACGGGAATCTGCTTCATCTCAGCGATGCGGTCGCGCACCTCCTGGTTGGTGGGCATGAACGAGCGCGACCACGTGGGCGTGTACTTGATGAAGGGACGCGCAAACGTGGCGCCCGCCTCGTTGGCGTAGCCGATGGCGTGCGGCACGCCGGAGTCGGGCACGCCGGCCACGTAGTCGACCTCGGGCAGCGTCCCGGCGGCGCGCTCGTCGCGCGCCATGACGGCGCCGTTGCGATAGCGCATGACCTCGACGTTTTTGCCCTCGTAATTCGAGTTGGGGTACCCGTAGTACACCCAGAGGAACGCGCAGATCTTCATCTGGTCGCCGGCGGGCGCCACGGTCTCAAAGCCCTCGGGCGTGATGCGCACGATCTCGCCGGACCCGAACTCGTAGGCGTCCTCGTACCCGAGCTTGTGGTAGACGAAGCTCTCAAAGGAGATGCAGTACCCCTCGCCCGCCGCATCGCGGCCGATAAGGACGGGGAGGCGGCCCATCCGGTCGCGGGCGGCGAAGATGACGCCGTCCTCGGTCATGACGAGCAGGGTGAGCGAGCCCTCGACCGCCTGCTGGGCAAACTTGATGCCCTCGACCAGATCGTCCTTCTGGTTGATGAGGGCCGCCACGAGCTCGGTGCCGTTGACCGCACCCGAGCTCATCGCCATAAACTGCGCGCCGCCCTGCTCGAAATACGCCTCAATCAGCTCGTCGGCGTTATTGATGATGCCGACCGTGGTGATGGCGAACGTCCCGTGCTTGCCGCGCACCAGAAGCGGCTGCGGGTCGGTGTCGCTGATGCACCCGATACCGCTCGTGCCGTGAAAGCGCTCGAGATCCTTGTCGAAGCGCGAGCGGAACGGCGTGTTCTCGATGGAGTGAATTTCTTTTTGAAACCCGCCCGTCCCCTCGCAGAACACCATGCCCGCTCGACGCGTGCCCAGATGCGAATGGTAGTCGACGCCAAAAAACACATCGAGTACCACGTCGCGGCGCGAAGCCGCCCCAAAGAAACCGCCCATAGGGACCTTTCTCGCACGAAGTATCCTACGCGGTCATTATAGAAGGACGGGCGCGTCGAGGCGCCACCGTGCGGAAATTAACGGAAGGAAGACGGTTACAATGGGCGCACGGGTGCGCAGGGCGCCCGTCCGTGCACGGGGCATCTGCCCCCACCGAAAGGAGACCCATGGACATCCAGGCCATCATCGACCAGGTTATGACCGCCGTCGGCAACGCGCCCGAGAAGGCGGGCGAGATCCTCGCCGACCCCAAGGGCGCCATCGAGAACATCACCGGCCAGACGATCGGCGAGGGCGACCTCAGCCAGATCATCGACGGCGTTAAGGAGCGCATCGCCTCGGGCGGCATCGACCTGTCTCAGATCGATCTGTCGCAAATCGACCTCTCGCAGATCGACCTCTCGCAGATCGGCGGCCTTCTGGGCGGCGACGGTCCGCTCGGCGGCATCATGGGCGGCATCGGCAGCCTTTTTGGCAAGAAGTAGCGACGCCCGATAGAGTCACCTGACAGCAAGCGGCCGGAACGCACATGCGCTCCGGCCGCTTTCGCTCTCTTTGCTCACGTCCCACCACCGTGCGGGCGCGTGCGGGCCACCCTGTTAGAAGAAGCTCCACGAATCGTGCCGCAAGTACACGGCGACCTGGCCCGGCTCGTCTAGATCGGCGACGAGCGTGACCGTCCAGTTGGCGGGGTTGATCACCGTCCCGCCGTCATCGGTGATAAGCGTCAGGTCGGCCGGATCGATGTCTCTTGCCGTCAAGATGCGCTGCGCGTTTGCCCAGCTCTCACCGATGATGTCGATAAGGTCTGCGGCGCGCAGGTCGGAGGCATCCTCGTCATCGCGGTCCTGTGCCGCCATCTCGCTTATCGACGTTCGAATCGTCGCGATCTGCGCATGCAGGCCGGAGACCTCGGTACTGAGCGTGTGCACCTGCCAGGCGAGCACGCCGAGCCCGGCGCCCAGAGCCACGAGCACGACGGCGAGCGCGACCACGACACGGCGGAGCCGGACGATGCGGCGGCCGAGCGCGGTGTCGCCTGCGTCCGCACCGGGTACGGAGGCACCGGCGCCCGGAGCGGACGGGGCCGCGGGTTGGGGAAGCGGCGCGGTACCTGCCTGCGGCACGCGGGCGTCTCCCGCGTCATCTGCCAGCACGGTCGTGGGCCGCTCTTCGGCTGGCGCCTCCGCCATAACCTTCGTCTCTGCGCAGTCGGCAGGGCGCTGCGCATCGTTCTGGGCTTCTTGCTGGGCCATGGGACGTCCTCCTCGCCACGTTCGCACTACCTGGGGCTGCCCGTTTACCGGGACATGCCGCGCCCGCCGCGGCGCCTCGCCTGCGCGCAGGGCCAGCTGCTGCTGCCGGCCCTACACCAGTTTGCCGGCGCAGTGGTCGATAGCGTGCTGGACGACCTCGGCCGTCCAGCCGGAGAGGCGCTTGGTGCGCGAAACCAAGTTCTCGCCCGCGAGGACCTGGTAGGCGACGGTGACCATCTGGAACCGGCGCACCTCCGAGAGGTCCTCGAGCGACAGGCAGCTCTCCTGCGTCTTATACGGCTGCGCGCCGCGCTTGATCTTGGGGTTGAGCATGACGGCGATGCGGTCGCCGTCGCGGTAGGCGATGACGGCCTTGGTGGAGCCGATCTGGTTCGCCGCGAGGCACACGGCATCCTCGAGCGAGGCGAGCGTGTCGCGCAGGTCCTCGATGACCTGCGTGTCGGCCGCCGTGGCCTCCTCGGCCGGCTTGCTCAGAAACTCACGGTCCTTGACGATCTCCTTGATCATGGTTCTCTCCCTCTTGACGCCCGCGGGACGGGACGTTCGGTGTCGGTACGGTCCACCTAGCATACCGGAACTTTCCCGCCCCGCAGGCGACAGATATTCCGAACCGCCCTAGGCGAGCTCCTCGGCGATGTAGCGGCCCGTGATGCTCTCGGGGCAGGCGGCGACCTCCTCGGGTGTGCCCGTCGCCACCACGCGACCGCCCGCTTCGCCGCCGCCCGGCCCCAGATCGATCACATAGTCGGCGTTGGCGATCATGTCGAGGTCGTGCTCGATCACCACCACGGTCGCCCCATGGTCGATCAGGCGCTGGAGCACACCGAGCAGCACCTCCACATCAAGGGGGTGCAACCCGATGGTGGGCTCGTCAAACACAAAGAGCGCGTCGTCTTGGCTGCGCGTGAGCTCGCTCGCCAGCTTTAGGCGCTGCGCCTCGCCGCCCGAGAGCGCCGGCGTCGCCTCGCCCAGGGTAAGGTAGCCGAGGCCGAGGTCGGAGAGCGTGCGGAGCTTGGCGAGGGCGGAGCGCATGCCGGAGCCCGCGAGCGCCTCGCGCGCCTGGTCGACGGTGTAGCCGAGGATCTCGGGCAGGCTCAGGTCGCCGGCGAGCTTGATGGCAGAGGCGTCCCGACCGTACCGCGTGCCGCCGCAGTCGGGACAGGGGATGTCCACATCGGGCAGAAACTGCACGTCAAGAGAGATCTGCCCTGTGCCGTCGCACGTGGGGCACCGGAGCGACCCGGTGTTGTAGGAGAACGCGCCGGGCTTGAGGCCGCGCTCGCGCGCGACGGGCAGCTTGGCGAACGCGCGCCGCAGGTCGTCGAGCACGCCGGAGTAGGTTGCCACCGTGGAGCGCACGTTGGCGCCGATGGGCGTGGCGTCGATAAGGTTCACGCGCCTGATTCCCGCCGCCGCAACGCTCAGCACATGCGCCGGAAGCGGGTCGCCGGCAACGGTTGCCGCGAGCGCAGGAATGAGGCTCTCGAGCACGAGCGTCGTCTTGCCGGAGCCGGAGACGCCCGTCACCGCGGTGAGACGCCCCCGGGGAATGCGCACCTCGAGCGGTTTGACCGTATGGATCGCCCCTGTCGCGAGCTCGAGCGCCCCCTCCGCAAACACGTCGTCCGCCGCGCTGCGCTCGCGCGTGCGCACCCGGCACGCGCCCGAGAGGAAGGGGCCGATGCGCGTCGCCGGCGTCGCCTCCACCTCGGCAACCGTACCCTGCGCGATAACCTGACCGCCCGCCGCGCCCGAGCCGGGCCCGATCTCTACCAGATGGTCCGCATGGCGCAGCACCCGCACGTCATGGTCGACCAGCACCACGGAGTTTCCGTCAGCCAGCAGGTCGTCGACCACGCCGAGGAGCCCCTCGACGTTGGAGGGATGCAGCCCGATGGAGGGCTCGTCGAGCACGTAGAGCACGCCGCAGGTGCGGTTGCGCACCGCGCGGGCGAGCTGAACGCGCTGGCGCTCGCCGGTAGAGAGGGTCGAGCTCGCGCGATCGAGGGCGAGATACCCCAAGCCCAGCTGCTGCAGGCGGCAGACGGGCTCGGCCATCTCGGCCACGATGGTCGCTGCCATGGGGCGCATCTCCTCGGGCATGAGGTCGGGCACCGTAGGCACCCAGGCGGCCAGCTCATCCAGCGTCATGCGCGAGGCCTCGCCCAGATTCATGCCGTCCACCACAGGGCCGCGCGCCCGCGCCGAGAGTCGGGTGCCCCCGCAGTCCGGGCAGACGTCCTCGCGCAGAAAACGCGCCACCCGTGCGAGCCCCTTCTCATCCTTGGCCTTGGCGAGCGCGTTCTCCACCGTGTAGACCGCGTTGTAGTACGTGAAGTCGAGCTCGGCGAACTCCCCGTTCTTCGCACGGTACAGAATATGCTTCTTCTCGGCGGGACCGTGAAAGACGATGTCGCGCTCCTCGGGCGTAAGCTCGGCAAACGGCACGTCGCAGCGCACGCCCATCGCGGCGCACACCTGCTTCATGAGGTCCCACATGAGTGAGCCCCAGGGCAGCACGGCGCCCTCGTTGATGGATTTCGACTCGTCCGGCACGAGCGTCGCCTCGTCGACGGTGCGCACGATGCCCGTCCCGCCGCACGTGGGACAGGCGCCCCCGCTGTTGAAGGCGAGGTCCTCGGCGCCGGGGCCCATGAACTCCCCGCCGCACACCGGGCAGCGCGTCGGTACCATGAGGGCCACGTCCATGGAGGGCGGAACGTGCGCACCGCAGTGAGGGCACCGGTGGCTCCCCAGACGCGAGAAGAGAAGGCGCAGGTAGTTGAGGAGCTCGGTCGAGGTGCCAAACGTGGAGTGCACCCCGGGGATGCCCGGGCGCTGGCGCAGGGCGAGTGCGGCCGGCACATGCCGGACCTCGTCCACCGTGGCGCGCGCAGTCTGGCTGATGCGCCGGCGCGTGTAGGTGGAGAGCGCGTCAAGGTAGCGGCGGCTTCCCTCGGCGTAGAGCGTGCCGAGCGCAAGGGAGCTCTTGCCAGAGCCGGAAACCCCCGCGATGCCCACGAGGCACCCGAGCGGGATATCGATATCGATGTTCTTGAGGTTGTGCACGCGCGCGCCGCGCACCTCGATGTGCGTGGGCGCGTCGTAGTGGCGGCCGGTCGTCATGGCGGTTGCCGTCGGGTTGTCGCCCGTCGCGGCGCCGTGCTGGAGCTGCCGCTGGATGCTCGTCTCGCTCTGCTCCATGGCTCATCCTTCCCTGCCGATGTTGTCCGGGGATTACGGTAGCACGACGCGGGGCGACCGGGTGCGAAACGGCGTTTCGCGCCGGAGGCTGGGCGCGCGACGGTGGGCGGGTTGCTCGGCTGGCATGACGCCTCGCGTTTTGCATCCCCCGCCACCCGCCCCCGCCCGCGAGTGGTTTTCTGCTGTTCCGGGGCCTACGGAGCCCCTGATATGGCAGAAAACCACTCCTCAGTACACGCGCGCGGTGCTGAGGAGTGGTTTTCTGCCATTGCTTGGCATCCCGCGTCTGAACGCTATCAGCCTTCGGGCGTCAGCGTGAGGGAAAACGCCCCCTCGTCGCCCTCAGGGTTGTCAGACGCGTCGGGCGAGCGGCCGGCGATGTCAACCGAAACCACCTGCGAGGCATCAAGCAGGTTGACGAACAGGTACGTTATCTGATTGCCGACGTTGCTCCCGAAGGAGTAGTAGGTGTTGAACACGCGCTCACTCGTGCCAGGCACGTCGTCCTCAACGACCTCCGTCGAACCGTCGGCCATGGTGAGAACCAGACGATCGACAAGCCATTCGTCCCGAGAGCCGCCGGTAGGGCCGTCGCCAAGCGTCACCACCATCGAGAACGGGCTCACGCTCACCGTGGCCTGATCGCCTGCGGTAAAGGTGCGGGCCGACACAAACGAACTCGGCTTGAAAACGTCCGAGAGCGCCTCGTGCTCGACGGTGTTGCCCTGCTCGTCCCCGTCGTGCCAGCAGAGGCGCCACCGCACGCCGGAATGCCGCAGCATCGCGATGGCCTCGCCCGGCGCCCAAGGGCCCACGGCACCCTGGTTTGCCTCGGTGCGCGGCGGAATGAGGTTGAAGTACATCGTGCCGTTGAGCGAGGTATCGGTGACGGAGTCGACGTCGTAGTAGCTGCGCTCGCTGATCGAGTTCCCATACAGCGACCATTCGGAATCCCAGTACGCCGGGTCGGGCACCTGCATCGTCACGAGATCGAGCGTGCCCGGCCCTCCCTTGTCCGACGTGGGCACAAACGCCCCGTTGCCACCATACTCCAACACGCCCGCGATGCCGTCAGGATTGGTGAGCTTGAAGGTTACCGAGCCGCAGCCGTTCTCATCCACAATCATCTGGCCGAGCGTGAGCGTAAAACCGTTACCCTCCACTGAGAGGTTGACGTCCTCCACCGCACCGGCAACATCATCCGAGATCGCCGCCGGGTCGACCGGCTCAAAATCGGTGTAGACGGACGCCTCATCCGTGCCGCCCACGCGTTGTCGGCCCGATAGGCCGTGCCCGCCAAACGCCTCCTGGAAAAACGGGTTGGACGCGACGGCATATGCCACGCCTCCCGTTGCCGCCACCACCACAAGCGCGAGCGCCACCGCGAGCGCAAGGGGCACCGCCGCCCCCCGCCGACGGGGGCGCCGGCCGGACTTCGCGGCTCGTACTCGAACCTCGTCCTCCCAAGCGTTTGAGGCATGCAGGCAGTCAAGCGCCTCGGCGAAGTCGGTCAAGACGGTATCGGTGGCATCGGGTTGTCTCATGTCTCGCATCATGCGTTCTCACCCTCCATAAGCTCCTTGAGCCGACGGCGGCCGCGCGCCATGCGCGTGCGCACCGTAGCCGCTGGCACATGCAGCAAGTGCGCGGTCTCGTCCGTCGTAAAACCGCAGTAGTAGTAGAGCATCAGCGGCACGCGGTAACGCTCGGGCAGACGCATAACATCCACAAAGATGCGGCGGTGCTCGCACGTGGGCATAGCCAACTTATCGGCGTAAGATTCGATGTCCTCCACGCGCCGCCATGGCGTGCGAAAGAGAGATTTGCATGTGTTGATTGCCACGTGGATGAGCCAACGGCGCAGATGTTCGTCACTCTCAAAGCACGTGGCGGTGCGGTAGAGCTTGATGAAAACGTCCTGCGTCACATCGTCGGCGTCAGCCGCGTCGCGCAGGTAGGTGTACGCCACGCGAAAGACCGTATCGCGGTAGCGCACCATGGCAGCGCTGAACTGCTCCTCATCGCGCATCTCTTCCCTCCCCTCGGCTGTCGATCGTTACGGGGCCCGGGTGTCCCG
Organism: Candidatus Coprousia avicola; assembly: GCA_018715125.1. Classification (GTDB taxonomy): domain Bacteria; phylum Actinomycetota; class Coriobacteriia; order Coriobacteriales; family Coriobacteriaceae; genus Coprousia; species Coprousia avicola. The sequence goes on along the minus strand of DVMF01000087.1, from coordinate 27,271 downwards.
AGAGGACCGTTCGGGCGGACGCCGCGACTGAACCCTGACGCTGCGTTGCGGCGCGTGGCAGCTTCTGGACTCGCGACGAGCCCGAGTGGCTCTCTACCTGATATACGCATGCCAGGAGTGTATTGTTTCAGGCGTTCGAAAGCTTTTTTAAGCCGCGGCGCCGCTGGACTTCGGTGGGATACGTCGAGCGGTACATCTCGACGAAAGCCGTGGCCGGAACGCGCGATTTCTCATCAAACGATACCGCTCGAAAGGAAGCGCAATCCTATAATGGCAGCGTCCTTGCATTCGGGCCCCGACTGTCCACGCAAGTCAGCCGCGCGCCCGCATCGGAGAGGAGCCGGCATGGAGAACATCATCGGGCTGGGCGTTGGGCTCATCATCGCAGGCCTTGGCATCTACATGTGCGTGACGGGCGACGTGCGCCTGCTCCACGGTTACCATTACGCCACGACGCCCGAAAGCGAGCGCCCGCAGCTTGCGAGAGAGACCGGCGCGGGGCTCATCGGCTGTGGGGCGAGCTTCGCCTTTCTCGTGCCGAGCTTTCTGCCCGATTGGCTGAGTATCCTGGGCGCGGTGCTCCTGGTCGCCTCGATCGCCGAGATGCTCATCGCCATCATCCGGCGCAACGGCGGCCTCGCGACCTTTCCCGGTGACACGCGACCCGGACTCTTTGCCAGCATGCACCCCGGCATCCGTATGGCACTCGCCGTCTGCCTGGGCGCAGTGCTCTCGCTCGTCGGCATCGTTCCGGGCGCGCAGATGATCGCAACGGGCGACGTGGGATCGCTCCACAGCTATCATTACGCCCATGTCGCCCCTGCCGACCTCCCGCGGCTCGCAACGTGCGAGGGGGCGTGCATGATCGCGCTCGGCATCGCGCTGTTCTGCTGCGTGGTTGCGGGCGCCGGCATGCTGCGGCGGCCGATGCCGCTCTGGGCAAAGGCACTTATGTGCCTCGGAGCGGTGCTCTTCACCGGAGCGCTCGCCGGCATGCTCGGGTTCATCATCTACTTCAACGGCTCGCTCATGGGGTAACCGAACGGTAAACGGCGAACGACCCGCTTTGTCCGGCGAGCGGTGCCGGCGGACCGGGGAGTGTTACCGATGCGTTGCAAACGGTCCGCGGCATCGGCAGACGGGTGTCGGCGGGTACACGATGGATGCGTTTCGCGTATCCACATGCGCCCCGAGGGCGCCCATTCGAAAGGCGAACCATGACTCGTATAGCCCACAATCAGATAGAGATCCATTCGCATGCCGTCCGCTACGTCGCACCCGACGGCACCACGCTCGGGGAGGTGACCTTCCCCGACCGGGAGCCCGGCGTGGTCGAGATCGACCACACGTTTGTCGACGAGTCGCTACGCGGCCAGGGCGTCGCCGGCATGCTACTCGAGCAGGCGGCGCGCGAGCTCAAGGAAACCCACCGCAAGGCGCGCCCCACCTGCTCCTATGCGGTAGGCTGGTTTGAGCGCCATCCTGAATGGGCCGAGCTCGTCGCCTAACCCCCTCGCGAGCACCCGCGCCGCGGCGGCGCACTGCTTCCGGCACCCCGGTACCACACGGGCCCCGCATCGCTTAGATGCGGGGCCCGCTCTCATCTACCTCGTGTGCGCGCCCGGCACGCCCATCATGGGCGCCCGCCGTATCAGCCGGCGCTACCGACGGCGGCCACCAAAGAGGTTGCGGGTGATCTGACGCGTCGCCTCGCGACCGAACGTGCCGAAGATGCTGCTCGCCACTTTGCCGATGCCCTTGATCATCTGCTCCTGCTGCTTTTCGCGCTCGCGCGCCGCACGCTCAGCCGCGCGCTCCGCCTCGCGCACCGCCTTCGCCGCGGCTTTCTCGGCGGCCTTCTGCTTCTCCTTTTCGAGCTTTGCCTTCTCGCGCTCGAGCTCGGCTCGCTCCGCGGCGAGCCGCTCTGCCTCGGCCTCCTGCTCGGACGCCTCGCCGAGCAGCTCGAAGGCGCTCTTGCGGTCGACCGTCTCGCCGTACTTCTCCATGAGGTCCGCCTGCGCATCCAGCGCGCCCTCAAGCGCGTCGCCCGGCGCGGCGCCCATCAGGCACTGCGGCGGCAAGATCTTGGCGCGCTCGACCACCTCCGGCTGGCCGTCCTCGTTCAAAAAGGAGACGAGGGCCTCGCCGGTGCCCAGCTCCAGCAGGGCCTCCTCGCTCTTGAACGCCGGATTTGCACGGAAGGACTGTGCTGCGGCGCGCACCGCCTTCTGCTTGGCCGGGGTGTAGGCGCGCAGGCCGTGCTGAATGCGGTTGGAAAGCTGCGCCAGCACCTCGTCAGGGATATCGCCCGGGCTCTGCGTGATAAAGTACACGCCCACGCCCTTGGAGCGGATGAGCTTTACGACCTGCACGATCTTGTCGACGAGCTCGCCCGGCATATCATCGAAGAGCAGATGGGCCTCGTCGAAGAAGAACACGAACTTGGGCTTCTCAAGATCGCCCTCCTCGGGGAGCGTATCGAACAGCTCGGAGAGCATCCAGAGCAAGAACATGGCGTAGATCTGCGGGCTCTGGATGAGCTTGGCGGCGTTGAGGATGTTGACGTAGCCCCGGCCGTCGGGTGCGCACTGGAACCAATCGGCGAGGTCGAGCGCCGGCTCCCCAAAGAACACGTCCCCGCCCTCGTCCTCAATCGCGATGAGCGCGCGCAGAATGGCGCCCGTCGACTGCGAGGACACCTTGCCGTAGGTGGTCTCGTACTCGTCGGCGTGCTCTGCAACGTAGGACAGCATAGCGCGCAGGTCCTTGAGGTCGATAAGCAGGAGGTTCTTATCGTCTGCGATGCGAAAGACGATGTTGAGCACACCCTGCTGCACGTCGGTGAGGCCGAGCAGGCGCGCCAACAGCGCCGGGCCCATATCGGAGATGGTGATGCGCACGGGCACGCCCGCGCCGCCGAGCATGTCCCAGATGCGCACGGGGCACCCCTCGAACGCGAAGCCCTCGATGCCGAAGCGCTCGATGCGCTCCTGCATGTCAGCGGAATCCTTACCCGGTACGGCCATACCCGTGATGTCTCCCTTGACGTCGGCCATGAAAACCGGGACGCCCGCATGGGAGAAGCCCTCGGCCATAACCTTGAGCGTGACCGTCTTGCCCGTGCCCGAGGCGCCCGCAATGAGGCCGTGGCGATTCGCCTGCCCGAGAAGCAGGTTGACATGCTTGCACGCGGGCTCGGCGCCCACGCCCATCCAGATGGCGTTATCTTGAATCATGGAAACTCCTTGACCGCAGGTCAGCCGCTCATGCGCGAGCGGCGCACATAGCCGCATTATCACATGCGGATTCCCGCGCGCGGTAGCGCCCGGTCACGGATTCAAGGTGCCGTTGAGGGGCACGGCGTCGCGCGTCCTCAGAGCGGCTCGATGGCGAGCACGGTCTTAGAATGCGGCAGATACGCGACTGAGGCCCGCCTCACGGCCGGGTCCCACCCCTCATATGCGGCGCGGTCGATTGAGAAGATGTGGAGCTCGCCCGCAGCATCCACACCCTGCAGCGTATAGAAGACCGAATACTCGTATCCATCATCCACCATGGTCTCGACCTCGCTGAGCGTGACGGTGGATGGGCGGGCGAGATACGGGATGTCGAGTATCGGCGCCGCCACAAAGATCCACAGCAAAAGGACCGCGGCGGCCGCCAAGGCGAGCACCGCCGCGATGCGCTTGGGCCACGAGGCCAGCGAGACGGCCCCTCGGCCCAAGACGCCGCCCGCATACCCGACGATGAAAAGCGCCGCCACCGCCACGAAGTACTGGGCGGCGGCACCCGGCGCGCCCATGACGAAGTTGCCCTCCCCGCGCTGCATCAAGAAGAAGAAACCGATGGCGATAAGCACCGCCGCGAGCACCCCGAGCGCGATCTTTGCGACGGGCAGCGGAAAGGCGATGGGGCTCCCTTGCTCCCGATGGGGGCGCTCTCGATACGGGTTTTCAGGGGACAGGGGGCCTCCCATCTTCGGCAGACGACCGCACCGGACGGCGCGGCGGCGGACGTCGATGCGCGGCATCCCGCCTCTTTTGGATAGCGTAGAGCGCGAGTCGGCCGCCCATGGCCTGCCGCTCCAAACGAGACCGTACCCTTACCGCCCCCAGACGGCCGCTTTACGTACGGGCTCGCCGCGGCGCGCCCGTAACCCCAAGGAGAGCGGCCCGGGCCGCCACGCGCGCCGCACGTGCTCCCCTATGCAGCCCATACCTGCTACAATCACCGCGTTTGCCCGTTTGAAAGGAATGTATGAGCACCACCGGCACGCCCCGCATCACGCCCGCATCCGCCACCGCGCCCTCGCCGTGGCGCGCGCGTCTCTCCATCGCCCTTCTGGTCGCCCTCGGCTTCTCGCTCGGTTGCTCGGAGTTTGTCGTCATCGGCATCGAGACCGAGCTTGCCGACGCCTTTGGCGTCACGCTCTCGCGCGTGGGCGAGCTCATCAGCTTTTTCTCGGTCGCCTATGCCGTGCTCACCCCCACGCTCGCCATCACCACCGGGCGCTTTCGCCGCTACCCGCTGCTCGCGGTGTACGTGGCGCTCTTCTGCCTCGGCAACGTCGCCATGACGTTTGCGCCGACGTTTGAGATCCTGCTCGCCGCGCGCGTGCTGCTGGGTGCGGTCTCGGGTGCGCTCCTCGCCCTCGGCGTCACCTACATCCCCGAGCTCGTGGGGGTCGAGCGTACGTCGATGACCATCTCGGTGGTCTACGCGGCGTTCTCCGTCGCCATGGTGTTCATCACCTCTGCCGGCAAGATGATCGCCCACACCCTCGACTGGCACCTGGTGATGGTCGCCTCGCTCGCACTCGCCGTCGCGACGAGCGCGGCGCTGCTCGCCGTCCTCCCCCGCTCGGGCTCCACCGACGAGCCCGCCACCATGCGCGAGCAGGCGTCGCTCTTAACGGAGCCTCAGGTGCTCACCGGTGCGCTCATCTTTGTGTTTGGCGTGGGCTCGGTCTACGTGCTCTACGGCTACATCACACCCTATCTCGAGACGGTCGTGGGGCTCGACGCCATGAGCGCGAGCACTGTGCTCATGGCCTATGGCGTAGCGTGCTTCTTCTCCAACCTGCTCTCCGGATGGGCGGACGGGCGCTTTGGCCTGCGGGCGCTCATGGTGAGCTTCCCCATCCAGGCAGCGCTGCTCGCGCTCGTCTGGCTCGCCGGCCCCTCGCCGGTGGCCGCCATCGCGAGCATCCTCGCGGTGGGGCTCTCGATGTACATCGTCTCGGTGCCGTGCATCTCCGTCTTTATGAAGGCGGCGCGCCGCTGGCATCCCAAGGCGCTCACCCTTGCGAGCTCGCTCGAGCCGACGGCGTTCAACACCGGCATCGCCTTTGGCACCGCGGTGGGCGGTGCCGTGGTGGGCGGCATCGGCATCGCGCACGCGGGCCTCGTGGGCGCGGCGTTCTCGCTCGTCGCGTTCGCCCTCACCGGTATCACCCTGGTGCTCGACCGGCGCCGGAGCGTCGAGCGGGCGTAGCGCCAGCCTTTTCCGCGCAAGCGCCCGTGCGCCTACGCGTCGAACGCCTCGGCGCAGCGCTGCAGCAGCTCGATGATCGGCAGGTTCTGCGGGCAGGCGCTCTCGCACTGGCCGCAGGCGATGCAGTCGCCCGCTCGACCCGCACCCTCGGCAGAGACGGCATCCTCGTAGCGGCGACGCGCGCCCTCGGCATCGTCCCACACGAGCTTGCGGTTGTAGGCCGAGAAGATATCCGGTATGGGAATGTGCATGGGGCAGCCGTCGGTGCAGTAGTGGCACCCCGTGCACGGGATGGAGTCGATGGCGGCGAGCTCCTGCTGCACCTGTTCGATAACGGCGCGCTCACTGTCCGTCAACGGCTTGAAGTCGCGCATGTAGGAGACGTTGTCCTCCACCTGTGCGAGCGTCGACATGCCGGAAAGCACCGTGATGATGCCGTCGAGCGACGCGGCGAAGCGGATGGCCCACGACGCGCAGGACGCGGCGGGATCCGCCTCACGCAGGATATCCGCCACCTGCGGCACCGGGTTGGCGAGCAGCCCTCCCTTGACGGGCTCCATCACCACCACGGGCACCTGGTGCTTGCGCGCGACCTCCCAGTTGGCGCGCGACGCCTGCTTGGGGTCCTCCCAGTCGGCATAGTTGATCTGCAGCTGGATAAAGTCGACATCGGGGTGCTCGGTCAAGAGCTGGTCCAGCAGCTCGGGCGAATCGTGGAACGAGAAGCCCCAGTGCTTGATGAGGCCGGCGTCGCGCTGCTCCTTCACAAAGTTCCATGCGTCGTACTCGTCGTACTTCTCGAGATTGCCCTTCTGCAGCGCATGCAGCAGGTAGAAGTCGAAGTACCCCGCGCCCGTGCGCTCGAGGCTCGTAAAGAACTGCTGGTGCGCCGCCTCTTTGTTGGGCGCCTGCATCCACGCGTTGAGTTTGGTGGCAACGGTAAACGAGTCGCGCGGGTAGCGGTCGATGAGGGCGGCCTTGAGGGCCTTCTCCGACTCGCCGTTGTCGTAGACGAAGGCGGTGTCGAAGTACGTGAGGCCCGCGCCCATAAACCGGTCGACCATCTGCTTGGTCTCATCGATGTCGATGGTCCCGTCGGCGAGCTTTGGCAGACGCATGAAGCCAAAGCCGAGCTTGGGCGTGGATTCTCCGAGATAGCGGTCCATGTTCTCCCCTTTCTTTTCGCCGGCAGGCGCTTGCCGGCGACGCGCCCCGCATATCCACCGCGGACGTACGGTGATCAGGCTCCTTATTCCCTTGGAGTGGGCTCAAATAAACAGACGGAGATTCGAGTAGTAACATTGACTCTTGCCGTATCGAAAGGGTTGCGCAGAGCACACCGTGGTTCGCACCCCCATCAACCAATTACGCACGCAGAGATATCCTCCAGTACATCGATAATCTCGTCCGCCTGATAGACACTCCGCAATGGGCGGTTCCCACCTTGCGCGGCATATCGTAACCGCATGTACACTCTAGTAGGCATGCCTGGTTCTCCACGGCCTAGCGAATTTATCATAATTATGATAGTGTCTAAGCAAACAAGGTACGGAGGTGCGCGATGCAACAGATTCGACCTATCTCGGATTTACGCAACAAGTTTGCGGAAGTCTCTCGCGATGTTCATGAAACGAACGAGCCGGTGTTTCTCACCAAGAACGGCGTGGGCGACATGGTGGTCATGAGCATGGAATCGTTTGCAGCCCTCGAATTTGATAGCACGGTTTTCGCCAAGCTGCAGGAGGCAGAGCGTGAGGCCGAGGCCACCGCAACGCGCTATTCATCGGCAGAGGTCTTAGCAACACTTCGCGAAACACTGGAGCCCCCGGTTATCGGCACTCCGCCCACAGCTCCCTCACCCTCAGGCGTCGAATCGCGCACGGCCGACGTCAAAACAACAGCTCATGTATAGCGTCGCATATCTCCCGATCGCTCTGCGCGACCTTCAAGGAATCGTTCGCTATATCGCGGACTCGTTGCACAACCCTACCGCGGCGATGCAAACCGCCGAGGGAATCGTCGCGGCGATAGAACGGCTCGGCACCATGCCGTATCGCCGAGCCGTCTATGCGCCCATCTTGCCCCTCTCCCATGAGTTCCGGACCATTCGGTACAAAAGCTATGTGGCCTTCTACTGGGTCGAAGAGGATTGCAAGACAGTCACGGTCGCACGCATCCTGTACGCAAAAGCGGACATTAGCAAGCGCCTTGCCGAAGCGGAGCGGCAGCTGCCGTAGCGGCAATCGTGGCGCCCCGGGCTCGCCGAGGCGAGCATGCTGAGCGAACCGGCGACCTGCGCCGCCTCGCCGAAAAACAGGTATCAGCCGCTCCCACCTCTGGAAGATCGAGACAGGAACGGCTGATATCGGCATCGATGTGCTTATCAAAATCGCACGGGCGCTTGATGTAAGCGTGGGGGACCTCATCGAGTTCTAGCCGAAACGCGCTGCAGAGCCCTAGGCAGATATGCAAACGAGCGCCGCTAATCGGCCCGGCGCACACTTTGAGCGCTGTACGCCCTAGTTGTTAGGCCACCTCTGCCACCTTAGCGGTAATACGCGCGGTCACCTCGGCGTAGTACGCATAGTCCTCCGGTGTTAGGCTATCGGGATCGATATTGTTCATCGCACTCATAGTATCGGCATATCGCGCCATCATATCTGGATACTGGACAAGCAAGTCGGGAGAGGATGGGTTGGCGTTATATGACTGCATAAAGGCAACGTACTCGTCGAAAAATGCCTCATACGCATCCATAGCAGCTTTAAAGTCCGTCGAGACAGTTGAAGCTTCCGCTGCACTTTCGCCCGATGCCTGGCCTTCTGCCACATCGGCGTCTTGCTTTGCAGTGTCCTTGTCATCGTCCTTGAGTTCGACAGGCGCAAAAATACCCTCGACGTCGAAGTCGTTATTGTAAAATGCGCTGCGTACATCAGAGTAATCGTCGTATACATCGGAAAGTGCGTCGGAATAAGCCTCATAGACGTCCGAGAGCGCTTCAGAGTAGGCATCGTACGCATCGCTACTGACATCCGACCACTCATCATACGGCGTTACGTCATATGCATCCGAAATGATACCGTCGTAATACTGGTCATAAGCATCATCAAAGGCATCGTCATATACCGCATCGTAATAATCGCCGAACGCGTCGTCATATATCGCGTCGTAAAAGTCCTCGGTAGCCTTCTCCCATGCGCGATCATCCGTCACATCAACGTTATCCACCACCGCCTGATAATACTCTCGTCCGTAAGCTACGGCACGCTCACCCAAAGCCTTCGTCTCATTCACGGCGAGATCATACCAAGCTTGGACCTTATCGATATTCTCGAGATAGCTCTCATAAGTCTCCCCAACTTCGGAGAACATCTTCTGCTGCTCATCGAGAATCTTCTTGCTCGTATCGGAAAAATCCGTCTGACTCTCAAGGATGATAGCCTCGAGGGGATTATCGGACGTGGACTTCACCGCACCTTTCTCCCCCGCGACAGACGTATCCCCACCACTGCACCCTGCGAGTGCAATCGCGAGCACACCTGTCACTGCAACCATCCAAAACCGCTTCATAATCTCCTCCTGACTCGAATACGGTTTTACTGCGCGTTCTATGCGACCGTAGCCACTGCTTTTGCTGCGGCCTTCTCGCGTCTTTTGAGTACAAACAGCCCGACTGCGGCGACTATGAGCACCAGGCTCGCAACGAGATACGCCGTGGGGGCTGCTCCCCATACATGGGTGGAACCGGGCAACACGCCGCGATCTTCGAAATCCCATACCAGCACGCGCGAAGCCGCCAGCGTGAGGATTGTGAAAACCCCAGCGCCTATGGGTTTTCCCATCGCGGCGAGCAGCAGCGCGAGCACTGAGGCCGCCAGGGTCGCGTACATGATCACGGCATAGACCTCCCACACCGACCCCATGGAGTGATACACCCCGGCATATTCCATAAGTGATAGATCCACCGCATCGGAAGCCGTCGTGCCCGTTGGCTCGTAATACACCACATCGGGCATCTGTGCCGCCGCCTCACGATATTCCTCATCCGCGGTACCCCACGGCAGGAAGAACGCCGCAACGGCAACCGCTGCTGCAAGAACCATGAGCAACCGCACGGCCAATTGGATCTGACGGAGACGATCCGCCCCCTTTAGCGAAGTCACTGCCCCTGTTTCCATCGAGGTGCTCCTTTCAGAATATGAGCAACGTTTGCGTTACGCGATTCCCGCGTAGGCTTTGGTGGCCTGAGCGAGAAAGGTAAACGAGCCCTTTCCAAGCGCAAGCTCCACGGGCACGCCGTTGTCTGCCTCTGCGAGAAACCTCGCAGCCGTCCGGATTACCAATACGGGCATCGCATCGCTCTCGCCCGCAGACTCTGCAGAAGCGCCCGTGCCCCAGAGGCGCCAAAATGATTTCGCAGCGGAGTATACGAGTCGCAAGGCCTCCTCATCTGTCGGGTCAACCTCGCGCTTCCGCAAATCAGCCAGTGCACGGGCGAAGCGTTGCACCCGATCACGAATCTCGGACACAGCAGCGCCCGGCACGCTCACCGTAAGCACTTTTGAGCCAGTACCCCAATCAACCGCCTCAAGCAGAGGAGGAATCGCCCGCTGGCATGCGCGGTTCAAGCGGCTGACGCTCTCGGGCGGCAACGAACCCGCGCGCGCCACATTCTCAATTGAACGCTGCACCCCATCCAACAAGGCTGCAGCCATGATGGCGTAGAGACGCTGCGACGGATCGTACGCCGCCGCGCCGCGCAGCACCTCCGCAGCCCGCAAGCGTGCGTCGATACGCGCACGCTCCGACTGAAGTCTCCTTACGTTGCCGTCGATGCGTGCGGCAAACGAATCGTCATCCTCCAGCATATCCATCACCGCCGCCTCGACCTCAGCCAGGGGAAACCCTGCTTTACTCAACTGCTTTACGAGATAAAAGGCCATAAGGTCGCCCTCGTCGTAACGGGCAAACCCCGGCTTGGAGACCGCGGGCACCCAGAACGCCAAGCCATCTCCCGCCGTGTTCTGGTTGCACAGGTCTTGGATCATATGTCGGCTGAGCCCGGTAAGCTGTTCGACTTCCGACCGTTTCCACATCAGCGCCTCCCCTCCCCACCATGCTGTACCGCCCGGTAACCGGGCGGCAAGACTCTGACGGAGGTTGACCCTCAGACATTGGCCGCCTTTACGCTCCGACGTCGCATCGGGCACATGGCCCCTCGCCTTTATCGACGTCGCCTCCTTTGAGGTGCACCCTGCATCTCTGCCTCGCCTCATCGCTCATCCCTTCTGGCATCGACCCGGCGAGCGCATGTAGCGCGTCGCCCTTCCAGTAAAGGCCTTGTTATTTTTGCGAGGACCGTGCGAGCGCACCTCAGCTGCCAACTGAATTTGGGCCGCCGACGCACAACGGTCCGGCAGCCGGCAGGTTATGCGGGATGAACGGTAGGCTTGCCGCCGTATTCAAGTTGTTATTGATTGTGAAGAGGTCTCAAACTAGTAAAACGATGGATAAGCGAGGGCTCACCCGTCGGGAGGCGCCGTCAGCCTACAGCCCTGTTGATGCACCTCTTCTGTCTGCTACCACGGGTACGCGTGGACCTCCACGGTCGTGTAGGCAGGCACGTCACTCCCGAGCGACGTCACCTCGAACGGAACGGTTGCGCCCACCGCGGGCTCGGACACAAAGCCAACCTCGCCCCATGCCATCTGTCCCTGTGCATCGCGACCAATCGCCACGATCGCCACTTGGTTGCCCCCGTACGCCTCGTCCCCGGGCGCATCGAACGTCAGCTCCCCCGTCACTACCGTTCCGCCCAGCAGGTCCTGCGAGGTCGTCACGCCCGATACGGTATAGGAGCTCGATGCGCCCGACCCCCGCTCGACCTCCCAATCGCCAGGACGCGCGATGCTAAACTCAACGCTTGCGGGTGCGGCCCCATTGCCGGCCTGCCCTCCCCAATAGTGCGTCTCACCGGGAAACAGGCTGTTCAGCACCTGCGTATCTGAAAAGAGGACGTTGCCGTCGGCATCGCGCCCTGTAATCAGAACGGTGGGAAAAAGCGCCGTCACATCATCATCCGCGTTGGCGATACCGACCGCATAGCGCACGAAGCCCCCAGAGCTTACATACCACGAGCTCTCGGTAATCGTGAGGGCTTTCGCCGCCTCCTCCACCAGCTCGTCAGTAGAAGCACCGGCGCCGACGGTCGTCTGACCGCCTGATGGCACGCGATCCTGCTGCTGCACGGCACCTTGCTGAGCGTCCCCGCCACGGTCGCCCGCAGGGTCCGCAGAGGCGAAGAGGCCGCCTGCCGCCAACCACGCCCCGCAGGCGATTGCCGCCACGAGCACCAGCGTCGCCACCGCAAGCAGCGGGCGGCGCAGTGACCGCCGAGGGCGATAGCTCGCGAAGTCTGGGGGCACCGTAGGCGACGGTGCGCCGCCGGACGCCAGCGCGGCGGCAGGCGCGGGAACGTTGCCGGACGCCGCCGCACTGGCAACGGTCTGCACTTCGGCCGCCTGCTGCCCCGAGGCAGCCTGGCTCCCCGCACCCACATCGGGCGCTGCCCCGGCAAAAGCCGCGCCGAGGTCTGCCGCCGTCTGATAGCGCGCACTCGGCTCAAAGGCGCATGCGCGCTCAATCACCGCGCGCAAACCCTCGGGCAACCCCGCAATGTGCGCACGAAGCTCCCGGGCAGAGTTGCCCTCGGGCGGCGCCCCGGTCGCCGCGTACGCAACCACACGGCCCACGGCATACAGGTCCGCCCGCGCATCCACCATCGTAAACCCGTGCTGCTCGGGCGCCGCAAAACCCCATGTCCCCTGCGGATTCTCTTGGCTATCGTCCTCAAGCGCCGGCACGCCCGCGCACCCGAAGTCGATAAGATGCGCCCCGTCTTTAGCCAGCACGATGTTGGCGGGCGCGACGTCCCGGTGCACCGCGCCGTGCGCATGCAGGTCGGCAAGCGCCTCGCACAGATCGTGCGCCAGGGCACGCGCCCGCTCGGGGGCAAGCGCTCCATCGCGCTCCACGACCTCGGCCAAGGTGTCCCCCGGCACATAGTCGCATACCACCACAAACTCATCCGGCAGCTCATAGGTCGTTCGAATCCTCGGCAAACGCGGGCTCTCGCATTGCGAGAGTACCGCCCACACCACGCGGTGGGCCCGCTCGCGCGGCAGGCGCTTGCGCACAAAGGGACCCGCGTCGCCCAGCGTCACGAGCTCCGTCGTGCCCGCCGGACCGTGCGCCAGTCTCCGCTCGACCACGTAGGCGTCGTCGATATTCATGCCGTGAAGCGTTGCGCGCTCGTCCATCGCAAATCGCCCACCTCTCACGCGCGGCCGCCGTCGGCGTCGTCTTTGGGATCGAACAGGGGCCTCTCGCCCAAGCGGTAGAGTTCGTCATCGCACGCCACGCGCGTCATGCCGCGCTCGATGCACCAGAGGATGATGGCGTCGCGCCGGCGCTTGGGCCACAGCTCGGAAACCCCGGCGAGCCGCAGTAGGCGCTGGGTCTCGCGCACGTCGCAGGAGAGCCCCAGCGCGAGCATGATGGCGTTATCGCGCCCCGGCATGCTCTTACCCTTGAAGATGTCGTACACGAACGTGATGTTGACGCCCGATCGACGCGATAGCTCGGAGCGGTTGATGCCGCGGTCGGCCAACAGCTCGCGCAGGTAATCGGTAAGCGCGCGGTCGATCAAGGCGTCGCGCTCGCCCAGATACGCCTCGGGCGCCTCGGCGGCGAGCAGGCGCTCGAGCAGGTCCTCGGTCAGACGCTCCTGTTTCATACGCCCTCACGCCCTGCCTGCGCGCGTGATGCCCTCGCCCTGGGAGCGGCGGCGCGGCGGCGTCTTGAGGCTGGTCGCGCGCGCCTTCAGGGCGGCGGCCGGCGCCTCGATGTTGATGCCGAGCAGGAGATTTGCCATCCACAGGTAGAAAACCAGCACGAGAACGGGAATGAGGCACGACGTTACGATCATGACCGCAAACTGCTCGATGAGGTTGTTGAGCTGACCCAAGATCTCGTCGGACACGCTCGCAAGACCGCTCGCCACCGCGTCGGGAATCCCCTGGAAGAAGCCGAGGAGGCTGTCGATGGGATTGCCCGCGCCCTCCGGCTCCCCCCGTTGCGCCTCATCCGCGACAGCCGCGTCTTCGGCCGCCTCAGCCGCCACCGAGGCCTCGAGCGACGTCTGATACGTTTCGTCGATGGTGTTGGTGACCCACACGCTCGTGGGGATCGTGCAGAGCAAAACCGCCGCAAGCACCACGAGCTTGAGGGCGAGCTTGGCCATGACGTTGCTGAGCGTCAGGCGCCCGTACGTCATGACGGCGATGATGCCGAGGACGCACCCCACGGGCACCAACAGCCCAAACGCCGTCGCGCCAAAGATCGTGAGCAGGTATTTCTCCAAAAAGACGATGGCGAGAATGATGCCGAAGTTACCGGCCAGCTCGATGAGCTTCTCCGCGATGGGCGTGCCCGCATCGCCGGGTATGGCCGAGAGGCCGGCCGATGCCGCCGCAGACGCCGCCGTGAGCCCCATAACGTTATCGATCTTGGCGTCGAGCGTCTGCGTGAGCCCCACGTACGTATCGGGGTTGGAGAACACCATGCGCAGCGGGATGAAGGAGATGAGCGCGACGACGACGAGGACGGCCGCCACGATGCGCCGATGGCGCGACAATATCTCGCCCAGCATAAGCGGGCCGTCGCCCGCAGAAACCTCGACCGTAACCGCCTCGTAGGTATCCGTGGGCTCCAGCTGCCCCTGAGAACCGCTGCTCACATCCGCCATAGCTCCCCCATTCCCCGCGAGGCGCGCCGCCGCCCCCGCAACTTCTTCGTTGGGTCCACTATAGCAGGCAGAAAACCCCTCGCGAACGATGCCTTGCCAGGCCCGCGAGTGCTTATCTGCTGTTTGAGGCCCCTCAAGGAGCGCCGAATGGCAGAAAACCACTCGCCGAGGGCTGCGGATTCGAGGCGGGGTCGCATCGGAGTGGCGCGCGGCAACGCACGCGCGGGGCGCTACAGGTGCGCCACGCACGACGACAAGGATGCCCTCGCTGTCTACTCGTTCAGCACCACACGCTCCTCAAGCTCGATGCCACGGTCAGCACAAAACGCGATGCACACGCGCTCGAGCTCGTCGAAATCATCATGGGCTGCATCCCAAACGAACGCACTGTCAACCCCACGGTAATCATGAGCGAGTCGATTGCGCATACCGCGTACCGCATCCCAAGGAATATCGGGGAACTGCGCCATGGTCGCATAGTCGAGGTTCGACGCCTCTTCCGCAACGCGATACACGCACGAATGAATGCCGTCGACGCTGTTGCGCGCCGTGGCAGACCTCGGATCTATGAACTGCTCACGGCTGAGATTGAGCTCGTTTAGACGGCGACGCGTCTCTTGGATGACCTCTTATATCTCAACGATTCTCAATTCATCAGTTTGTCGGGCGCTCATAGATCATCACCTTGTCATGCTCGACCTCGCGGTAAAGACGGGGATTACAGGACTCGAGATGGTCCGCCGTGAGCACATCGACCGATTTCTGCAAGGCGATCTGCAAATCGTGCACGAGCGAACCAAAGGCAAAAAGTCCAAAAGGTGCAGAGCGGTCAATTTCACAATAGAGATCGACGTCGCTGTCCGGTCCGCAGTCGCCTCGCGCCTGTGAGCCGAACACATAGGCTTTAATCACAGGGTGTCTGCGAAGCACCGGCGCCGCTGCAGCTGCGATGGCGGAAAGCTCACTTGCATGCGCAACCATATCTTCAGACTCCTCAAACATGAGGCATATTGTCACGCTTACGTCAACGATACCCCGATTCTTGCCAAGAAATCAGTCGCCATCGGCTACCCAGCCGAACATCAGTCGTCAGTATCTTTGGTCGCCCCGGCGCCCGATTGCGGATGCCTCGATAAACGAGAGCCTACAGGTGCGCCACCACCTGGTCTCCCATAGCTGCCGTGCCGAGCACCCGGTCGGCGGGCGTCGTCGCGTCGGCGATGTCGCGCGTGCGCCAGCCCTCGTCGAGCACCTCGGTCACCGCCCGGCGGATGTCGTCGGCCGCCGCGGCCATGTCGAAGCTGTAGCGCAGCATCATCTCCACCGAGAGGATCTGCGCGAGCGGGTTCGCGACACCCTGCCCCGCGATGTCCGGGGCGCTGCCGTGACTCGGCTCGTAGAGCGCCACGCCATCGCCTAAGCTCGCCGAGGCGAGCATGCCGAGCGAGCCGGTGATCTGCGCCGCCTCATCGGAGAGGATGTCGCCGAACATGTTCTCGGTCACCACCACATCAAAGGTCGCCGGGCGGTTGATGAGCTGCATGGCGGCGTTGTCCACCAGCACGTCCTCGAGCTCCACGTCGGGGTATTCCTCCGCGCCGATGCGGTGGACGATCTCGCGCCACATGCGGCTCGTCTCGAGCACGTTGGCCTTGTCGACGCTCGACACCTTGCCGCGCCGTTTGCGCGCCGCCTCGAACGCCTGCCGGGCGATGCGCTCGATCTCGTACTCGCGGTACTCAAGCGTGTCATAGGCGCGCTGGCCCGGCCTACCGTCCGTCCCGGCGCCCGGCTCGCCGTAGAAGCGCTCACGGCGACCGAAGTAGAGGCCGCCCGTGAGCTCGCGCACGATCATCATGTCCACCCCGTCGATGACCTCGGGGCGCAGCGTCGAAGCGCCCGCCAGCGCCGCGAAGATCTGCACGGGGCGCAGGTTGGTGTAGAGGCCGAGCTCCTTGCGGATGCGCAGGAGCCCTTGCTCGGGGCGGGGCGCCGCGGGGTCGGTCGAGTCCCATTTGGGCCCGCCGACCGAGGCGAGCAGCACGGCGTCGGCGGCGCGCGCCGCGGCGAGCGTCTCGTCGGGCAGGGGGTCGCCGGCAGCATCGATGGCGGCGCCGCCGATGAGCGCATCGGCGCAGGTAAACGCGCAGCCGTACTTGTCGCCCACCGCGGCGAGCACCTTCTTGCCCTCGGCGATGATCTCGGGGCCGATGCCGTCTCCCGGCAGGCAGCAGATCTGATAGGTCTTCTTCACGTTACAGCTCCAATCGATTGACGAGGGGCCGGCGGCAAACGGGTTATCGAGCGGCATCTTGCGTTCCGTCCGCCAGCTTCCTGCGCGTGCGCTCGACCAAGCCGCCCGCCTCGATGATCTCGGCGATAAAGGGCGGGAACGGCTCGGCGGTAAACGTGGCGCCTGTGTCGAGATTCGAGATGGTGCCGGTCTCGGTATCCACCGCCACGCGCGCGCCGTCGGCGATGGCGTCGACCGCCTCGGGGCACTCGAGGATCGCGAGGCCGACGTTGATGGCGTTGCGGTAGAAGATGCGGGCAAAGCTCTTGGCGATGACGCAGGAGACGCCCGCCGCCTTGAGCGCGACCGGCGCGTGCTCACGGCTCGAGCCGCAACCGAAGTTCTCCTCGGCAACGACGATGTCGCCCGGCTGCACCCGCGCGGCAAACGTGGGGTCGAGGTCCTCCATCGCGTGCGCCGCCAAGTGCGCATGGTCGGAGCTGTTGAGGTAGCGCGCCGGAATGATCACGTCGGTATCGACGTCTCGGCCATAGCGAAATACGGTGCCTTCAAAATGCATGGGTTATCCCTCCGCAATGGGTTAAAACGAACACGTCCCCAAATGGGTCACATGGGCTGAAACGAACACGTCCCCAAATAGCCTATTCCAGATCGCTCGGCAGGGCGATGTGGCCGGCGACGGCCGATGCCGCCGCCACCGCGGGGCTCGCAAGGTAGACCTCAGAGGTGGGATCGCCCATGCGCCCGACGAAGTTGCGGTTGGTGGTCGAGACGCAGCGCTCGCCCGCCGCGAGGATGCCCATGTAGCCGCCCAGGCACGGGCCGCACGTGGGCGTCGAGAACACGCAGCCAGCGTCGATAAAGATATCGGCGAGGCCCTCGGCCATGCACGCCTTGAAGACGGCCTGCGTCGCCGGTATCACGATGCAGCGCACGCGCTCGTTAACCCGACGCCCCCGGAGCACCTGGGCGGCGGCGCGCATATCCTCGATGCGGCCGTTGGTGCAGCTGCCGATAACCGCCTGGTCGATGGCGATGTGGCGACTCTCCTCCACGGGATGCGTGTTGGAGGGAAGGTGCGGCCAGCTGACGCAGGGCTTGATGTCGGCCGCATCGATGTGGATGACCTGGGCGTACTCCGCGTCCGCGTCGGCATGGTACTCCACGCCCTGGCGCTCGCCGCGGCCCGCGAGCCAGGCGCGCGTCACATCGTCGACCTCCATGATGCCTGCCTTGCCGCCCGCCTCGATCGCCATGTTGGAGATGCACATGCGCCCCTCCATGGAGAGGCTCGCGATGGTGGATCCGGTAAACTCCATCGCCTGGTAGAGAGCCCCGTCGACGCCGATCTGGCCGATGATGCGGAGGATAATATCCTTGGCGGTGGCCCCGTCGGCGAGCTCTCCCTCGATGACGAACTTGATGGTGGGCGGCACCTTGAACCACGCGCGCCCCGTGGCGAGGCCCACGCCGGCGTCCGTCGACCCCACACCGGTGGAAAACGCGCCGAGGGCACCGTAGGTGCACGTGTGGCTATCGGCGCCGATGATGAGGTCGCCCGGCACCACGACGCCCTGCTCCGGCAGCAGCGCATGCTCGATGCCCGCGCAGCCCTGCTCCCAGTAGTGCACGATCTTCTGCTCGTGGGCGAAGTCGCGCATCTTCTTGGTCTGCTCAGCGCTCTTAATGTCCTTGTTGGGCGCGTAGTGGTCGGGCACGAGGCAGACGCGCTCGCGGTCGAAGACCTCGGTCGCGCCGAGCTCGCGAAAGACGTCGATGGCAATAGGCGCGGTGATGTCGTTGGCGAGCACGATGTCGAGGTCGCATTCGACGAGCTGGCCGGGGCGCACCTCATCGAGCCCGGCATGGGCCGCCAAGATCTTCTCGGCAACGGTCATGGGACGTGGCATCCTAGTTCTCCTTCGCTTCGCGTTGATCGGAAATGAGACGGTTGAGCGCGTTGATGTAGGCCTTGGTGGAAGACACGATGATGTCGTTGTCGGAGCCGCGGCCCGTGTAGACCTGGCCCGAACCCGCCGTCACGCGGACGGTGACCTCGCCCAGCGCATCGATGCCGCGGGTGATGGCCTTGATGGCGAACTCCGAGAGGTCGTTTTCGACCGAGACGATCTGGTTGACGGCCTTGTAGACGGCGTCGACGGGGCCGGTGCCAAACGCGGCGACCGTGTGCTCCTCGCCATCCTCGCCCACAAGCGTCAAGGTAGCCGTCGGGGTGAGCGGGAAGCCGCAGGACACCTGCACGGCGCCCAGCGTCCAGATGGCCTTCGTCTCGCGCTCGCGCTCGTGCACGATGGACTCGAGGTCCTCGTCGTACACTTCCTTCTTCTTGTCCGCAACCTCGAGGAAGGCCTGGTAGATGCCCTCAAACTCCTCATCGGCAAACGTGTAGCCGAGCTCGGCCATGCGATGGCGCAGCGCCGCGTGGCCGGAGCGCGCGGAGAGGATGATCTGCGAGCCGCCGGCGCCCACGTCGGCCGGGTCGATGATCTCGTAGGTATCGCGCGCCTTGAGCACGCCGTCCTGGTGGATGCCCGAGCTGTGGGCAAACGCGTTGGCGCCCACGATCGCCTTGTTGGCCTGCACGGTCATGCCGGTGATGGAGCTCACGAGCTTGCTTGC
The DNA here is from genome assembly GCA_018715125.1 of Candidatus Coprousia avicola. GTDB lineage: Bacteria > Actinomycetota > Coriobacteriia > Coriobacteriales > Coriobacteriaceae > Coprousia > Coprousia avicola. The sequence continues at coordinate 8,078 of DVMF01000087.1, read as the reverse complement.
GCGCGTCAGCTCCTGCGTGACGATATCGGTGTGCGCGTCGAGCTCGGCGGCGTGCATCTTGATGGCCATGACCACCTCTTCGAGCGCCGTGTTGCCCGCCCGCTCGCCCAGGCCGTTGATGGTGCACTCCACCTGCGTCGCGCCGTTGCGCACCGACTCGATGGCAAGGGCCGTCGCCATGCCGAGGTCGTTGTGCGTGTGGACCGAGATCGTCACGTCCTCGATGCCCGCCACGCGCTCGCGCAGGTCCTTGATGCGCGCGCCGAAGGCCCACGGCATGTTGTAGCCCGTGGTGTCGGGGATGTTCACCACCGTGGCGCCCGCCTTGACGGCCGCCTCCACAATGCGGCAGAGGAAGTCCTGGTCGGCACGGCCGGCGTCCTCCGCATAGAACTCGACGTCATCCACAAAGCTGCGCGCGAGCTTCACGGCGCGGACGGCGCGCTCGATGGCCTCGTCCTCCGTGAGATGCAGCTTGTCGCGCAGGTGGCTCGGGGATACGCCCAGGCCGGTGTGGATGCGGGGGCGCTTTGCACACTTGAGCGCCTCGGCCGCCACCTCGATGTCCTTATCGACGGCGCGGGTGAGGCCGCACACGACGCAGCGGTCGCCCGCGAGGCGACCGATCTCGGCCACGCTCTTGAAGTCGCCCGGGCTCGAAATGGGGAAGCCAGCCTCGATCACGTCGACGTTCATGCGGATGAGCTGCCGCGCGACGATGAGCTTCTCCTCGGTGTTCATGCTGGCGCCGGGCGACTGCTCGCCGTCGCGCAGCGTGGTGTCGAAGATGGCGATCTTTCTGGTCATGTGGTCCTCCTGCTCTTGGGGCGGTCCTTGTGCCCGCCGGGGTGACGTCAGGCGTTGCAGGAGGTGACGGTTGGCATGAGAACCGAAAACGGAAGAAGCACCCCGTCGCGCGTCACGCCCTGCAAGGCGTCGGGTAGATGCGCGTCGGGGTGCTTCTGAAAAGACGGGCGGCTGCGAGCCGCAAAGGCGAGAAGACCCTAGCGCGCATCGGCGCGTAGTAGCGCTAGGGTTAGAAGCGAGCAGGCGGCAGCAGGCCAAGCGGCCTTCTCTACCGTATGGATGCCCCTCGTCATCATAGCGCCCTCAAGTCCTCTCGTCGTGCGCGCCACACGCGGCGCTGCATTGGGATAAAGTGTAGCAAAGGCACAACCCCGCCGCCGCCCACAATCCCGCAAACGGTCGCCTTGTTTCCAACCGGTTACCGACGCGCAGAGAGCGGGCCCGCCGAGCACCTCAAAGAGCCGTCGGCCCGTGACCTCACCCTGTCCCGCTGCCGCAACGCCGGCGCCGTCAAGCGAAGGCGCCCACGGGCAGGGGCGCCTACTCCCGCGCAAAGGCGGCGAGGCGCCGGACCACCTCGCGCATCTCCCCCTTATGGGCGCGGGGGTGGATGGCGCAGAGCCTGAGCACCTTTTTGCCCGAGAGCTCGGTCGTAAACACACCGGCATACCCGCTCGCGCGCATGCGGGTCGCCGCACGGGCGTTGAGCTCGTCGCGCTCCTCCTCAGACGTGCCCGCCGGGGCGAAGCGGAAGTTCACCATCGCCATCTGCGCGGGCGAGATGATCTCCACCTCCGGCGTCGCACGCAGCTCCTCCTCGGCCCAGCGCGCCAAGGCAAACCCGTGCTCGATGCAATCGGCCATGCCGTCGGCACCCATCACCTGCAACGTGAACCAGAGTTTGAGACCGCGCGCGGGACGCGTGAGCTCCGGCCCGAGGTCCCACGGATTCACCAGGCTCTCATCCCCCTCAAGATCGGCCAGATACTCGGGGTGCGCGCTGAAGCTCTTGAGCAGCGTCCGCTCATCGCGGACCAGAAGCATGCTGCACGAGTACGTCTGGAACAGCCACTTGTGCGCGTCCCAACTGAGCGAGTCCGCACGCTCGATGCCCTTGAGCATGTCCCGGTAGCGCGTGAGAAGCACGCTCGCGCCAAAGGCGCCGTCGACGTGCATCCAGAGACCCCCGCGCCGGCAGATGTCCGCAATCTGGGGCAGCGGGTCCACCGACCCGGCGTTGGTGGTTCCCCCTGCCGAGGAGCCGTTGACACCCGAGGAGCTCGTGCGCCTCCCCTTCGTCCTCACGGAGCGCGGGGAGAGCCACCGGCAGGACTTCGACCGCGCTCTCGCCGAGCACAACCTTGGCGTCACGCCGATCATCGAGACCGGGAGCACCGAGATGCTCCTTCGCCTCGCGCTGGGCGGGGCGGGCGTCGCCCTCGTACCGCGCTTCTCGGCGAGCCGAGATATCGCGCGCGGCGCGCTCGTTACGCTTTCGACGACGCTCGCCCTGCCCGCCATGGCCGTTCAGATGCTCTATCGCGAGCAGAAATGGGTCACGCCCGCCATGAACGCGTTCATGCGGGACCTTCGGCTTGCCATGCAAGCCGTCCCCTAAAGCGGGAACCCGCCCTTACGCAACCAGCGAGAAGGCCTGCGCCGCCGCGGCACTCGAGCGCATCAGGCACTCGTGCACGTTTTCGGTGTCCTCACCGGCGGCGAGCGCTGCCAGGCTGTTTACGAGGTACACGTTCACCTCGTCGGACATGGCGCCCATGGCCATTCCGCGCTGCGCGGCAAGGGCGATGCCCATGAGCTCTGCCAGCAGGTGCGCGCGCATGGTCGCCACGCCCGCTGCCTTGCCCATGGCGGTGCGCACATACGCCGCATCGCCCTGCGACACGCCGCGATGCGCCGCCACGTGCTCGCTGCGCGCACGGGCTGCCTCGGCGAGCGCCTCGAGCTCTGCGGCGGCCGTCGCCGTGGCAGCGCCCGCCAGCCCGTCAATCACCACGGCAAACGCATGCCCGCAGGGGACAAAGCCCGGATGGGCGTCCATCGCCGCGGTCATGGTGACGCCCAGACCCGCCAGCTCCGCCACGAGCACGCGCCGCGCCTCCTCGGCGCGGACGAGACCGTCGCGGACCTCTGCCGGCGCTTCTTCCACCGTACCGTGCTCCACCGTATTCTCAGCCATGACTGGCACCTTTCTCTTTGGCGCTTGCGCGCGTGTATCGTCCCTGTCTCGAAGACAGTCGCCGTATTATGCCTTCTTTGGGCGGCTCTCAAACCGCTTTCATCCTTTCTCCCCATCCGCTTATGAAACGCCTAAGTCCCCGTTGCGGGCGCATGCGAAAGGGGGCGCCGTCGCCGTTGCGACAGCACCCCCTTGCCTTTGGAGACAGATTGCTCTCAGATGTTGGACGACCCGTTACCGGTCAACTTCGGCAAACTCCACCTGCCGCTCGCGGAAGTTCTCGCGAAAGACGTAGTCGCGCACCTGATCCCACGCCTCGGTGCTCTCAAACAGCGAGCTGTTCAGCTGCGCAATCGCCCCGTTGCTTGCGCTGCTGAAGGCATGCTCGAGCGTCGAACGGTCAAAGGCGTACTGATCGGCGTCGTAGGCGCTGTCGTACTCCTCCTGCACGGTGAAGTCAACGCGGTCAAGCGCGGGGTAGACGCTCATCAGCGTCACCGCGTTGTAGAGCAGCGCCCGTTCGACCGCGTCACCGTCGATAAGATCGGAGACGTTCTCATAGCTGATCGCAAAGGAGGTCTGCGCCTCCGGCGCGCTCGCCGATCCCAGATACGCCCCGAGGGGCAGCTCGGCCACGAACGTCGCGGTATCGGTGCCGTTGCCCACCGCCTGCTGCAGCACGGCGACATCTTGGTTGGCGATGGCGTCGTCAACGGCAACCGTCGCCTCGTATTCCGCCTGGTCCTCAGGGTCGCTGAAGGTGGGCGTCGCCTGACCAGAAGCGCCCTGCCCCTGGCTCTGCGCACCCTGCTGGTCTCCCGCAGAAGTCCCCTGACCCGTCCCGACGCCCGTTGCCTGGTCGACGGAGGAGACCGTCTGATCGTTCTCATACGACTCATGCGCGCGATCCGCCACAAACATGTTGCAGCCCACAAAGCCGAGGACCACGATGACAAAGAACGCCGCCAGCGCGATGATCGCGATGACCACCGGCGACAGGCGCTTTCGCGCCGGGGCCGTCTCCGCCCCCTGCTGCACCGGGGGCTGCGGGGAGCCCTCAGCGCGTGCGGACCCGGTGCCCTCAGCCGCAGAATCCGCAACGGGCATTTCCACCGTCTCGGCAACCGCCTGGCTGTCTTGACCGGCCTCGAGCACGTCATCGAGGCTCGTCATGCTCGCCTTCGTCTTCTCGAGGGCATCCTCGGCGCTCATACCGCCCGCTACGTAGTCCTCATAGCGCGCGACGAGATTGCCGTAGATCTCCTCCTTGAGCTCTATCATCTCGGGCGTCAGCACCTTGCCTTCAAATAGGTGCTCGACGTACATGCGCAGTTCGCTCATCGCTCTCCCCCGTTCGCGCCCAGCAACCGGTCGATGATGCGCCTCACGCGCATCCAGCGCTCGGTGGCTTCCTGTAACTCGGTGATACCCGCATCGCAGATGCGGTAATATTTGCGTCGCGCGCCCTGGGTCTCGTCACCCCAGTAGCTCGATACAAACCCTTGCGTCTCCAGACGCTTCAGGCTTGTGTAGAGCGATGGCTCCTTCATCTCGTAGTCGCCTTGGCTCGCGGTCGCGATCTCTTTGAGAATCTCGTAGCCATAGCTGTCACCCTGACTCAGCACGTGCAGGATGATGGCGTCGATGTTCCCCCGAATCAGATCGCTCACGGCATCTCGGGCAGCCATACCGTCACCTCCTTGGTGGCAGCTTATCCTGTCACGGTGAGCATATCACATAGTACTTCGGCTGTCGATGTACTATTTTTCACACGGGTTCTTGCCACAAAAAAGCCCGGCTCCGCAAAACGGAGCCGGGCGAGTCGCACAAGCTATGCTGTGCCAAGTGCCTATGGAGCCAGACGGGCTACTCGGCCATGAAGTCGCGCTGGATGGAGGAGTCGACCTTCACGCCGGGGCCCATGGTCGAGGAGAGCGAGATGCTCTTCACGTAGCGGCCCTTAGCGGAGGACGGCTTGACGCGCAGGAGCTCGGTGTAGAGAGCGGCGTAGTTCTCCACGAGCTTCTGGTCGTCGAAGGAGACCTTGCCCACCGGCACGTGGCAGATACCATAGCGGTCGGCGCGGTACTCAACACGACCGGCCTTGAGCTCGGCGACCATCTTAGCGACGTCCATGGTCACCGTGCCGAGCTTGGGGTTCGGCATCAGACCGCGGGGGCCGAGGATCTTACCGATGCGGCCGACCTTGGCCATCATGTTGGGCGTAGCGATGGCGGCGTCGAAGTTGATCTCGCCGGCCTGGATCTGAGCGACGAGGTCGTCGGAACCGATGACGTCGGCGCCGGCCTCCTCGGCCTCACGAGCCTTCTCGCCCTCGGCGAAGACGGCGACACGGACCGACTTACCGGTGCCGTGCGGCAGCGAGATGGAGCCGCGGACGTTCTGGTCGGCCTTGCGAGTGTCGATGCCCAGACGGAAGTGAGCCTCAACGGTCTCGTCGAACTTGGCCGGAGCGACCTCCTTGACGAGCTTCACCGCCGCAAGCGGGGTGTAGAGCTTCTGGCTGTCGACCTTCTCGGCCGCAGCGCGGAAATTCTTTCCATGCTTTGCCATATCAATACCTCCTGTGGTCATCGGGCGGGACGCCCTCCCACATCGATGTGCGCGCGTAAGGCGCGCAACCTACCTGCGGGCGCCCCTGAGGACGCCCGTAATACACGAGAGTTACTCGGCGATGGTCACGCCCATGGAGCGGGCGGTACCGGCGACGATCTTCTTGGCGGCCTCGATGTCGTTGGCATTGAGGTCGGGCATCTTGATCTCGGCGATCTTGGTGAGCTGCTCCTGGGTGAGCTGGCCGACCTTGTCGCGCTGCGGCACGGCGGAACCGCTCTTGAGCTTGAGCTCCTTCTTGATGAGGTGAGCCGCCGGCGGGGTCTTGGTGATGAAGGTGAACGAGCGATCCTCGTAGACGGTGATCTCAACGGGGATGACGTCGCCCATCTTGTCCTGCGTGGCGGCGTTGAACGCCTGGCAGAACTGCATGATGTTCACCTGGGCGGCACCGAGGGCGGGGCCGACGGGAGGAGCCGGGTTGGCCTGACCGGCGTTGATCTGCAACTTGATGACGGTTGCAACCTTCTTCTCAGCCATCTCAAAACCTTTCTTTCAGTGTGCTTCTAACATGAGCTATATCGTTAACGAGCCCGTGTTAGAAGCACCCGGAGCGGTGAGCGGCCGCAAGGGAACACAAGCTCGAGAACGGACGAACTTAACTGATGACGGCCACCTGGTCGAAGCCGAGCTCGACCGGCGTCTCGCGGCCGAAGATCACGAGGGTGACCTTGACCTTACCGGCGTTCGCATCGACCTCGGCGACCTGGCCGTCGAAGTCGGCGAGCGGACCCGAGGTCACGCGGACCGAGGTACCGACCTCCAAGCCGACCGCGGTGCGCTTGGGAGCTTCGCCCTTCTTCGACTTGCGCATCATCTTGTTGTACTCATCGCGCGAGAGCGGAGAGGGCTTGCCGTTGGCACCGAGGAACCCGGTGACACCCGGCGTGTTGCGGACGCACGTCCAGGCATCGTCGTCCATCTCCATACGCACGAGCACGTAGCCCGGGAAGATCTTGACGTCCTTGGTCTCGCGCTTACCGCCCTCTTTGATCTCGGTCACGCTCTCCATGGGGATCTCGATATCAAAGATGCGATCCTGCATCCCCATGGTCTCGATACGATGCTCGAGATCGGTCTTAACGCTCTTCTCGTAGCCGGAGTACGTATGAACCACATACCAACGCTTCGTCATGCTTTACCCCCTCAGACCCGAGAAGAGGACCAGGCCCTCGCCGATAACAAAATCAAGTGCGGCGATAACCACGCCCACCACCACGAGGGAGACGCAGACCGCGACGGAATAGCGAATGAGCTCCTCTTTGGTGGGCCAGGTGACGCGCTTCATCTCGGTGCGAACCGAGGCGAAGTACTTCTTCACGCGGGTAAGGACACCGGGCTTGGCAGCCTTGCCGTTCTTACCCTTGGCGGCCTTAGCGGGAGCCTTGCTCTGCTTTGCCTTCACAACCTTCTGAGAGGTATCGGCCTTCTTGCCATGAGCCTGGGAGGAAGCGGTCTGAGTGGCCGCGCCCTTCTTAGGTGACTTCTTGTTTGCCATATGTGATACCTCCGGCAAAACACGCTCAAACATGGGAAAACCGTAAGCCCCAACGTTCGGGGCTTACGGATTGATTACTGGCACGCCAGGAAGGACTCGAACCCTCAACACTCGGTTTTGGAGACCGATGCTCTACCAATTGAACTACTGGCGTATATCAGAAGACTAGCGGGTCTCCTTGTGGACCGTATGACGGTGGCACCAGGGGCAATACTTCTTGATCTCCATGCGGTCAGGCATGGTGGCCTTGTTCTTGGTCGTCGTGTAGTTGCGACGCTTGCACTCGGTGCATGCAAGGGTGACTAGGGTACGCATGAAACTTATTACCTCCAATACCGCCCGGACGGGCACGGTGGAATACATTATCATCTCGAAGATGGTACGTCAACGGTCAGTTGCGCCGGGCGGTGTGTCTGCAAAAACGGTACATAACCTAATCCCACCCTAATAGTAAAGGCTACATGCCCTCTGTAGGGATCGTCATGACCGGCAGACGGATAATCAACGGACAGCGACAGAAAAACCCGGCTCCCCCGTGAGGGAACCGGGTTGCACAAGCTCTAGATTACCGAATAACGGAAGTTACTCGATGATCGTGGAGACAACGCCCGAGCCGACGGTGTGGCCACCCTCGCGGATAGCGAAGCGCAGGCCCTCCTCCATGGCGATCGGGTGGATGAGCTCGCCCTCGATGGTGATGTGGTCACCAGGCATGGCCATCTCGGTGCCCTCGGGGAGCTTGACGGTGCCGGTCACGTCAGTGGTACGGAAGTAGAACTGCGGACGGTAACCATCGAAGAACGGGGTGTGACGGCCGCCCTCCTCCTTGGTGAGGACGTAGACCTCGCCGGTGAACTTGGTGTGCGGGTGCACCGAGCCGGGCTTGCAGAGAACCTGGCCGCGCTCGATGTCCTCGCGCTTGATGCCGCGGAGCAGGATGCC
>DVMF01000086.1 GCA_018715125.1 Candidatus Coprousia avicola | reverse complement strand
CGTCGTCAATGAGCGTGCCGGCGCGCAGGCAGCCGCGCCACGGGCCGTCGGAGGTGCAAAGCGGCACATCCACGCCGCGGTCGAGCATAAGATCGCGAATGGCGCGGAGGTACTCCTTGTCCTCGCCATAGGAACCATACTCGTTCTCGACCTGCATCATGATGATGTTGCCGCCATGCGTGATCTGGCGGTCGACGAGATAGGGCATAAGCTCGTCGTAGTACGCGGCAACGCGCTCGATGAAACGAGGGTCGCGCGAGCGGGGACGCATGTCGCGATCGGCGAGAAGCCAGGCAGGCAGGCCGCCCCACTCCCACTCGGCGCAGATGAACGGCGACGGGCGCACGATGGCCCAAAGACCCAGTTCGGCAGCCTCGTCGAGGAAGCGCGCAAGGTCAAGGGCGCCGGTGAAATCGAAGACGCCCGGCTCGGGCTCGTGGAGGTTCCACGGCATGTAGGTCTCAACGGTGTTGAAACCCATCGCCTTCAGGTTGTACAGAGAATGATGCCAGTCAGAAGGATGAACACGGAAGTAGTGAATCGCGCCGGAGAGGATGGTGAAGGGTTCACCGTCGAGTAGGAACCGATCGCGAATCTCAAATGTGTGCATGCTCCTCCTTGCTCCTACCGGGTCGACTGCCGCACAGCAATGGCTATGCAGTCCGTCGCTGATGGTAGTCACTATACACGCTTTCTCGATACATGTCGACAAATTGTGTAGGGCAGGATGAACGGTAGGGAATCACCCGTGAGCGGTATGTCGCATTTCCGCAGGTAAAGTGGTATCTCTTTACGAGACCACTTATGATTTGTGCGTTTACATAGCGTTTAACTGGTTATAACAACCGAACTTTTTAGACCACTGGTACTCCTGTCTCTCAGGTGCGCGGAGCGCCCGGCGACCTTCCCGTGCTGGGCATATGATGGTCCATCGGTGCCGTTTTCTCTCGCCGAAACGACCTGTGCCCCCGTCTTTTCCGCCACCCTCAATTGCACTCGAACATCCCTGCGACCCGCTCGGTGCTGTGTCAGCCCGATTTACTTCCGTTTACCTATTCTGCCGCACGACAGGATAGCTCCTCCACACGGCAAACAGAGGCGCACCCCGCTACGCATCCCATCCCCCAGATCCGTGCGGTCGCTAGGGACTACACTCATGGCACCCTTCGCACGATACCGGGGCACAACCGACCGCCGAGCACGGCTCCACGGCTCACCTCCAGGCAACCGGGCTCTCCCATAATTTCTATTTTCATCTTGCGTCGCAGCGGGTTTCCACGTAATATAGTCATCCGTTGGAGTGCTCACGCACCTCCACGGGATGCCAGCATAGCTCAGTTGGTAGAGCACCGCTCTCGTAAAGCGGGGGTCATCGGTTCGAGTCCGATTGCTGGCTCCATGCATGTGATAACCGCCGCGGGTTTCCTCGCGGCGGTTTTTCATTAACCCTGAACATCAGGGCTTATAGACCATAGGGCTAAACAGAGGCTGCCCTACCGCGCTGGCTTACCCAGGCGCATTCCCGAAAAGACCTCTCCTGTTCGATTACCGCCAGCTCGACCTCATGCGCAGCGCGATCTCTCAGATAGGTATACACAAACACCAAGGTTACGTATACCCAAGTCATTTGTGTATACGTAACCATGGGGTTACTTCTATCGCGCAAAAACGTTTCCGCAGGTACAGGGCTTGCAGACAATCGGCAGACACGTGCAGGCGCAAAGTTAGGTATACACAAGTCAATTTGGTATACGCAAACGTTGGAGTTGTGTATACCTAGACCAGTTAGGTATACACAAACAGCGAAGTTGTGCATACCGAAGCTCCTCGGGTATACACAGACGGTGAAATTGCGTATACCTAGATCGCCGGGTATACACAAACGGGAGCGTTGCGTATACCCGGCGATCCGCGTCTCATGACGCCTCTACCCCAGAACGCGCTGAAGCGCATCGATAAGCGCATCCACGTCTTCACGCTCGCAGATAAGCGGGGGCAGGAAGCGAAGCGTATGCGCACCCGTCGCGTTGGCGATAACGCCCTCGTCCATGAGGCGCGCCACCACGTCGTGTGCATCTCCCGCCTCCTCGACTAGGTCGCACCCGCACATCAGGCCCGCACCGCGCACCTCGGTCACCTGCGGCAGCTCCTCCAAGCGCGATGCGAGATAAGCGCCTACCGAGGCGGCGTGCGCGGCATAGTCGCCCCGCACGAGCTCGGAGAGCACCGCCTCCGCGGCCGCGACGGCAAGCGCGCTCCCGCCAAACGTCGAGCCGTGGTCGCCGGGGCGGAACACATCTGCGACCTCGGCGCGCGCGACTACGGCGCCCATCGTCATGCCGCCCGCGATGCCCTTGGCAAGACTCATGATGTCCGGTGTGACCCCCGCGAGCTGCACGGCAAACGGCGCTCCGCAGCGGAAGACGCCCGCCTGCACCTCGTCAGAGATGGTGAGGCCGCCCACACCGTGCACAAGCTCGTCGGAAGCCTGCAGGAACTCGGGCGTGAGCGGGTGGACGCCGCTCTCGCCCTGGATGGGCTCGAACATGACCGCGCAAATCTCCGAACCGTACCGGTCGAAGATCGCCCGCAGCTCCGCGACGTCATTGGGCTCGCACGCGATGAAACCGCCCGGCAGTGGCATAAAGCTTTCCTGCAGCCAATCCTGCATCGTCGCCGCAATGGTCTCGAGCGTGCGGCCATGGAAGCCGCCCTTGAGGCAAACGATGGTGTTTCCGCCGTTGCCCTGCCGGCGCGCAAAAAGGCGGGCGAGCTTCATGGCGCCCTCGTTGGCCTCGGCACCCGAGTTGGCAAAAAACGTCTTCCACACCTGCTCCCCCGGCTTAGGCGAAGCGGCCGCGTCAAAAGCGCCCTCGTCGGCAGCGTCAAGCGCCGCCACCAGCGCGCGAGCGCCATCGAGGTCGTCGTTGGCGAGCTTCGAAAGCAGCGCTGCCACCTCGCCGCGGTGCTCGGTGTAGAAATAGTTGGAGACGGAGGTGAGCTTGGTCGCCTGCTCGGTGAGCGCCCGCGTCACGGCCGGATGGTTGTGGCCGAGGGCGCACACGCCGATACCCGCCAGAAAATCGCGGTACGCGCGGCCCGTATCGTCAAAGAGCTCCATCCCCTCCCCGCGCACGAACTCGACGGGAAGACGACCGTACGTATGCATGACATAGGCGTCGTCGAGGCGCTTCTGATAGTGATAGGACATGAACTTCCTCCTTGTGCAACAGGGCGCGGGCGGCGCGGGTCGCGGTACCGGGGCAGGCAGACCGCCTACGTCATCTACGCGCCCTCGGGGATATCGATGTTTTCTGCCAGGCGCGAGGCAAACGTGCCGAGGGGGTGCGGGTGCTGGTCGTACTCATAGGCCTCGTGCGTCGAGTGGATGACGGTGCCCACGCCCGTATCGGTGAGCAGCTCGAGCAGCAGCGCATGCGGGGTGGTGCCGTTGATGATGTGCGCGCGGAAGACGCCGCCCTTGAGCGCCGCGACGCATGAGCTGAGCTTGGGGATCATCCCCTTTGCAACCCGTCCGTCGGCCAGCATCTCCTCCGTCTCCTCGATGGTGAGGTTGGAGATGAGGGAATCCTTGTCCTCGAAATCCTCGTACAGACCGTCGACGTCGGTCAAGAAGATCGCCTTGTGCGCGTGCACGGCGGCAGCGATGGCGCCCGCGGCGACATCGGCGTTGATGTTGTAGAAGCCGCCGTCCTCGCCCTGGGCGACGGTGGCGATCACGGGGATGTACTCGCTTGCCATGAGGCGCTCGAGGTAATCGGCGTTGACGCGCACGATCTTGCCCACGCGGCCGAGCGCGGGGTCGAGCGCGGTCGCCATGATGGTACCGGCGTCGGTGCCGGACACCCCCACCGCCACGTTGCCGTGCTGGTTGAGCGCCGCCACGAGCTCCTGGTTTACCTTGCCGACGAGCACCTCGCGCACGATGTCCATGATCTCGGGCGTGGTGACGCGCTGGCCGTTTACAAACGAGACGGGCAGGTTGTAGTGGCCGAGGGCCTCGTTGATGGCGGCGCCGCCCCCGTGCACGATGACGATGTTGGCACCGATGATCTTGAGGAGCAGGATGTCCCCCATCACATCGGCGCGGAGCTGCTCGTCTACCATGGCCGCGCCGCCGTATTTGATGACGACGGTCTTGCCCGTGAGGTTCTTGATCCAGGGCAGGGCCTCGAACAGAAGGCGCGCGGTCTCCTCATGCGAGATGGAGGTGCGCCGGTCGCGTGCGTATTTCATATAAAACTCCCCGGTGAGTTGAAAGGGATGGCCGGGCAAGGCTGCAGCAGTGCTCATGAGGGGCCTCCGAAGCGAACAGGACTGACGGTGGGACAAACGGCGGGCGCCACTAGGGCGATGGGTCCCTACGTGCGGTAATCGCCGTTGATGGTGACGTAGTCGTGCGTGAGGTCGCACGTCCACACCCGCGCCGCCCCCGCGCCGGCGCCCAGGTCCGCCGTGATGAAGATCTCGGGCGCCTCGAAGCGGCGAAGCGCCTCGTCCTCATCGAAGGGCACGGTGAGCCCGCCGCGGCAGACGGGGATGCCCATGATGTCGATGGCGACGTTTTTGGCATCAAACGCCGCACCGCTCTTGCCGAGCGCTGCCGCCACGCGGCCCCAGTTGCAGTCATGGCCGGCGATGGCACATTTGACGAGGGGCGAGTTGGCGACGGCGCGCGCGGCGACATCGGCCTCGGCATCGCTTGCCGCACCCGTGACAGTTACCGTCACCAGGCGCGAGGCGCCCTCGCCGTCCGCCGCAATCGCACGGGCGAGCGCTTCGCACACCACATAGAGCGCGCTCTCGAACTCCGAGGCGGCCAGCGTGCCCGCCTGTATGGGCGCCGCGCCCTCGGGCGCTGCCTCGCCCGAGGCGAGAAGAACGCACGTGTCGTTGGTCGAGGTGTCGGAGTCGACCGTCACGCAGTTGAACGTGCGGTCGACGGTCGCCCGCAGCGCCTCGTGCAGGCAGGCGGGCTCGACCGGGGCGTCGGTGGTGAGGCAGGCGATCATGGTGGCCATATTGGGCATGATCATGCCCGAGCCCTTGCACATGCCGCCCACGGTAAACACCGCGCCGGCGTAGGCGGGGTCTGCGCTCACGTAGGTCACGGCGTACTCTTTGGGTCGCGTATCCGTCGTCATGATGGCGCGGGCCGCCGCGGCACCGCCCGCCGGCGACAGCGCGTCGGCTGCCGCGGGGACCCCCTGCTCAAACGGCTCCAGCGGCAGCTGCTGGCCTATGACGCCCGTCGAGGCGACGAGCACCTCGTCGGGCTCGCAAGCGAGCACCTGCGAAACGATATCGCAGGTAGACCGTGCCACGCGAAGACCGTCTTCCCCCGTTGCCGCGTTGGCGTTGCCCGAGTTGACGGCAAGCGCGCGGATGTGTCCGTAACCGACGCCGCCCAGATGCGCGCGGCTCACCGTGACGGGCGCGGCGCAGAAGCGGTTCTGGGTGAAGACGCCCGCCGCCGCCACGGGATGCTCCGCCGCGATGAGGGCGAAGTCGAGCCGCTCCGGGTTCTTGCGGAAGCCGGCGTGCACGCCCGCCGCGCGAAAACCGCGGGCGCTGGTAACGCCCCCGTCCGGCACCCCGCGCAAACGAGCCTCGAACGATTCGTTGTCCATCAGATTCCCTTTCTATCTGGCGCTCCGCATGCTATCGGACGGGTGCCCCGCGCGAGGCGCGCGGCGCTTGCCGCCGCGCCGACCCGTCGCGCGACATCGACGCTACACCGCGAGCGCCGTGAGCGAGAGGCCCGCCGTCTCGTCGAGCCCCATCACGATGTTCGCGCACTGCACGGCCTGTCCCGCCGCACCCTTGCCGAGGTTGTCGATGGCCCCCATGGCGACGAGCACGCCCGTGCGCGCATCGAGGGCAAGGCCGACATGGCAGCCGTTGGTGCCCGCGACGGAGGCCGTCTGGGGGCAGGCGCCCGCATCGAGCACGCGCACGCAGGGGCGCCCGGCATAGAACGCCCGATAGCGTTCCACCAGCTCCGCGGCATCGATTCCGGCGGCAGAGGAATCGAGCACCAGCGTGACGGTGGAGAGCAGCCCGCGCTTGAGCGGCGCCAGGTGCGGCGTGAAGACGACGCGCCCGGGCAAGCCCAGGATCTGCTCGATCTCGGGCGTATGCCGGTGGCGGCACACGTTATAGGCCTCGAGGTTCTCGTCGGCATGGCAGTAGTGGGTGCGCGCGCTGGGCGTCTTGCCCGCACCCGTCACCCCCGAGATGGCATCCACCACCACGGGAGCGCCCGGCGCGACGAGTCCCATACGCACCGCCGGCGCGGCGGCGAGCGACGTCGCCGTAGGGTAGCAGCCCGCACAGGCCACGAGCACCGCCTCGCCCGCCGCACGGCGCGCCGCGAGCTCCGCCAAGTCGGAGGCAAAAAGCTCCGGCAGCCCGAAGGCGCGGGCGGCAAGAAGCTCGGGCGAGGTGTGGGGCGTGCCGTACCACGCCTCGTAGATTGCCGGGTCGTCCAGACGATAATCGGCCGAGAGGTCGAACACGTTCACCCCCGCCGCCAAAAGCGACGGCACCTGCTTGAGCGCCGCCGTATGAGGCACCGCCAAGAACACGGCGTCGCACGCGGCGAGCTCCGGGTCGTCGTGACGGGAGAACACCAAGTCGCTCACGCCGGTAAACGCGGGGTACACATCCGCCAGAGGCGCACCCGCGTCGGCGTTCGAGGTGATGACGGCAAGCTCGAAGACGGGGTGGCCCAGCAAAAGGCGCACGAGCTCCGCACCCGCATAGCCCGCCGCGCCCACCACTCCTACGCGTATCTTCATCTCAAACCTCCCTTATGCATACTTATCGTATATATCGCACGTTTTATGCATCTTTATGGCATTTCTTACGATGCCCGAAAGGATAGCACGAGAGAGGGGGCGTACCCGCACGCATACGGTCCGTCACCGATTCGCAACATGAGCGCCACAGACAGGGCATGGCGGAACGGTTCGGACGCGCAGGCAGCGCCCGCGCCCGCAGGCCAGACGCGCGCGAAGGCGCCGTCAGATGAGCCCGAAGTGCGCGAGCCCCGCCGGCACGCCCTCGTCTGCCGCAGAGAGCGTCACATAGTCCGCCGCCGCCTTGACGCCGGGCAGCGCGTTGCCCATGGCGACGAACGCCTCCACCGCGGGCGCCATGGAGAGGTCGTTCTCCGAGTCGCCGAAGGCGAAGGTGTTCGCGCGGCCGTGGCCCATGTGGGCGAGCGCGCAGGCGATGCCCGTCCCCTTGTCGATGCCCTTGAGCGAGAACTCAAACACGCCGCCCTGCAAGTCGCATATCGTAAAGTGCTCTTCGATGAACGGCATGAGCGGAGCCAGCGCATCGCGCTCGAGTCCGCTGGTGCAGAACTTCTGGAAGCGGTGCCGCCCCGTTGCCTCGGCAACCTCCGCCGCCGTCCGCGCAAGAGCCGAGCGCGGGAAGCGCGTCGGGGCTCCCGAGGGACGAAGCTCGAGGTTCTGCGTATCGCTCTCGATCGTCACATCGAGACCCGCCGCCTCAAAGCGTCGGGCGACCTCAACCACCAGCGCGGGGTCGATCGCCACATCGCGCACGACCGTATCGCCCACGCTCACATAGGCGCCCGCCGCCGCGATGATACCGGTCGGCTCCAGCGCGAGGAGCGACGGGAGCACGAACGGAACAGGCCTACCCGTGCAGATGAACGTCGCATGGCCCCGCTCGTGCATGCGGCGAAACGCGTCGGCGACCGCCGCAGAAGGCTTGATCTCCATCCCGCTGTTCACCGTCTCGTGAGAGCGTCGCCTCATCTCGGCGAAATCGCGCCACACGAGCGTGCCGTCCACATCGAAAAACGACACCGCATGCGTGTCCGGCGCCGTCTCCGTCATCTCCTGATGCTGCTCCTGCATGTCCTGTCCCCTCTCCTAACTCCGGGTGCGCTACAGCAGCCCAAAACGGGCGAGCGCCGTCGCCACGCCATCGTTTTGCACACTATCGGTCACGTAGTCCGCCGCCGCCTTGACGCCGGGCAGGGCGTTGCCCATGGCGACGAACGTCTCCACCGCGGGCGCCATGGAGAGGTCGTTCTCCGAGTCGCCGAAGGCGAAGGTGTTCGCGCGGCCGTGGCCCATGTGGGCGAGCGCGCAGGCGATGCCCTCGCCCTTATCGAGGCCCTTGAGGGAGATGTCGTACGTACCGAACTGCATGTCGCTTATCGTGAAGTGCTCCTCCAAAAAGGGAAGGAGCCGCTCGATGCGCTCGCGCCCCACCCCATGGGTGCCAAGCTTGGCAAAATGGTAGCGTGCGAGATACGGCTCGAGCTCATCGAGCGTGCGCACCGTGGGACACCCCGGGAAGGGGCATTCGCCGCCCGCCGGGTAGAGCCCGACATCGATCTCGTTGCTTTCCAACTCGACGTTGACGCCCGCCTCGACGAAGCGCGCCGCCGTCTCGCGCACCAGGTCGCGCGGAATGTGCTCGTCGCGTATGACCTCATCGCCGATGCGCACGTAGGCGCCCGCCTCCGCAACATAGCCCACCGGCTCCAGCGCGCGCACGCCCGGCGTGATCATAAAGAATGGACGACCCGTGCAGATGAAGGGCGCATGACCCTGCGCGCGCAGACGGCCAAACGCAGCCATGACGGCATCGCTCGGACGCTCGGCCATAAAGGCCTCGGCCGACAGCTTGGGCATGGGATCGCCCTGCTTGAAGCTGGGCCTGTCCCCACCCATAAGCGTTCCGTCGACGTCAAAAAAGAGCGCCGCCCGGATTGCCTCGCCAACCGTTGTCATCATGGACCTCCCTCAACCATATTTCCGGTCGTTATTGTACCTGCCTCCCCCTCTGTCAACGAAAGGAAGCGCACGGTTTCTTCTGCTCTCCACCTCCCCAAGCGGGCTGGGGCACAGCGCCTGCGGCCACGCCCCCCCTCGCCCATTACAGTTTGAGCCGGCCCTCGGGCCGGCCCCTTTGTATTAGTCCTCATTTCGGCAATACGATGGTGCCGACCCCGAGGGGTCGCTGGCCGACCGCCCCGGACGGCCCTTCCGCCCTGCCTCTCGCGAAGGCCCCGGGGGGGGTGTTGCCGCCGGGGACGGCTCGCCGCGGCAGGCGACTGATAGAGACATGCCGGGGGATGCCCCCACGGCTCCGTAATGTGGTTGTCGCTCCCGCGGCCGGCGGTCAGCCAACTTGAGGAGAGGATACACCATGGGAGCGAAGTCAAAGGGGGCCGCCGCCTTCCTGGCCTTCGACGTCGGCAAGGCGGCGCACCGCGCCTGCGCCGTCGGAGCCGCCGGGGAGGTGCTTTTCAACCGGGAGGTCGCCAACAGGCCGGCCGACATCGACCGCGCGCTCGCCGATGCCGGGCCGGGCGCCAGGGTCGTCGTCGACCAGAAGCGCAACATAGGCGCGCTCGTCGTCGCGAGGGCGCGCGCGGCGGGCAACCCGGTCTCCTACCTGCCCGGGACCGCGATGAAGAGGGCCCGCGACATGTTCCCCGTCACGGCGAAGACCGACGCGATAGACGCCGAGGTGATCGCCCGGACGGCCGCGGGCATGCCCTGGACGCTGCGGGAGGTCGCCGAGGAGGCGCCGGCGGCGGCCTCGCTCAGGATGCTCGCAGCCCAGAGGGACTTCGCGGTCGGCTCGAGGACGCGCGCCGCCAACAGGCTGCGCGCCGTGCTGCTCGAGGCGGACCCCGCCTTCGAGGCGGCGGTCGACCCGTCGAGCCGCTGGCAGCTCGCCGTGCTCGCGGAGCTGGGCGGCCCGTTCGGCATCAGGGCCGCCGGCCTCAGGCGCTTCCGCTCGGTCGCCGAGCGCGCGCACGGGGCGAAGAGGCCCGCTTCCGACCGCCTCTGGGCGGCCGCGGCCGCCTCCGCCTCGTCGGGCAGGCCCGAGCTCGCCGTGGAGTCCGAGCTCGTGCGCTCGCTCGCCGCGAGGGTCGCGGCGGACTCCGCCGAGGCCGCCCGCCTCGACGCGCTCATCTCCGACTCGCTCGCCGGCGACGAGGCCTACGAGGCCCTGCTCACCGTGCCCGGCGTGGGGCCGAAGACGGCCGCGGCGCTCGTGACGCTCGTGGACGAGCCCCACAAGGCCGACGTCCGCGACCCCGTCTACCTCGAGGCGATGGCGCTCGTGAACAACCTGTGCTCCTGGCTCAAGAGGTACCTGTGGCGCTTCACCGGCATGGACCCCGACAACCTCCAGTCGTACCTCAACGTCTACGTCTACCTCTTCCGGGTGAAGCGCGACGACGAGAGGTGGCCCAAGATTGCAAGGGTGGTCCGCCACCTGTTCGCGACTGACGCGCGTTTCCGCAGCTCGACGTAGGTTCCTTATCACCTAAGTTCTCGACTGTCAGATTATTTTTTACAAAGTTTGAAAATGTTCTTGCATGTTGTATAATGTTTGACTATGTTGGAAACTGTGAAAGGAAGACGTGGTGATCAAAGCTGAACGACAGGATAGGCTCATGCGCCTTATCGAGAGCCAGGGCACCGTTTCCGTCAAGGAGATCGTGGACGCCCTTGGCGTGTCGGACATGACTGTTCGCCGCGATTTGGAGGAACTGGCGGGTACCGGCGAGGTGATTCGCGTCCACGGGGGAGCCCGTAGCGCGTCTTCGCAGCGCCGCTCGATGATCCGCCACGAGTACAGCCATATCGAGAAGCGCGCCCGCCATGCGAGCGAGAAGATCGATATAGCGCGTACGGCAGCGGGCCTGGTCGAGGAGGATTCGACTATCTTCCTGGGCACGGGAACCACCATCGAGCAGATGGTTCCGCTATTGCCCTCGTGTTACCTGCGCATCATCACCAACTCGCAGTCCATCTTCACCCTGCTGGAACCCAGCGAGACCTATGAGCTCTGCCTCATCGGCGGAACGTACCGCAGGCGCACCACCGCGTTTGTGGGCCCCGTGGCGGAGGACGCCATCTCGACTCTGGGCATAGACGTCGCCTTTATAGGCGCCAACGGCATCTGCTTTGACGCGGTCTCCACCTCCAATATGGACGAGGGGCGCTTCCAACAGCTCGCGTTCGACCAGGCAGATACCAGGTATCTTGTGGCGGATTCAAGCAAGATCGGCCAGCGGGACTTCTACACGTTCTACAGGCTTTCAAACATCGACGCGCTCATCTGCGAAGGTTCTATTACGGACGAGAAGCGCCAGCAGGTCGAGGAATTCACTCAGGTGATCTGCTAGCTTCTTTGTGGGCGGCGTCGGTGTCTGGGCAAGGTAACCAAGCGCGCATATCGGGTGCGCGCACGTAAAGGAGGGCAACATGAGGGTTGTCATCGGTTCTGACGCGGCTGGCATGCCGCTCAAGGAACTCGTCAAGGAGACGCTGATCGAGGACGGTCACGAGGTCGTGGACCTGTCCGAGACCCCGGCGGCCGATTTCGTGGATTCCGCCTGCGCCGTCGCCGCCGACCTGCTGGAGAACGAGGGCTCGCTCGGCTTCGCGTTCGACGCCTACGGCGTGGGCAGCTACATGGCGGCAACGCGCGTGAAGGGCATGGTCGCCGCAAACATCTCCGACGAGCGCAGCGCCTACATGACGCGCGAGCACAACAACGCGCGCATGATCTGCATGGGCCCGAACGTCGTGGGAACCGAGGTCGCCAAGAAGATCGCGCGCGAGTTCCTCGCGGCGGACTACGCCGGCGGGCGTCACCAGATCCGCGTCGACATGCTCAACAAGATGGCGTAAGGAGAGCCGAACATGATTATCGCTTTAGGCTGCGACCACATCGTCACCGACGAGAAAACCTACCTGCACGACCGCCTCGAGGAGGCGGGATACGAGGTGCTCGACTGCGGCACCTACAGCCACACCCGCACGCATTACCCCATCTTTGGCAAGAAGGTCGGTGAGGCCGTGGCGTCGGGCAAGGCCGACCTGGGAGTCGTGCTCTGCGGCACCGGTATCGGCATCACCAACTCGGTCAACAAGGTGCCCGGTGCGCGCTGCGCGCTCGTCCGCGACATGACCTCGGCGCTCTATGCCCGCCGCTGCCTCAACGCCAACGTGGTGGGCTTTGGCGGCAAGATCACGGGGGAGTTCCTCATGGCCGACATCATGCTCGCCTTCCTTAAGGAGAGCTACGAGCCCACGCCCGAGCACGATGCGCTCGTCGCCAAGCTCGACGCCGTCAACCAGGCGGATGCCGCGGCGCAGGCGGACCCTCACTTCTTCGATGAGTTCATCGAGAAGTGGGACCGCGGCGAATACCACGACTAGCCTGCGCGCTATATAGCCGCGACCATATCGCGTCCGTGATGGGGATGCGTCCATCTCGATCCGGACCCTTGGGGCCGAGCCCCTCCCTTCACGAAGTGAGCGACTGCGCCCGTGTCCCGTCAGGGGGCGCGGGCTTTGCTTTGGCTTGCTTTACCCCGCTGCTTGCCCGCATTCGGCGTCAAGGGCGAAGGCGGGCGGGATCGTCGGCGCAGCACAATCGAGCTGCATACGTTTGTACGTATTTCTTTGTTTTCGCATGTCGTCGTGCGTCTTGCTGTAGATGCTGACAGCTTGCTACAAGGGGAGGGGAGCCCTGAGGGGTTTCCCTCCTTTTGATATGAAGGACGAGCGTCTGTGCTGGTGGATATCGGCAGAAACCAATGCGCGCCCCGGTTGCCGTGGCCTGCGGGCACGGCAAGCCCTCCTCGGGGCGCATCATGGAGGCGATGGGGGGCTCATGTGGAGAAGGGGGCGCGCCTCGTGCACGACAGGTGATAAAGTCAATATAAAAATCGACGATGGCGTCACCGTTCCTTCGCCACGGGCGCAACCGCATGATCGTCGTCTGCGTCACCGCGCTTTCGCCGCGTCCGATCACCCCTCCCTCCTCTTGTCGGCTGGCAGGTCCTTGAGCCTGTAGGACCTGCCCGTTATCTTGATCAGGGTGCAGTGGTGGCAGACCCTGTCCGCGATGGCGCCCGCGGTCACCTCGTCTCCGAACTCCTTCGACCAGCCGCCTATTCCGACGTTGGTGGTGATGATGGTCGAGCGCTGCTCGTAGCGCGTCGACACCAGCTGGAACATGAGGTCGGCGCCCTGCTCGTCGATGTCCAGGTATCCCAGCTCGTCGACCACGAGGAGCTTCGAGTGCGCGTGGTACCTCAGCCTGTCTTGAGTATCCCGCGCGACGAGGCGTCCTTCAGGTCCTCGACCAGCCAGGCGCAGTCGCAGAAGCGCACCTCGCGCCCCGCCTTGACGGCCTCGATGCCGATCGCCACCGCGAGGTGGGTCTTCCCCACGCCCGGGCTCCCCACCAGCAGGACGTTCTCCGCCCCGTCCATGAAC
>DVMF01000085.1 GCA_018715125.1 Candidatus Coprousia avicola | reverse complement strand
CATGCCGGCGATGTACTGGGCGAGCGCCATGCCCTCGCGACCGCTGCCCGGCACGCCGCTCTTGGCCTCGGCGACGGCGTCGCGCAGGTTCTTGGCGATAAGCTCGATGGCCTTCAGGTGGAACATGTCGGTGAGCTCCCAGGCGCCCTTGGTGGTGTAGCCCTCGATGGCGTGGGTGAGCGCGTCCATACCGGTGGAGGCGGTGAGGCCGGCCGGCATGGTGGCCATCATCTCGGGGTCGACGACGGCGACCTCGGGGGCGTCGTTGGTGTCGACGCACACGAACTTACGGACCTTCTCTACGTCGGTGATGACGTAGTTGATGGTGACCTCGGCGGCGGTGCCGGCGGTGGTGGGCACGGCGATGGTGAACACGGCGTGCTTCTTGGTGGGGGCGACGCCCTCGAGCGAGCGCACGTCGGCGAACTCGGGGTTCTCGACGATGATGCCGATGGCCTTGGCGGTGTCCATCGCGGAGCCGCCGCCCACGGCGACGATGCAGTCCGCCTCGGCGGCGGCAAAGGCCTTCACGCCGTCCTGCACGTTCTGGATGGTGGGGTTGGGCTTGACCTCGTCGTAGAGCGACCAGGCGATGCCCTCGGCGTCGAGAAGGTCGGTCACCTTGCTCGTGACACCGAACTTAACAAGGTCGGGGTCGGAGCACACGAACACCTTGGCGAAACCGCGACGCTGGATCTCGCCGGGGATCTCCTTGATGGCGCCGGCGCCATGATAGGAGATGGTATTGAGAACGATTCGATTGGACATGGGGCCTCCTTGGCTCTGGGTGGACCTGTGCGGCGCGCAGCAGCGCCGCATACGTTGAGGATATACCCACCACAAGGCGCCTTCGACGCACAATCGCCCCGGCACCGCTATATTGAATGCAGGAGGACGTTATTTCGAAAAAGCTCCCCCGTTATACGCGACGCCCGGCAGAGAGCATGCCCCATCAGCTGCAATGTCGCCAATCGCTGTCGGTGATCATGCGCGCGACGGCGAGGCCCATCGGTAAGAACAGCACGATCATGATGGCGCGCACGATCCAGTTGAGGGCCGCGATGGTCTCGAACGTGCCCATGTAATAGACGGCGCGATAAAGGTAGAGACCGGGGACCATGATGACGATGGACGGCACGGTGATGGAGATGCGCGGCAGGCCCGCACGGCGGCTCGCGACGGTGGCGAGGAGCCCCGCGCAGAGAGCGCCCACGAATGCGGCGGCCTCGGGCGGCATGTCGACGGCGTCCGCCAGCGTGAGGCGCAGCGTGTTGGCAAGTGCGCCCACCACGCCCGCGGCAAGCGCCATGCGATGCGGGGAGTTGAAGAGAACGGAGAAACCGTACACGCCGGTGAAGCTCGCGATAAGGCGGAGCGCCAGCTCGATGGTGGGAGACAGGCCCAAGGGCGCGAAATCATCCGGACGGAGCCGCACGACCGAGGCCACGAGCCACGCCACGAGCGTCGCCACGACGATGACGGTGCACGCGTAGACCAGGCGCTCCACGCCCGAGCGGATATCGAGCTTGGCGAGGTCGAGTCCGCTCGTGATGAGGGGGAACCCGGGAATGACGAAGAGCATGGCGCCGATGTAGCCCGCCTCGTGATCCATGGCACCGGGGATGACGAGGGAGAGAAGCCAGAGCATCCCCAGATACGCAAGGCACGCCACCGTGACGCCCACACCAATGCAGGCGAAGTGCGTGAGGTTGCGGTCGGCCATAAGGCGGCGCGTCACCATGCCGAGGCCTGCGCCCACAAAGGCGCAGAACATCTCGATGGGACCGCCGCCCAGAAGAAACACGAAGGCGCCGCACGCCGCCGCGGATGCGAGCCCCACCTGCCAGGGCGCGTAGTTGCCCGGACGGTGCTCGATCTGGTCCATGAGCGCGTGCCACTCGCCCACGGTGAGCTCGGCGCCGCGCCGCGTCAGGTCGCGCACGAGACGCTCGGTTTGCCAGATGCGCTCGGTGTTGACGCCCGTCGTCGTCAGTGAGGCGACCTCCGAGAACGAACCCTCGTCATCGAAGCACGTGCACTCGATGGACGTAAGGCTCACGTCGGTGGAGATCGTGACGCCGAGGACCTCCGCCGCCGCGTTCATGGCCTCGCGCACGCGCCATGCGCCCGATCCGCCGGAGAGCTTGAGGAGGCCGAGGCGGCATATGAGCGACGACTTGTCGGCGATACCCGCCTCGGGGGCGCGCACGTCGTGGTCGTCGAGGACCTCGTGCCAAGGGACGGGCATGTGGTTCTGATGCGACACGCGCGTGTGGCGCGCCCGGTGAGCGCCGAGCTCGCGCAGCGCCTCAGGCAGCGCACGGGCGCCCCGGGCGAGCTCGCGCGCGGCGGCTACGGGCGAGGACGCCCCGTCCGATGCGGGAGGTTCCTGTGAGGTCATCTGTCGATCGGACATGCGCGCCCTCCTATCGCCGGCGCTCCCTGACGCGCCGGCACCCTACCTTGCCGTCTATGGTAGCCCAACCGGGCCCCACGGGTCGCGCCGCCGGCAAAGAGCGCCCCTCAGCGCGCCTCCGTCTCACCCGCAGCGGGGAGCGCGCCCGCAAAGGCGACGGTGCCCGCGCGGTACAGGTCCACCGCGAACGCGCCCACCGCCACCAAGACGACGACCATGCCGATGAGCCCGAGGCCGGCGAGCGCGCCCCAGATGGCGTTCACCGCGTACGAGGCGATGTTGACCACCCCGTGGAGCATCATGTTGTAACGCAAGCGGCCCGTGCGCCAGAAGAGCGCGCCCAGGGCGAGGCCGATGAGAAACGCGTAGCATGTCTGGACGATATTGCCGTGCAGCAGCCCGAAGAGCGCCGCCTGGATACCGTTTGCCAGCCAGAACCGCGCTGCCGGCACGCGGCGCGACCGGGCGCGCCAGCGCTCATCGCGCGGGGCACCGCGCCGCCATGCGGCGCGCCACTCGGGGCAGACGGCACGCAGGGCGAACTCCAGAAGGACGCCGCGGCACATCGTCTCCTCCAGAAGCGGGGCGCCGAGCCCGACCACCAGCACCGTGATGAGGCTGAAATCCGTCGTGCCCGCCGCCTCCATCGTGTCACGGTAGTTCTGCATCACCTGGGGCAGAAGGCTCACCATCAGCGTGAGCACCACCGAGACGAGCATCTGGATCACGACGCCGAGCAAGGCGAGGGCGACAAGGCGGCGCACGATCGAGGCCGCGTCGCGCCGCAGCAGACCGCGGCGCGCATAGGACACCTGCCTGGGGGTGAGGATGCGCCACCACAGCCAGAACAGGAGCGCGGACGCGAGCTGCGACCCAAATTGGAACCAGAGGTCGAACGTAGCGAGCGTTGCAGGATCGGCGATATCGACCCCCGCGCGGTGCGCGACCGTGAGCACGAGCTCGGCCACGGCGAGGTAGGTGCCCCCGCTCATGAGGAGATAGGCGCCCACAGCTCCGCAACAGGCCAGAAGCCAGGGGAAGCCCCGGTACAGGCGGGCAGGAACAGAGAGCTCAGAGCGCGCCATCAGGACGCCTCTTTAAGCTCGGGGCCGTCCGCGAAGGCGCGCGCCGCGCCCGGATCGGCGTCGTCCGCCGCACCCGGGCCAAACGCTCCTGTGGGCGAGATGTCAAACGGAAAGGTGCCGCACCGGTTGAAGGCGGCGATAAACATACGGATGGCATTGGAGGGCGTCGTGCCCACGCGCTGGGTCGCCGCCGCGAAGGCTGCCTTCTCCTGAGGCAGCACCTTCGCGACGACCGGGGTCATGTGTTCTGCCATGGCGGTCCCTCATGCTGTGGCGTTGCTGCGTTTATGGGACGGCGTGCCTGTTGCACTACGGATTGATGGGTTGCGCGCCGCCCCGTGCTGCGTTTTGGTGCGTTGGTATTACATAGTTTTACTAAGTTATACCCCGGGAGGTAGTGTATCAGATTGCCGCGACGGGCACAACCCGTCGGGCGCCCCCGGGGGGGGCGATCAAAAAAGCGCCCGAAGCCGGATGGGCCTCGGGCGCTCGTCAGCGGGCGCAATATGTTGGGTGGCGCAGCCTAGCGACGGCCGCCGCGGTCTCCCGGGCGGCGCCCGGTGGCGCCGCCGTGCGGCACGCCGACGCTCTTGGCGGGGCGATGGCGCCCGCCGCGGTTATCGTGCCCGTCCGCTCGGCCGGAGCGGGTCCGGGTACGGCGCTCGGAGACCTGGTCTGCGTTGCGCCAGTCATGGGCCGGCGCCGAGGCGCCCTCCGAAGCGCGGCGGCGCCGGGAGGGGCGCTCCTCCGCAGCGGCATGGGGTGCGTTTACGCGACGGCGGTCGTGACGCGACCAGTTAGCATGGTCTCCTCCGGCAACCACGGGGGCCTCCTCCCGCGCGGAGGCACGGGAGCGCGAGGGAGTCTGCCCCTCGTCTGTCGCGCGCACGCGCGCGCGGCCGGAGCGCTTGGGACGCGCGGGGCGCGGCGATTCGCCCTTGGGAGAGCGTCCGCCGTCTACGGGCACCTCGGTGCGATGCGCCGAGGCCGCATCCGCATGGCGCGCGGCCGCCTCACCCGTC
This sequence comes from Candidatus Coprousia avicola, assembly GCA_018715125.1. Classification (GTDB taxonomy): domain Bacteria; phylum Actinomycetota; class Coriobacteriia; order Coriobacteriales; family Coriobacteriaceae; genus Coprousia; species Coprousia avicola. The sequence continues at coordinate 25,992 of DVMF01000085.1, read as the reverse complement.
TTCTGGGCCGGTGACGCGGACGGGGCCTTTGGCTTTCCCTTGCCGCGCTTCGACGTGGACTTCCCGCGCTTCGTCTTCTTCTTGGCGGGATGGGCCGCCGGCACGCGCGCCGGGTCGACCGCGGGCGGGTTCTCCCCCACCACAAGGCCGTGCGGATCGAAGAGCGCCGCCGTCTTGCCCATCAGGGCCTCGATGGCGAAAAACTCGTCGACATCGCGCTCCGTCACCAGCGTGAGCGCCCAACCGAGCTCGCCGGCGCGGCCCGTGCGGCCGATGCGGTGGATGTAATCGGTCGGCTCCTCCGGCACATCGAAGTTCACCACGTACCGCACGTCGGTGATGTCGATGCCGCGGGCGAGCACATCGGTTGCCACCAGCACGTCGCAGGCGCCGGTGCGAAACGCCTCGAGCGCGCGCTCGCGCTGCGCCTGGCTGCGGTTGCCGTGGATGGGCTGCGCCTTGATGCCCGCGCGGTTGAGACGGCGGCAGCATGCGTCGGCACGGTGCTTCGTGCGGGTGAAGACGATGACGCGGCTCGCACCCTCGCGCTTGAGCACCTCGGCGAGCAGCGCGTTTTTGGCCTCGAGCGAGACGGGCAGCACGTACTGGTCGACGGTATCGGCCGTCGCGGTGGCAGGGGCGATCTCTACGCGCGCGGGATCGCGCACCAAATCGGTGATGGACCCCACCGCCGCCTCATCGAGCGTGGCGGAGAACAGGAGCGTCTGGCGCTCGGCGGGCGTGCACCCCACGATCTTGCGGACGGCCGGCAGAAAACCCATGTCGAGCATGCGGTCGGCCTCGTCGAGCACGAGCACGGCGACCTCGGAGAGATTCGCCGCGCCCTGGTCGATGAGGTCGACCAGGCGCCCCGGCGTGGCGACGAGCACGTCGCATCCGCGCTTGAGCGCGCTGATCTGCGGGTTGTAGGAGAGGCCGCCCACCACCGTCACCGCCGTGTGCTGCGTGCGGTGGGCGATCTTGGCAGCGACCTCGTCGATTTGCTGGGCGAGCTCGCGCGTGGGCGTGATGATGAGCATGAGGGGGCCGCGGCCGGCCGCCTCCTTGCGCGCGCGGTTACGGGAGCGGCGCGGCGCGTCACCCTCCGCAGGGGCCGGGGCCACATGGCCCAAACGATCAAGGGCGGGCAGCAGGAACGCGGCCGTCTTGCCGGTGCCGGTCTGCGCCGCCGCGAGCAGGTCGCGCCCCGCGAGCACCTGGGGGATGGCCGCGGCCTGCACGGGAGTGGGCGCCTCGTAGCCCAGATCGCGCACGGCGGCGAGCGTCACTCGGGACAGCCCGAGCCCGCCGAATCCCTCGGCCTCTGCCGCAGCGCGCGGCGTGTGTTCAGTTGTAGTCATAGAGCTGCAAATCCATTCTGAGCGCCATCGACCCGCGAGGGGACGCAGGGCGCCGCAAAGCACCAGGGTTATCTTTTCGTGAGCGGTACGCGCAAAACGGGCACATGCCCGGCTGGAGCAGACGCGCGGGAGCAGAACCGCCGTCGGTAAGTATAGGGTTTTGCGGGGAGCGGCACCGATGGCCGGCCCCGTACGCACGCAAACCCCATCATGCGCCACCGCGTGCCCAACCCGCGATTCCCCTGCGTCACAGCATAGCATCAGCAACCTGGCGGGACCTTTTGATGAGGCGGAACACCGATTCTCACGTTTTAGGGATACACCCCACCCCCCGGGGGTATATGATGGAGCAGGCAACCATATCCGGGGATGCAGCGCGGTGCGCGAACACCGTGCCCCGCACCCGCACCATATCCACCGAGGAGGAACCGTATGGCACACGAATGCTTCGATGTGGGCGGCATGACCTGCGCGGCATGTCAGGCTCACGTAGAGAAGGCGGTGCAGAGGCTCGACGGCGTCGACGGCGTCGCCGTCAACCTGCTCTCCGGCTCGATGACCGTCGATTTCGACGACAGCGTCCTCACGGAGGACGACATCTGCGCCGCCGTCGACCGCGCGGGGTACTCCGCCTCCCCCCAGGGGGGTCCTGCCGTCGCCACCGCCCCGGGTGCGCCCGTGCGCGCCGCCAAGCTCGAGTCCCCCACCAAGAAGCTCGAGGCGACGGCGCGCGCCATGAAGCACCGCCTCATCATCTCGCTCGTCTTCTGGGTGCCGCTCTTCTACATCGGCATGGGCCACATGCTCGGATGGCCCGTGCCCGCCGTCTTCGCGGACCCCGCGCACGCCATGACGCTCGCCCTGACCGAGCTTATGCTCGTGTTGCCCATCATGTACGTGAACCGCGCCTATTTTGAGAACGGCTTCAAGTCGCTCTGGCACCGCGCCCCCACCATGGACGCGCTTATCGCCATCGGCTCCGCGGCGAGCTCCGCGTGGTCGGTCTACGCGATGTTCCTCATGGCAGACGCGCTCTCCGCCGGCACCGCGTCCGGCGTGCACGCCGCGCACGTCCTCGCCATGGACAACCTCTATATCGAGAGCGCCGGCACCATCCTGTCGCTCGTCACGGTGGGCAAGTACCTCGAGACGCGCAGCAAATCCAAGACGGGAGGGGCGCTCGAGAAGCTCATCGACCTCGCACCCAAGCGCGCGACCGTCGTCGAGGAGGACGGCACCGAGACCGAGGTCGCCGTCGAGACCATCCAGCTCGGCCAGACCGTGCTCGTGCGCCCGGGCGAGTCCATCCCCGTCGACGGCGTCGTGCTCGAGGGGAGCTCCGCCGTGGACGAAAGCGCGCTCACCGGCGAGTCCATCCCCGTGGAGAAGCATCCCGGCGACACCGTAAACGCCGCCACCGTCAACCGCACGGGCGCGTTTACGTTCCGCGCCACGCGCGTGGGCACCGACACCGCCCTCGCCAAGATCATCCGGCTCGTGGAGGACGCCAACGCAACCAAAGCACCCATCGCCCGCCTCGCGGACAAGGTCGCCGGCGTCTTCGTGCCCGTCGTCCTCGGCATCGCAGCCGTCACGTTCGTCGCCTGGATGATCGCGGGCGGCGACGTCAATCAGGCGCTCACCGCCGCGGTGGCCGTCGTCGTCATCAGCTGCCCGTGCGCGCTCGGCCTGGCCACGCCCGTCGCCATCATGGTGGGCACGGGCAAGGGCGCCGAGATGGGCGTGCTCTTTAAGAGCGCCGAGGCGCTCGAGACGCTACAGAAGGTCGGGACGGTCGTGCTCGACAAGACCGGCACCGTCACCGAGGGCAAGCCCGCGGTCACCGACATCCTGCCCGCCCGCCGCGCGGACGGCACGCCCGTGATGAGCGAAAAGGCGCTCCTGAAGCTCGCCGCCGCGCTCGAGCGCAGAAGCGAGCACCCGCTCGCCGAGGCCATCATGGCCCGCGCCGACGAGAGGGGCATCGTCGCCCGCGTGGTGGACGATTTTCGCGCGGTGCCCGGTCGGGGCGTCATGGCGCGCGAGGGCGAGAGCACCGTCGCTGCCGGCAACGCGCAGCTCATGGCCGAGCTCGGCATCGAGGTGCCCGAAGACGAGCGCGCCGCCTTCGCCCGCGCCGGCAAGACGCCGCTCTTCTTTGCCCGCAACGGCGAGCTCGCCGGCACCATCGCCGTGGCAGACCAGGTGAAGCCCACGAGCGCCGCCGCCATCCGGGCCCTGGGTGAGCTCGGCGTTAAGACCGTCATGCTCACGGGCGACAACGCGCTCACCGCAGAGGCCATCGCCCGGCGCGTCGGCATCGACAGCGTCATCGCCGACGTCATGCCGGCCGACAAGGAGCGCCACGTGCGCGAGCTCGAGGACGCCGGGGCCACCGTCGCCATGGTGGGCGACGGCATCAACGACTCCCCCGCCCTGGCCCGCGCCAACGTCGGGATCGCCATCGGCACCGGCGCCGACATCGCCAAAGAGGGCGCCGACGTGGTCCTCATGCGGAGCGACCTTCTCGACGTCGCCCGCGCCATCGAGCTCTCGCGCAGCGTCATCCGCAACATCAAGCAAGACCTGTTCTGGGCCCTCTTCTACAACGCCTGCGGCATCCCCCTCGCGGCAGGCGTGTTCTTCCCGCTTCTGGGCTGGCAGCTCTCGCCCATGTTCGGCGCCGCGGCCATGAGTCTGTCGTCGGTATGCGTGTGCACCAACGCGCTGCGTCTGCGCGGCTTTACGCCCAAGGTGACCGAGCGCGTCGCCGCCGAGGAGCGCGCGGGGGCGCGAGCGGGGCGCGTATCATAGGTACACCGGACGGCGCGTCCGTCCCCAACAGAAAGGATCTGACCATGAACTACACCATCAAGACCGAGGGCCTGCACTGCGGCCACTGCGATGCCGCCGTCGAGACCGAGCTCATGAAGGTCGCCGGCGTAACGGACGCCGACGCCGACCACGAGACCAACACCGTGGAGGTGTCGTGCGCGGGTGAGGTCGCCCCCGAGGCGCTCGAGGCCGCGGTCCGCGCCGCGGGCGACGCCTTCAAGGTCGTCTCCATCTCCGCCGCCTAGCATGCAGGCCGATACCGAGAAGACGCTCCGGCTCCTGCGCACGGCACGCGGGCAGATCGACGGCATCATCCGCATGGTCGAGTCGGATCGCTACTGCATCGACATCTCGACCCAGCTCATGGCCACGCAATCGATGCTCGCGCGCATCAACGCCGACGTGCTGAAGGCCCATCTCGAGCACTGCGTCGCCGGAGCGATGGAGTCGGGCACGGCCGAGGAGAAGGCCCGGAAACTCGACGAGATCGAGCGCGTCATCGACAAGCTCGCCAAGTAGCGCGGCGGCGCCGTCCGTCCGCTGAGGAAGATACCGGACAAGCGGCGGCGCAGCCGGGCGCCTGCATGGAAGAGGCCGCGGACACCCCCGACCGGGTGCCCGCGGCCTCCCTTTTCGCGAACTTCGCGCTGCCGGCCCTACGACGCCCAGAACACGCGGCCCTCGTGCCGCGGCTTGGCGTCCGGCACCTTAGCCGGCCACCCGAGGATGCAGTTGCCGATGCCCTCGTAGTCGCCCTCGACCCCCAGATCGGCGAGCACCTGCTTGAACGCGGGCTCGTCAAACACCTCTTTGGCCCGGTGAATCCAGCAGCTGCCGAGACCGAGGGCGTGCGCGGCGAGCATCATGCTGCCCATGACGAGCGAGCCGTCGTACACATGCGTGGGCACGTCGCGCGGGGCGAGCACCACGAGCACCACCGGCGCCCCGTAGAAGGGGTCGCCGTTGCCGCCCATGACGGCGGCGTTGGCTGCCGAGAGCCGGTCGCGCAGCGCCTTGTCCGTCACCGCGACGATGATGGGCGACTGCCTGCCCATGCCGCTCGGCGCCCAAAGACCGGCGTCGACGACCTGCTCGATGAGCTCGCGGGGGACGGGCCTGTCCTCATAGGCGCGCACGCTGCGGCGCTCCTCCACCGCTTTGATGATGTCGTTCATGCAGGGCTCCTTTCATGCGAGATATATTGGGCAATCGCTCTACTCATACCCCGTCGGCGTGCATCAGAACAGGCACGCCTCGATAACCTCTCGGCCGCGGAGCGCCGAGAGCCACGCCGCGGGGATGGCGTCCGCCCCGTACACGATGCCCGCGAGCGCGCCCGCCACCGCCGCCGTGGTGTCGGTGTCGTCGCCGAGGTTCACCGCGGTGAGCACGCAGTCGGCATAGGTTCCGGTTGTGAGCAGGCACCAGAGCGCGGCCTCGTACGTGTCGCGCGCAAAGCCGCCGGAGCGCACATCCGTCCGGGGGCGGGCCGCAAGGGCATCGGCGGCGGGCACCGCCTCGCGCACCGGCACCCCACGCACCAGATCGCGCGCGATGCGCACCAGCGCCACGCAGAGCTCGGTCGAGGTGAGGTGCGCGTGCGTGATGGCCGAGACCGCCCGCACCTCGTCGTCGGTCGCCGCGGTAAAGGCGAGCGGCACGGTGCGCATCAGCGAGCCGTTCCCGTTGTCCCGCTCTCCCGTGCAGCCGAAGCCCTGGTCGAGGGCGCGGGCGCACGCGCCCCCGATGTCAAAGAGCCCGTCGACGGTGTAGGCGCCCTCGCGGTACCAGCGCACAAAGCGCGCCCGGATATCGTCGACGTCGATGCGCCCGAGCACGCGGTAGCTGTCGCAGATGCAGAGCGCCATGGAGGTGTCGTCGCTCCAGGTGCCCGCCGGCTGATGATGCGAGCCGAAGCCGACCATATCCGCGCAGGCAAACGTATCGCGTGCGCGGAACTCATACGGCACGCCGAGTGCGTCCGCCACCGCTTGGCCATAAATGCAATCCGCTAGCGTCGCCGCCATGATGTCCCCTCGTCTTCTCCGCCCCGTACGCACCGCGCGGTTCCGCGCGGCGGGCAACCCGTGGCATCATTATAGGAAACCGCCCGCGACGCACCCCGCAAGGAGCCTCCCCGTGATCCGTCCCATCATGACCTCGCGCATCATCCTATCCCGTCCTGCGGCAGACGCCGCACCGGGCGACGAGCCCCACGCGCAGGACCTCCTCGACACGTTTGCCGCCCACCGCACCGCCTGCGTCGGCATGGCGGCCAACATGATCGGCGTGCTCAAGCGCCTCATCGTCTTTTCCGCCGACGGCACGGCAGACGGCCCCGCCCGCCTCATGTACAACCCCGAGGTCGTCGAGGCCGCCGAGCCCTACGAGACGCAGGAGGGCTGCCTGTCGCTGCCCGGCGCACGCCCCTGCACCCGCTATCGCCGCATCACCGTACGCTACCAAGACGAGGGCTGGCGCGAGCGCACAGAGCGCTTCAGCGGCTATACGGCCGAGGTCATCCAGCACGAGATCGACCACACCGCGGGCATCCTCATCTGAGTGCGCGCCGGCTCCGGCACCTACAGCTTCAGCGCGCCCTCTATCTGCGCGGTAAGGGCGCGCACCCGGTCCGGATTGCCCGCCCATAGCGAAGCGATGAGCGGCTCGATCTCGCAGCGGGCGATGCCCTCCACCGCGGCATCGGTCACGCCCTCGTCCACGCAGAAGTAGCTGTGCCCGATGACACAGCCCGCGCCCAGCGCTGGATCGTCGGCAATCATCTTGTTGATGGCGCGCACCTGATCGGCGAGCATCGCGAGCTTGCTGCTGCCGACCCGGTCTATCCGCTCCTGAAAGGCGGGCATCATCTCAAAGAACCCGAAGCGCCGGCGCACCACATAATCCGTCAGCGCGAGGGCCCGGTTGGCGTCGCTCATGGTTCCGATGATGTAGACGTTCTCCGGCACCGAAACCGCCCTGCCGCATCCGGGAAGCACCAGCACGTCCCCGCGCCGATCCGCATCGATCAGTTCGATGAGCTCACCGAAGACCGATGCGACATCGGCACGGTTGATCTCGTCGGCGATAAACACGTACGGGCGCGCGGGGTCTGCGGCAGCCCGCCGGCAGAACTGCAGAAAGACGCCCTCGCGCACCACCGGGTCGCCCGTCCCGCACCGGTCTGCGCGCACAACGACGTCCTCATACGAGAGCGCGCGGTGAAACACCGTCCACTCGATGCGCCCCTCGTCGGCTTCGCCCAAGAGAAGCCACGCGAGGCGCTCGGCGGCAAACGTCTTGCCCGTGCCCGGCGCACCCTGCAGAATGAGGTTCTTCTTGCGGAGGAGCAGGCCGCGCATCGCCGCCAAACCCGAGGGGTTGACATACACCTCATCTAGGAACTGACGCACGGTGTACGGCTCGGGCGAGGCCTCAGCCGGATCGGCGGGCTCGCGCAGCGCAGCGCTCGTCGCGGCACCATCCGCGCCCGATCCCGCGGCGTCGCCCGCGCGGGCCCCGTCGCGTGAGGCGGCGGTGCCGAAAGCCGTCTCCCCCTGCAAGGAGGAACCGGCCCCCTCGGGCTCCTGCGCATGCGCAGGGTGCGCCTCCTCAAGTGCGGCGGCGAGCTCGGGGCGCAGGCGCCATTGATAGATACCGTCGTCCTTCTTACCCGCCTTCTTGCCCAGAAAGAGCACCGCCCATCCGCGGCGCTCGTCATCGGGTCCGCCCGCATAGCGCGGGCAGCCGGTCTTTTTCGCCACGCGCTCCGCGAGCGCCGCTGCCGTCTCGAGATAGCGGTCCGCACTCTCTCCAAAGCGTTTGGCAAGCTGCTTGGGCGTGGCCTTGCCGCCGGCGTCGCGCAGGTGCCCCACCAGTTCGCGCGAAGCGGCGTCAAACACCGTCGGGTCCTCGATGAGCTGCGCCCACACCTCCTCATCGATACCGGGGTCGTAGACATCGAGCGCGGGAACCCACCCCTTCTTGGCATCCGTCTTGACCGTCCACGCAAAGGCGTCCTGCGAGATCTCGTAGAGAGGCGCCTCCAGCCTCTCGGCCACGTCCGCCGTGAGCGCGAGGTACGCTTCGCCGGACGGAAGCGACCGCTGCGGCAGCGTGAAGCCGCGCTCTGCCAGATAGCGCCGCGAGCGGTCGCCGAGCGGCAGGTACACGCGGGGTCGCATCCAGAAGAGCGCCATGGAGAGGTTCCAGTTGATGCAGCGCTGCCCGCGCACCCGGTCGAATGCGGTGACAAAGTCCGCGCGCGTCGCCGTATCCGGGGCATCGGCATACGCGATCGCCGCGCGAAACATCTCCCACAGGCGCTCGACATCCCCCGCCGACCGCTCCCTTGCGCTCGCGATAAACCAGCTGCGCATGTTGCTCTGCAGGGGAACCCCCGCAAAGTCGCGCGGCAGCTCGCCCGCGATGCCGAGCTCGTGCATGATGGCCGCAACCGTCTTTGCGCGGCGCTCCTCTTTGATCTGACGGTTGAACGAGCAGAAGAACGAGAAGGGGTCGATGCCCGCCTCATCGATGCGCTCGCCGCGGTAAAACGAGAAACTGAGACCCGTCTCGGGTCCAAACACATGGTGATAGCAATCGAGCAGGAGCTGCTCGCCGTCCTTGAGATGGTAGATGGCCGTCGCTATTGACTCATACGGCTCGACCCAGGTGAAACGCGGTTGATCCATGGCGCACTCCCCCGCCGCAGACGAATTCGATGCATCGATTATAGGCGCGCGGGTGTGGGGGCGCCGCAGCTTCGCGAACCGGTAACGTACCGTCGCGGGCGCGGACCTACGCCAGCGCCTCGGCGTCGGAGAGCTTGAGCGAGGTGTTGAGCCAATCGCTGTCCGGCCGGCAGATGAGGCGGGCGTTGTTGTAGGCCATCCGCATGGTGAGGACCGTCTGGCCGATGTAGGCGCCCGACTCCATGAGCTCCACCACGAGCGCAACGTCGGGCCGCTCATCCTCCGTCAGGTCGAGCGGCAGCAGCAGGCTCATCGTGTTCTTGGTGGGATAGAACGCCGGCACCGCCGTCTTGAAGTTCCAGTCCACGCGCTTCTGCGCGAGCTCGATGGCGTCGTCCAACCGGTTGATGAGGCGCCGCTTGATGCGCGGGTCATCTTCGATCATCGCTTTGAGCTCATCGAACGCGACGATTCGCTCGCCCGGGTCATCCGAGCCGTACGCCTGCGCGATGATGGCGGGCGCCTCGGCAGAGGTCCGCATCTCCTCCAGCAGGAAGTCCCGCGGCAGGCGGTTGATGTTGTCGAGCAAGATGTGGTCCACGTCGCGCCTGAGCTCGCGATCGGTATCGAACAGCAGGTCCTCCTTGCGGTTGAAGTACTGCGGGCGGCGCGGCAGCGGGTTGAACGCCGCCACGAGCTTCTTGCCCCATTGGCGTGACCCCGCCTTGCAGAAGGCCTCGAACCGCCACTGCTCGCCGAGCGTCGACGGCGAGAAGCAGGCGTAGATGGGCTCGTACGTCCGGTCGACGAGACCGGTGTTGAACGCGGCGATGCCCTGCGCACGGTTCTCGAGCACCTTGCCCTCCGCCTGCAGGCGGTAGAACGTGTAGGTGAGGTAGCTCCGCAGGATGGGGCGTGCGTGCTCGTCGCGCTCGTCATCGAAGCTCCAGCGCTCGGGCAGGGCGATGCCGGCGAGCGTGTCGAGGAGCTCCGTCATGCTGCCGAGGTACGCCCAGTCGGTGAGCGCCCGGCCCGCGACGACGCGCTGCTTGGCGAAGTCGTCCACGTAGCAGACGAACCACGGCTTTGCGCCGGGTTTATCGGGTGTGCGGTCGCGCTTCAGGGCAACCTCCACCGGTGTGGTGCCGTCCGCGCGCAGGATGCTCACCGGGAAGAGCAGCTTGCCCTCGTAGCTGCGAACGGTATGGGTGCGCAGCGCCTCCGCCCAGTCGCGGTTGAGCAGCGCCGGCACGTCGACGGGCTCCTTGGCCACAGCGCGCAGCTTCTCGATCCAACGCTGCGAGGTGTGGACGAAGCCGGAAAAGCTGCCCGCCGCCGTGGCCTCGGCCCAGAGGTCCTCGGGAACGGGACCGAGCTGATAGTCCTCCGAGACGCGCATCGCCTCAAGCGCCTCGGGGCGCACGGGCGGGAGCTGCGCGGAGGACGCGTCTTGGGCGACCGCGCCCTCATCCGCCGCGACCTCCCTCGCGTCGCCCGTCGTCGCATCCACGGCGACGGGGCGCAAAGCGGGCGCGGGGGCGTCTTCTGTCGCCCCACCCTGGATGTCGCGCTTGAGGTGCAGCCGCTCGATCTGCGGCACGTAAGAGAGGTACCACGGCAGACCGTCCGGGCGCTTGCTCTTGGCGATGGAGACCTCGACCGCATGGCCGTTTGCGAGCGGCACATGGGTCGCGAAGCTCACGGAGCGCTCGTCGTGCAGGTAGAGGGCGCCCGCCGCAAAGGCACAGGCCCAGTCCGCCGCGATGAGCGCGAACGTGTTGGCAGGGGTGCCGAAGAGCTGCGCCAGGCGCTGGCGCGCCATGGTAGGGATGAAGACGAAGCTCATGAGGTCGGGCGAGAACTGGGCGCGGAGCGCGTCGGAGACCGGCGCCCTCAGGTACTAATCGGACTCGGCGGCCGCCTCGATAACGGCGCGGTCCGCATCCGTCAACAGCTCCTGTGCGTTTACCCTGCTGCCCGTTTCCTTCTCATCGTGCCACATGCGCGCTCCCCTCGCCCGGCTTCCCGTTGCCCTTATTATGCGCCAACGGAGGCGCCGGTTGCGCCACGAGCGTCAGGCCGCGTTATGCGGCAAGCGCCGCCGGGTCGATGAGCTCGACGGGGTCGAGGCGCGCGCCGTCCCACGCGCACACCAGAATCGCCGCGTTGGGAATGGGCTGCGGGCCCTCGAGGCAGGCGAGGTCCTCCTTGCCCGCCGCGCGCAGCGTGAACCAGAGCACCCCGCCGTGGGTTGCCGCGAGCACGCGCTCGTGCCCGGGCCGGCGCATGAGGTCGGCCATGCAGGCCAGCACGCGGGACGTGGTCGCATCCTCCGTCTCCCCGCCAAAAGGAGCGTAGAAGCCCTGTGTGCCGCGCGGCGGGTTCGTATCCTCGGTCACGCCCTCGAAGACGCCGAAATTCTGCTCTTTCAGACCCTTGAGCCTCTCATACGGCGCGGCGGGGCAGCCGAGCTCGTCGAGCAGGATCTCGAGGGTGTCGCAGGCGCGCTCGGCGGGCGAGGAGTAGAAGTGGTCGAAGGCGACGCCCCTCTCGCGCAGCACCGCTCCGGCGCAGCGTGCCTGCGCGATGCCGAGCTCGGTGAGGGGCGAGTCGCACCAACCCTGCTTGCACCGCAGCACGTTGAAGAGCGTCTGACCGTGGCGGACAAGGTAGAGATAAGACATGGGTGGCTCCTAGGGGTCGGCGTGCAGGGGCGCGACGTGCGCGGAACGGGGCTCGATGCCCGAACAGCTAGCATGATACCGCCAGCGGGACGGCGGAGCCGGCGTTCGGGACGCGGGGGGGGGGCGGGAGAACGCGCCTCGCGGTTCACCGGATGCGGGGACGCGCCCTACGGGGTATAGCGCCACCGCGACCAATGCTGCGGGCACCCAAAGAGCGGGACCTCGGGACCGGCGGGCGGCCGGTACCCCTGGATGCTCCCCTCGAGCACGAGCGACCAACCGGCACGACCGAGATAGCTGTACGTCTCGCCGTTGTCGGACATGTGGACAAGGGTCACGGGGCGGCGCGCCTCGCGCTCGAGCTTGTCGAGAAAGCGCGTGAGCACCGCCGTGTCGAACGGGTTGAACAGGTAGAAATGCGTGTAGGGCGCCAGATCGAGATCGAGCACGCTCCCTTGCCGCACGGCGAGCCGGGGGTAGCGCGCCGCCCAACCCTCCGCAACCGCGGCGAGCGCGGGGTCGAGCTCCACACCGGTCGCCCGGGCCTCGGGGCAGTGGGCGGCGAGGAAGGCGAGGACGCGGCCGCACCCGCAGCCGACGTCGAGCAGGTGGTCGCCCACCCCGAGGTGCAGCGGGCCGAGCAGCCCTTCGAGCACGAAGTACGGCGTGGGCGTGGGCGCATGGGCGCCGGCCTCGGCAAACCGCGTGGCATCCGGCGCCGTGAGCGCACGCCCCGCGACAGCGCGGTCGCGGGCGGCGTCGGCGGCCCTGAGTTCGTCAAGCGTCATGGGCGGGCCTCCCCTCGGGGGGCGCCGCCGCCGTGCCGTCCGCGGTCGCGTCGCCGTCGCGCGGCGCCGCGGGCCCCCGGGCGGCGCCCTCGGCCAGCAACTCATCCCACGACGCCACCTGCCGGTAGAGCGCGCGGTGGCGCGCGTCCGGCATAAGGTCCACGTGGTAGTGGCCGAAGCACCACAGGCGGTACGCGAGCCGCTCCTCGAGCTCGTCGAACCAGGTGACGAGGGCATCGGGCTCATCGCGACCGGCGCGGTCCCCTGCCGAGAGCAGCGCCGGCAGCCATCGGGCGGCGCAGCAGTGCGAGACCACGAGGTCCACTTTCCAGCCCGCCTCCGCGAGGTTGCGCTCCGCCTCGGCGTACTCGGCCGGCGCGGGCAGCTCCTCGGGAAACCAGCTCCAACCGGGCGTGCGCCACGCCTTGTCGTGGCTCGCCGCCCCGCCCATGGCAAACACGCGGAGCGTCCGCGCGGGCGCAGGTCCTCGCCGCGACGCGTCGTCCGCCGCGGATGGAGGCCGGATGTCCGCGGCGGACGCCAGCGGCAGATCGAACACCTGCCCGCGCATAAGATGCACGATATGCGGATGATCCGGGTAGACCTGCACCTTGCCGCCCCACCGCTCGGTCACGGGCAGATCTTCCAGATAGGGGTAGCACTCATGGTTGCCATCGACGTACAGCGTCGTCCACGGACGTTCCTCCAGCCAGTCGAGCCAGTAGCGCTCCTCGTTTGAGCCGTCCCACGGCATGCCGAAGTCGCCCGCGATGATAAGGAAGTCGTCGCGGGTGAGGCTGCGCCCCGCCGGCCAGCGGCGATGCGACAGCTTGGCGATATCGATGGCGCCGTGGACGTCGCCCGTGATCCAGATGCCCATCTGCCCCTCCCGTTGCGCCGTGCGGCAGCTCAAAACGGCGGCCCCGCGCACCAGCACCCTGCCGCCCTCGATGCGCCCCATTCTAGCCCCATGAGTCGAGCGCGACCGGCGCGAGGCGCCGGCAACCGTTGGCAACGCGGTGACGACCGTTGCCGGGTTCGACCTTGACATCGCCCGCAACCACCCGCTCCAATCGGGGTAGGACCCGGCGCCCGGTACCCCGCCTTGCCAGGCGCACCCGACGGGAGGAGGCCGCATGCGCTACGTTTGCTCTATCTGCGGATACGTGTACGACGAGGAGGTGGAGGGCACGCCCTTCGCTGCGCTCCCCGACACGTGGACCTGCCCGCTCTGCGGCGCCGCCAAAAGCGCCTTCGCACCCGAGCCGCCGCGCGAGGAGGCCCCCGGCCCGCGGCAGGCGCGCGCGGCCGCGGAGCCGGCGGCGGGCGCCTTCGGATGGGAAGATAAGCGGCCCGAGGCGCCGGGCGACCTGACCGAGCTTCCCGCCGGCGTCGTCGCAGCCATCTGCTCCAACCTCGCCCGCGGATGCGAGAAGCAGTACCTCGCAGAGGAGGCGGCGCTGTTTGGCGAGCTTGCCGCCTACTTCACGGCACGCGCCGACGCCGCGGCAACCCTCCCCGCGCCGGACGGCGGGGCCTCCGCCGCCACCGATGCGCTCACCGCGCTCGCTGCGCACCTGCAGCGCGACCTCGACGAGGGCTATCCCGCCCTGCACCGCGCCGCCATCGCCGCCGGAGACCGCGGCACGCAGCGCATCTGCGTCTGGGGAGAGAAGGTCACCCGCGCCCTCGCCTCGCTTGCCGAGCGCTACCGCCGCGAAGGACCCGCGATGCTTGCAAGCGCGCGCATCTGGGTGTGCTCGGTCTGCGGCTTCACGTTTGTGGGCGAGCGGCCGCCCGCCCTGTGCCCCGTGTGCAAGGTGCCGGACTGGAAGTTTGACGAGATCCGCGGGAGGGCGTAGCGATGTCGAACGAGAGAACCCATGTCGCCGTGCGGAACCTGCGTCTCTGCACCAAAGACTGCCTCTGCCTCTACGTGTGCCCCACCGGCGCCTCCGACACCGAGAACAGCATCATCGACCCCGAGCGCTGCCTGGGCTGCGGGGAGTGCGCCCGCGCCTGCCCGAGCGGCGCCATCTCGCTCGTGCCCCTCGCCTACCCGCCGCAGCAGCGCAAGGCATCAGACGTGCTCGCACCCGCCTTCGAGCTCGCAGCGCGCAAAGCGGAGGCCGAGGGCATCGCCCGCATGCTCGCCGCAACCGTCGGGGACGAGCCGCTCGGTCGGCTGGCCGCCGCCTTCGCGCGGGCGGAGCGCCTCGTGACGGAGGACCTCGTGCGCGAGAGCGGCTTCATGCTGCCGCAGAGCAAAAACGCCCATGACCTGCTGCGCGCCATGATCGCCAACCCGCCCGGCGACGATTTCCCCCGGGCCGGCGCCCAACGCCTGCTCGAGCTCCTGCCCGAGAACGATGCGGGCGCCGCAGGAGCAGGCCCCGCCCCCGAGGCCGACGGCGAAGCGGCAGGCGGCGGCGCCCGCGGCACCGCCGCGCGCACCTACCGCTGCCTCATGTGCGGCGCCGTCTTTGACGTCCCCGAGGGGGAAGCGCCCGTCTGCCCCGTCTGCGGTGCCAGCGCGGACTACCTCGAGCTCGTCGAGGGCTGAGTGGCACCCGCGGCGCCCCGGGCGGGGCGCCGCACCCGCCCGGGGGACAAAGCCCGTTACCGTCCCTGCCGGCGCCGCCGGTCCTCATCGATCCCAGCGCGCCACGCGCTCGACGCGAGTGGCATGTCGGCCCTGACCGCGGAGGCGGCGATGCTCGCGGCCTCGTACACCGCGCCGGTGCCGATGCTGTCGGCCAGATAATCCACCGCAAGATCAGGGTCTATCCCCAGGTTCTCCGCCTCGCGCTCCGCATCGATGTTCGCCCCGATGAAGAGGAACTCCCAGCCCCTCTCGCGATGCTCGCGAATGAGGTGGCGCACCTGCGCGTAGCTGTAGCGGCGGCTCGCGTTCTCCCAGCCGTCGGTGGTGATGACAAAGAGCACGCGGTCCGCCCCGTACCCTTCGGGCTGCACGCGCTGCACGAGGTCGATGTGCTCGATGGCGCCTCCCACCGCGTCGAGCAGCGCCGTGCAGCCCCGGCAGCGGTACGTGCGGCACGTGAGGCGGGGAACGTCCGCGAGGGGCACGCGGTCGAGCACGACCTCGGACCGGTCGCTGAACTGCACGAGCGACACGAACGCCTCGCCCGGCTTCTCACGGTTCTCCTCGATAAGCGCGTTGAAGCCGCCCACGGTATCGTCCTCGAGCCCCGCCATGGAGCCGCTCGCGTCGAGAATGAAGACGAGCTCGGCGCGCACGCCGGCACCGGCGCCTCTCGCCGCGCCGTCGCGGCCGCGCGCACCACCTTGTCCTCCCCTGTGGTCGCGGCCGTCCGTGCCGTCGCCGCGATGATACGCCCGACCTGCCGTCTGCCCGTTAGCCTTCCTGCTCATGGTGCCCTCCTTACGGGTTGGGGATCTGACACCTCTGAGCCTACGCGGCGGAGCGCGAAGGCAGGTAAACCGTCGGGCGACATCTGCCGGCGGATACGGCACCCGCGGCATCGCGCCAACCGCGTGCGGGCCGACGGCGCGGCGCCGCCCCCATACCGAGCGGCATCGCGCTACAGCGAGCCCATAAGCGGCTGGTCGTAGGCGAAGAGCGCCTCGTTGACCCGCAGCACGTCGTAGATACCGCGCTCGATGAAGAAGCGGACGATGACGTCGAACTTGCTCGCGCGCGAGAGCGTGAGGCCCGCGCGGCCGAGCAGGTTCTGCGTCTCGGCAAGGCTGAGCTCGAGGGCGATCGCGAGCGCCACCGCCGTGGGCTTGGTCGGGCGGTACGCCGCATTGCCCCGGATTTTGGAGAAGAGCTGGCGGCTCAGGTTCGCCCGGTGGTAGACCTCGGCATCGGTCAGGCCCCGCGCGTCGATGAGCGCGAGGAGCGTCTCCGAGAACGATGCGTCGAGGTGGGCGAGCTCCTCTCCGAGCGCCGCCTCGTCGCACGCGCCGGCATGGGCGCTCGGCGGGGCCGCCGCGTCGAGCAACGCCGCAGACGGCGCGGCGCAGAAGTCGATGGTATCCCCGGCCCACGCGACCTCTCGCTCCCGCTCCGCCGTGCGCGACCGGGACTGCAGCCGTCGCTCGACATAGGCGTCGTCGATGTACGCGGCGATCTCTGCCGCCAGCGCGTCGCTCTCGCGCACGACCGCGCGGTCGAACACCACGAGCGTCACCGCGATTCCGTCGTGCGCAGCCAGGAAGGCGGCGGCCTCCTCTCGCGCAACCGCGAGCGCCTGGGGCACCGGGTACCCGTAGATGCCGGCGGAGATGAGCGGGAAGGCCACCGAGCGCGCGCCGAGCTCGACCACGCGGGCAAATACCGCGCGGTAGCAGCGCCGCAGCGCCTCCTCCTCGCCGCAGGCGCCGCCTCGCCAGATGGGACCGACCGCGTGGATGCACCAGCGCGCCGGCAGGCGGAACGCGGGCGTCACCACGGCGTCGCCCGTGGCGCAACGGCCGATGGCCTCGCAGGCGCGCGCCATCTCGGCGCGCCCCGCGGCATCGAAGAGCGCCCCGCAGACCCCTCCACCGTACGCGAGGCGGGTGTTGGCGGCGTTGACGAGCGCGTCGGCAGACACGCGCGCGATATCGTTGCGAACGATGGAAAAGGGCATGGCAACCTCCTCGAACCTTGCAGAGATTATATCTATATGATTCGGCGTGTATTCACAATGCAATTGTGGTATATTCCATTGTGATGTAACCTATTTGGTTACATCAATGTAATCATTCCGTCCTTGGGAGGGACTGCTGGAGGGCCTAACAGATTATTGAGGGCGGTGCATCGTTGAGAATCACGTACTCCTCTAAGAAACTTCAACAATTGTGTGAAGATGAGCGCACAATGCGCAAGAAGCGCCCTGATATCGAGAAGAAACTCCGGCTACGCATCAAAGCCATCGAGGCCGCAGAAACTTTAGGCGATCTTTCGAAAAACGACCTGCTGGGACGATGGCACCGCCTGAGCGGCGACCGAGAAGGACAATGGGCGGGAAAGGTTTCGAGCAACGAGCGTATCATCATCGAGCCATATCGCGAAGGCGTGAAGGTTCTCGACGTAATAGAACAACTTACTGTTAGCGAGGTAAACGTTAGGGATATAACCGATTACCACGACTAAGGAACATTGAAAGGAGACGGGGATGGCTACCAACTTTGCGGTGGCGCCGGGTGAATTCCTTCAGGAGTGGATCGAAGAAGAGGGAAAGGGCATCACCCAATCGGATCTTGCGGAGCGCCTCGGCGTCTCGCGCAAGCACGTCAATCAGATTCTTAGGGGCAAGGCTCCCATCTCGCCGGAGCTTGCGCTGCGACTTGAACACGTCACGGGCATCCCCTGCAGAGCCTGGCTTGCCTACGAGGCGCTTTATCAAGAGGACCGGGCACGCATTCAAGAGGAGAACTCGCTGTCGGACCATCTGTCTTGCGTGAGCTCTGAGCTCGCCTCGTTTCTCAGAAAGCAGGGGGCGAGCAAGGCAACGCTCCGCGACCGCCGACGGGTCCTCATCGATTTTCTTGACTTTACCGGATTTGGCTCATGCGGCGCATTCATAGAATACTCGAGTAAGACCATGCAATGCCCTGCCTATGCAGCACTGAGAGAATCAGGCGCAGACATAGACGAAGCACTTGTAGCCGCTTGGATAGCGGCCGGAGAAAAAACCGAGGCCTGCCGAAAGTCCAGCAATCTCCACTTCGATCGCCAAAAGCTGCTCGACCTTCTTCCGCAAATCAAGCAACGCGCCATGGTATCGGACAGCACCATGGTTGACGATATCTCGGCGATATTGGAAACCGCCGGTGTGATTTATCAGTTTGTTGAGCCTCCTAAGAAGTTCCCCTTGCATGGCATTACGCGCTGGCTGAAAAACGGCGTGCCCATTATCCAACAGACCGGCAGACGCAAAAAAGACGCCTATGTCATTTGGACGCTCTTCCATGAGCTGGGCCATCTACTGTACGACGAAGAGGCCGCCACACATATTGATTGCGACAGCAAGTCCGCAACACAGCAATCCCTCGAGGAAAAACGCGCCAACAGCTTTGCACGCAAGATGCTCTTTGGCGATGATCTCAGCCCGTATCGGGGAATCACGAGATCCCATCAAATCGAAGCGATAGCCAAGCAACATGGTCACGTTGCAAGCGTGGTGGTGCTCGAACTCCATCGAAGGAGATGGCTCGATTACGGCTGGTGCAATGACCTTATAACGGACCTGGATATCCCCTTTGTCTCTCCGGCAGAGCACCTGACGTAATGCCTCGGGCCGCGCGGCGCTACAGCAGGGATGCCGCCGTGCGCTCCAGCACGACGGGCGCCACGTGCTCGACCTCGCCCAGCGGCTGGCCGAAGACGAAGCCGCCGGCCGTGGCGAACGATGCGGTGTCCGCCGAGGTCGTCGCAAAGCGGTGGTGCACCGGCACCGTCGCGGCGGCGAGCTCCTCGCGGCGCGAGAGCATCTCGGCGAGCTCGCGCGTGATCTCCTCGGCAGACGACACCACGCGCACGCCCGGCCCCAGCGCCGCGCGGATGGGGCCCACGAGCAGGGGGAAGTGGGTGCATCCGAGCACCACGGTATCGATGCCGTGGTGCGTAAGCGGCTCGACCCGCTCGGACACGATGGCGCGGATCGCCGGCGTATCGAACACGTCCACCCCGCCGAGCCAGCGCGAGCCGTCGCGCACACCGTCGGCGAGCTCGCGCTCGACAAGCTCCACGAACTCCGGCGCGGCGCAGCCGAAGACGTCGACGCCCGCATCGAAGTCCTGAATGGCGCGCGTATAGGCGCCGGAGCGGATGGTGAGCTCTGTCGCGAGCACGCCCACCTTGCGCGAGCGCGTGCTGTGGATCGCCGCGCGCGCACCCGGCACGATGACGCCGATGACGGGCACGTCGAACGTCTGCTGCGCGAGCTGCAGCGCCGCGGCGGTGGCGGTGTTGCAGGCGATGACCATCACCTTGACGTCCTGCCGCGTGAGCCAGCTGCCCACTTGGAGCACAAACGAGCGCACCTCGGCCTCGGAGCGCACGCCGTAGGGGCAGCGCTCGGTGTCGCCAATGTAGCAGATCGATTCGTGCGGGAGCGCCCGCGCGATGGAGCGCGCCACCGTGAGCCCGCCGAGGCCCGAGTCGAAGATGCCGATGGGCCGCTCGTCGCCCGCGCGCAGCGGCACCTCGACCAGCTCGCCGCACGCATCGACAGCGCAGCTCTCACGCTCGTCCATCGTCTCCCCCTCTATGCGCCGCGAACGGCCTCGAGCACGAGGCGCAGCGCGCCCGCCCACGCGTCGATGGTGCGGCCGCGCGCGATGCACGCATCCTCGTGCGCAGCGAGGAATCCCTCCGCTGCGGGATCCTTGAGGCCGTTCTCCACCAAGATGAACTGCGCCGTCGCGTCCGCCATGAGGAAATCGGACGAGGCGTCGCCGATGGAGAGCGTCTCCGCCGGGTCGATACCGCGCCGCTCGCAGAAGCGCGCGACGGCACGGCCCTTGCCGAGGCCACGCGGTTGGATGTTGAAGGCGCGCCCGCGCACGCCCTCGGGCAACGCGAGCGTTGTCGGCGCGGAGATATAGGTGAGGTATCCGTTGCTCACCCAGTCGAGCGGCAGGCCGGACTCGTCGAGGATCGCCTGCGCCACGGCATCGTCGACCTCCCCGCGCAGGCCCACCGTCACCTCGCGGTACTTGTAGCCCACCGACATGTCGTTATGGAACTCGAGCATGCCCGGCCAACGGCCGACGAACTCCTCGCACACGCCCGACGCCTCGATGACCTCGTGCGGGGTGCGGCTGTCCGAGGGGTCGTAGGGCATATCGGCCGTGAAGTACTCCCACTCGTTGTGCTCGCGGTCGAGCATGATGAGGCCGCCCATCTCGCCGATGTAGCTGTTGAGCCCCAGCACGCGCGTGTCCTCGTGGAGCATGGAGCGGTTGCGGCCGGAGCAGGGGATGACCTCGATGCCGGCGCGCGCGAGCTCCACGAGCACCGAGACGAAGTCGAGCGAGGGCTCGCCCGCCGCGTTTTTGAGCACGCACGAGCCCGGCCCCATCATGGTGCCGTCGAGGTCGGTGAAGACGTAGCGCACGCGCGCATAGCGCTCGCGGCGCTCCTGAGAGGTGAGGTCGGACAGAAACACGTGGGGCATGGCTCCTCCGCAGGCCGGTGCCGATAGGTCCCCCCTATCATACCGGTCGCGGCGCCTGGCGCCACGTTCGGCGGGACGACGCCACGGCAAAAGCGTCTCGAGCGCGGGGCGGGGTATAACGAGCACGAGTACCGTCCGCGGCGACGATGGGAGGGTGACGCGATGCTGTTCAAGAAGGTTCTGGTCCCCTACGATGAGTCCGATCACGCCAAGAGCGCGCTGCACGTGGCCTTCGGTATGGTGGGAGACGACCCGAGCGCCGAGGTGCACGTGGTGACGGCCGTCTCGGTGGGAGCGCTGCCCGACCCGCTCTTCGCCGCGGGCTCGCCCGACGACCCGTTCTCGGTCACCTCGCAAATCGACTACGACAACCTGCTCGGCGCGCTCCTGCAGCGCACGCGAGACGATATGGGCGGCGTCATCGAGGACGCGCGCGACGGCGCGGCCTGCAAGGTGGTCACGAACGCCATCGTCTCGGCATCTGCCGTCGAGGGCATCGCCGACTACGTGACGAACAACGACATCGATCTTGTGGTGATGGGCCGGCGCGGGCTGGGCAGGCTCTCCGGCATGATAGGCAGCGTGAGCTTTGGCGTGCTGCGCTCCGTCGACGTGCCCGTGATGACGGTCAAGTAGCGCGCCGCGGGCACGCGCCCGCTCAAGCCCTGCGACCTTCTCAGGCGGCGCCGCGCGAGAGCGGCGCCGCCTCACATCTGCGTCTAGCGGCCGACGAGATGGCGCACGGCCGCCACGGGATGGCTGAGCAGCATGCGCGGGCCGGCGTAGCGCATCACCGCCCGTATCTCCTCCTGCCTGGCGGCGGGATAGCAGTGCGTGGCGCACCGGTTGCACGACGTCTTGGTTGCCATATGCGGGCAGCGCTCCGTCCGCCGGTGCGCAAACGCGTCGAGCTCGGCGCAGGCCGGGCAGACGGGCTCGCCGCAGAAGGCCGTCTCGGTCCGCGCGGAAGCCGCATGGTTGCCCCGGCAGTACAGGGCGATCATCTGCGAGATGACGCGCAGCTCGCGCTGGCGCCGCCGCGCGACCGCCGGCGTATCCGATGTCTTGGGCATAGCACTCCTACTCCCCCATGGCGGCGCCTTGGCGCCGGGCGCCAAAGCGCGCCTCCTCCTCCGGCGTGATGGTCTTGATGCGCAGCGCGAGCGCGGCGCCCATCCCGACCACCACCGCGGCCAGTATCGCGCGCGCCGCCGGCACGTCCACCAGCGCAAAGCTGACGCCGCAGGTGGCAGCCGTCACGGCAAACATCGTAACCTTTTTGCGCGCCGTCATGCCACCCGTCTCGCGAAACGGCACCACATAGCTTCGGTACAGCCCGGTCGTGCGCAGCCAGGCATCGAAGCGCGGGCTGCTCTTGGCGAAGAGCGCCGAGGCGAGCAGCACGAGCGGCGTGGTGGGCAGGATGGGCACCACCACGCCCACGGCGCCCACGCCGAGCGCGAGCCAGGCCAACACGAAGAGGATCTTCTCGACGACGGTGCGGCGGAGGGTGCGTTTCATAGGAGGTCCTTTCGGCGTCAGGGGGACAAGGTCAGCTCAGGCGGCCGGCATCGAGGGTGATGACCGCATCGGCGATGGTCAACGTGCTCGGCCGGTGGCTCACGATGACGACGGTGCGGCCCGCGCGCCCCTCGACGAGCGCCCGCATGATGGCCGCCTCGTTCAGGCTGTCGAGGTTGGAGGTCGGCTCATCGAGCAGGAGCAGCGGCGCGGCGCGCAGAAACGCCCGCGCGAGGCCGATGCGCTGCTTCTCGCCCGCCGAGAGCACGTCGCCGAGCTCGCCGGCGCGGGTGGCGTATCCGTCCGGCAGGGCCGCGATGACGTCGTGGATGCGCGCCGCGCGCGCCGCCGCCTCGACCTCGGCGTCGGTGGCGTCGAGCCGGCCGATGCGGATGTTGTCGGCCAGGCTCTCGTTAAAGAGGTGCGTGTCCTGCGTGACGAGGCTCTGCGTCTGGCGGAGGGCGTGGGTCGCGGCGGCGCGCACATCGGTGCCGCCCACCGCGATGCGCCCGCTCCCGACATCCCAGAACCGCATGATGAGCGAAAGCAGCGTCGACTTGCCCGACCCGCTCTTGCCGGCGAGCCCGACGATGGCGCCCTCGGGCACCGTACACGTGATGTCGGTCAGAACGGGGTCCGCCCCGTAGGAGAACGACACGCTGTCCACGCAGACCGCGGCTCCAACAGGCGCCTCGCCGCAGGCGACCTCGGTGACGGCCGGCTCCTCGTCGAGGATGCCGAGCACGCGCGCGCCGGCGGCAAGCGTCTGCTGCAGCCCCGTCCCCAAGCCCGCGAGCGCGAGCACCGGGCCAAACGAGCTCATGAGGAGCACCGTGGCGATAAGCATGTGCGCGAGCGTGATATGGCCAAAGTAGAACAGATGGAGCGCCGTGATGGCGAGCACCAGGTCGAAGACCCACACCACGACGGACATGACCGCCTGGTTGGTGCCCGCACGGCGCTTAAGCTCCGCCTCGCGCGCGGCGAGCTTCTTGCTGCGGCGGAAGAACGTCTCGCCGCGGTCGCGCGCGACGCCGTACTGCATGGCCTCGCCGAGACCGCGCAGGCTATCGAGCAGATGCGTGTCGAGCGCGCCCAGCTCATCACGGAACCGCCGGCCCGCCGAACCCGCCGACGCGCTGGCCGCCACGGGGACCGCAACGCCCACGACCGCAAAAGCTGCGGCGGTGAGGGCCCCGAGCACGGGATGCAGCGAGAACTCGATCGCGGCGACGACGGCGCTCACCCCGAGGGCGATGGCGACGGGCGAGATCGTATGCGCGTAGAACACCTCGAGAAGCTCGATGTCGCCGGTGATGACCGAGATGAGGTCGCCGCTTCCGCGCCCGGCGAGCTTGGCCGGGGCAAGCCGCCGGAGCGCGGCGAACACCTGGTGGCGGATGCGGGCGAGCAGCTTGAAGGCGATGTAGTGGTTCGCCGTCTGCTCGAGGTAGTGCAGCACCCCGCGGGCGATGGCGCAGGCGGCGAGCACGCCCATGAGCGCGCCCCAAGCGGGCATGAAGTCGAAGCCGGCGGCCGAGAGCGCCGCCGCGAGGCCGACCGTGGGCACCGCGATGGCAGCGAGATGCCCGGCGACGCCCGCCAGGATGGCGAGCGCCATCACGCCCCA
This sequence comes from Candidatus Coprousia avicola, assembly GCA_018715125.1. GTDB lineage: Bacteria > Actinomycetota > Coriobacteriia > Coriobacteriales > Coriobacteriaceae > Coprousia > Coprousia avicola. The sequence continues at coordinate 2,326 of DVMF01000085.1, read as the reverse complement.
GAGCGGCCCGACGAGACGGACGAGCCTCCCCATGATCGCGATCTTGCTCATGCGAGGCTCCTCTCGAGGTCGTTCTGGGCACGCCAGAGCGCGGCGTACGCGCCGCCGGCGCCGACGAGCTCTGCATGCGAGCCCTGCTCGATGAGACGCCCGCGCTCGAGCACGCAGATGGTGTCCGCATCGGTAAGGTTCGCCAGGCGATGGCTCACCACGATGACCGTGCGCTCGCCGGCGAGCTCGCGGATGAGGGAGGCGATGGCGGCCTCGGACTCGGCATCGATATTGGAGCTCGCCTCATCGAACACGAGAACCTCCGCACGCGTGAGGAGGGCGCGGGCGATGGCGATGCGCTGGCGCTGCCCGCCCGAGAGGTTCCGCGCGCCCTCGGCAACGGGCATGTCGAGCCCGCTCGCCTCGCGCACGAACCCGTCGATGCGCGCCGCGGCGAGCGCGCGCAGCAGCCGTTCGTCGCTCGCATGGGGGTCCCCCATGAGCAGATTCTCGCGGAGCGTCCCGGCAAAGAGGTGGGCGCGCGTGGGCACGACGACGAGATGGCGCGCGAGCTCCTTCGGGTCTATGTCGCGCACCTCGACGCCGCCCAGCGTGATCGAGCCCGCGTAGCCGCCGAGCCGCCCGGCGAGAAGCGCCGCGAGCGTCGACTTGCCCGACCCCGACGCACCCGTGACCCCCACCAGCGCTCCGGGCCTAACCGTAAACGTCACCCGGTGCAGCACCTCGCGCTCGGGCACGTAGGCAAACGAGAGGTCGCGCACCTCGATCTGAACATCCTCCCCCGTAAGCGCGCGCGTGCCCGCCCGGGGCTCCGGCGCATCGAGGATATTGAAGATGCGGTCGGCCGCCGCGGAGCCGTTCATGGCCGTGTGGAAGTAGCTCCCCAGCGTGCGCATGGGGATGAAGAACTCGCTCGAGAGCACGATGATGGCGAATGCCGCCGGCAGCGTGAGGTGGCCGGCGGCGAGCTCGCTTACCGCGAGGAAGATGCCGAGCGCCGCGCCGCCATACGCCACGAGGTCCATGATGATGATCGAGTTGAGCTGCATGGTGAGCACGCGCATGGTGACGCGCCGAAACGTCTCGGCCTCCTCGTCCATCTGGCGCGCCTTATACGCATCGGCCTCAAACACCTTAAGGGTCGTGAGGCCCTGAAGGTTCTCGAGGAAGCTGTCACCGAGCTCGGCATACTGCGTCCAATACGAGGCGAGCAGGCGCTTGGCGATGGTCTGCACGCCCGCGATGGCAAGCGGGATGAGCGGGACGCAGACGATGAGGCCCGCCGCCACCGGCAGCGAGACGGGCGCGATGCAGGCGAAGAGCGTGAGCGGGGCGAGCAGCGCGTAGAAGAGCTGTGGGAGATAGAGGCCGAAGTAGGTCTCGATCTGTTCGACGCCCTCGCCCGCCACCTGCACGACCTCCGAGGTCGCCACGTGCTGCGCATACGAGGGCCCCAGGCGGAGCATCTTGTCGATGAGCGCGCGGCGGAGCGCCTCCTTCACCCCGCGCGAGGCGAGATAGCTCATGTGCGCCGCCGCGCGCGTCGCCGCGAAACGCACGGCGATGCAACTCAGCGCCCCCGCCATCGCTGGCAGGACGAACGCCGTCGTGATGCGTCCCCCCAGCAGGGCGTCGACCACGAGCGCGACCCCTGCCACCAAGGCGATGTTCGCCGCGAGCGCCACCCATTGCAGCGCGACCTGCGCCGCGACGAAGCGCATCGAGGCGCGCCCCATCTTGACCAACCGTCCGTTTACCACGTGCCGCCGCTCTCCTCCCGTGCGCGACGGCGCCCGGCGCCGCGGAGACCTGCCGCCCCCCGACCGCGATCCGTCCGCCATGCGCCAGCCAGCTTGCGCCGTCTTGTCCCTTGCTCGGCCCGTCGGCCTCTCACAAGTTAGTGGAGATTAACATGTTGCAGTGCCCCGCAGGTCATGGTGATAAGTAAGCCACAGTAAACCTATAAGTTGACATAGGCGTACTTCTCTGCCGCGGCGACGTGCGCGGGAGCGGTGTCCGCTAGAACGTCACGTTGCCGAACTCCGAGAGCACCAGACCCGGGTTGTGCTCGTTGGCCCAATCGACGTTCCACGGGCTCGTGAAGAGAAGCAGCTTGCCGCCGCGCATGTCCTCGACGCGCAGCGTGTCGCGCGTGAGGTTGAGCGAGCGAACGGCGTCCTCGTCGTAATCGCCCTGAATCCAGCGGATGTCGGTGTAGCCGAGCGGTTGGCGCCGCACCGCGACGTGATACTCGCTTTTGAGCCGCTGCTCGAGCACGTCGAACTGCAGCTCGCCGACCACGCCCACGATCACG
>DVMF01000084.1 GCA_018715125.1 Candidatus Coprousia avicola | reverse complement strand
TGAAGTCCGCCAGGATCCTCTCCCTCTCCTCCCTGCTGTACATGCGCAGCCCCCTTCCGTGGGTTCGCGCCGCGCGGGGGAGGGGGCATGCCCCCTCCCCCGCGGTCCAGGATTCTGCCGCGCTCCCGCGAAATAATAAATAGCACCCCGAATGGGGCGCCATTTCCCCCAAAAGACGCCCCATAAGGCACCCTCAATGGTCGCAGCGGACGCGACGACGCTCCTTGGCACCTGCCTTATCTGGGAAAACGCGCGACGCCGCTCGCGACCGGGGAGCGCGGGGCCGTCCGGAGTAGGGGCCGATCATTATTTCGCCGCGGTTTTTGTCCACGGGGTCGGCAGCCCGGCCCGCAACGGCCCGCTCCGACCGAGTGAGCGCGCCCTGCATCGGCGCCGCGGGGTAAGATAGGACGCGGCCGCCTCATAAGCGGCCGCGTTCGCCTGCCGATCCGACCCACCGAGGAGCACCATGACGTTCCAGAATCTGCAAACCGAGGCTTTCGGCGACCTCCAGCGCCTCGTGGACAGCCTTTTCACCGGCCGCGACGCCGTCGAGCGCCTCGACGTCGTCGTGCAGGCGGAGCTCGCGGACCTCGATGCCGACCTGCTCGAGGTGGTCGGCCTCCTGCCGCCCGGCCGCTACAGCCGCCAGCGCCTCTGCGATCAGCTCAACTCGGCGCTCGCCGCACACGGATGGGGCGCGGCCTACGGGACCGTGGAGTAGCGCGGGGAACCGCTAGCTTTTCGCCCGTCGCGCACCGCACGCAACGTGCATGTACAGCAGGCCCACGAGCGCCGCCGAGGCGGAGCCGGCCAGAATCGCCGTCTTTGCCGCCAAGAGCTCCGCCGGGATCTGCGTGAAGGCGAGGCCCGCGATAAGGATCGACATCGTGAAGCCGATGCCACCGAGGATGCCCACGCCCACGATATGCCGCATGCTCACGCCGGTCGGCAGGTGCGCGATGCGCGTCTTGACCAGAAGCGCCGTCATACCCGCGATGCCGACGGGCTTGCCGAGGAGCATGCCCAGATACACCCCGATGGCCACCGGGTCGAACACAAGGGACAGCGGGTCGACGCCCACGAGGCGCACCTGCGCGTTCACAAAGGCGAAGATGGGCAGGATGAGAAAGTTGACCGGCGTGGAAATGTAATGCTCGAGGCGCTGCAGCGGCGGCGTGACACGGTGCATGACGCGCTCGACGCCGCGAGCGGCGCGGGTGAAATCGTGCTGACCGAGGATGTGGACCTCGTCGTCAAAACGGTCGTCGAACTCGGGGAGCTTGGAGCCCAGCCAGCCGACGAGCTCGGAGGCGACGATGTCCGAGCGCGCCGGAATCGTAAATGCCAAGATCACGCCCGCAAGCGTGGCGTGTACGCCCGACTGGAAGAGGCAGAACCACAGCACAAGGCCCAGTGCCAGATACGGCGCCAGACGGAAGCGGCGCCAGCGATTGAGCACCACGAGCGCCGCCGTCACCGCCGCGGCGCACCCCAACCAGAACAGGTTGGGCGCGTGCCCGTAGAAAAGCGCGATGGCCGCGATGGCGAGCAGGTCGTCGGCGATGGCGAGGGTGGAGAAGAACACCTTGAGCGCCGGCGGCACCCGGTTGCCGAGCAGCGACAGCACGCCGAGGGCGAAGGCGATATCGGTCGCCATGGGGATAGCCCAGCCGTACACCGCACCGCCTCGGTTCACAAAGCCGTAGATGCACGCGGGCACCACCACGCCCCCCACCGCGGCGAGCATGGGCAGCATGGCCTGACGCGGCTGGCGGAGCTCCCCCACCGTCATCTCGTACTTGAGCTCGATGCCCACCAGCAAAAAGAAGATGGCCATCAAAAAGTCGTTCACAAACAGCTCGATGGAGAGCGAGAAGCTCCACGGACCGAAGACGAGCGAGACGCTCTCCTGCAAAAACGCGTGAATCGCCTCGTAGGCGGGCGTGTTGGCGCAGATGACGGCGACGACCGCCGCCGCGATCATCACGAGGGCGGAGATGGTGCCGTTGCTCGTGATACGCTCGAGCATGTTGCGGCGCTCCAGACGGCGGCGCTGGGCGGGCGCGATGAGTGAAGCCGGGGCGGTCACCCCGCCGACCGGGAGCTCCGTCGCAATCGCCTTGCGCTCAACCGCCTTTGCGGTCTTGCGGGAATGCTTGCGTACGGGGCGCTTGGTCATGTCGGGCTGCCGCCTTTCTGCTGGGACGCGCGTTGCTGCGCCGGTCGATACTCCGCGCGGGCACGGGCCCGCGCTTCAAAAAAGACGAGGCACCCGGGGCGCCTCGCCTTTCTGCGTCGTATCTATTGTTGCGCAACCGGCACCCTGTGCCCCCTCGGACGCACGGCGCATCCAGACGGAATCCACAGGTCCCCACCCTCTCGAGGCAGGGCCCGTTGCGCTTGAGAGCGCGCCGGCTAGTTGGCCGCGAGAATGGGGGCCGCGACCTGCTTCTTGCGCGAGAGCACACCCGGGCACCAGATGCCCTCGGGCACGTCCTCGATGCCGAGACCCTTCTGTGCGGCGACGGTGTCGCCCTCGAGCAGCACCTGCGAGCCCTCCTCCATGATGTCGGTCACGCAGAGCACGATGCCGTCGGCGCCCTTCTCGGCCTGATAGGCGCGCATGGCGGCGCGAATCTCGTCGACCATGCCGAGCGCGCGGGACTTGTCGACCGTTTCGTACTGCCCGATGAGGAGCTTCTTGCCGGCGACCTCGAAGAGCTTGATGTCGTTGCCGACCATCTGCTCGGCCGTGAAGGAGCCGGACGGACGGGAGAGGAAGACCTCCATGCCAAACTTGACGGGGTCGACGCCGAGCTGCTCGCCGAGCGCGGCGGCAACCGCACGGTCGACATCGGTCGTGGTGGGCGACTTCAGCATGAGGGTGTCGGTCATCATGGCCGCGAGCAGGCACTTCGCCTGGGCATCCGTGGGCTTTTGGCCCAGTACGTCGAAGAGCTTGGTGACGATGGTGCAGCTCGAGCCCCAGGGCATGGCCACGATGGTGAGCGGCGCGGCGGTGGTGAAATCGCCAAAGCGGTGATGATCGACCACGCCCACAACCTGAGCGTTCTCGATGCCGGCAACGGTCTGGCCGATCTCGTTATGGTCGGTGAGGACCACGGGCTGCGGCTCGTCGGCGGCGGGGATCTCCTCCAGAAGCGCCGGCTCATCGATGCCGAGGTCGGCGAGGAGCTTTGCGGTCTCCGCCGGCAGGGGACCTAAGCGGCGCGCCTCGTAGGTGTCGCCGTTGTAGTTCACCTGGTTCAGGAGCTGCGCCAGCATGACGGCGGACATGATGGCGTCGTTATCGGGGTTGAGGTGTCCAAAGACGAGTACGTTGCTCATGTACGAGCCCCTTTCTGTGGGTATCGTCAGATACCTCTCTATCTTAGCGAAAAGCGCCGCCCGCGGTATCCGCAGGCGGCGCTGGGCGGCATGCGGGCGATGGGAACGGGACGGCCCCGCCCAGCCGCCGGCCTAGCGGCTCGCGCGCAGCGCCACGTAGGCGGCGCCGATGATGCCGGCGTCGTTGCCGAGCGTCGCGACCTCGATGGGCGTGGCGGTGCTCACGCGCAGGGCGCGCTCGGCAAACTTGCGGCGAAGCGTCTCGAGGTAGACGTCGGACGAGGCGGAGGCGCCGCCACCGAGCACGTAGATCTCGGGGTCGACGACGGCCGAGATGATAGTGAGGCCCAGCGCGAGGTAATCGGTCATGGTCTCCATGGCCTCGAGCGCGACCTCGTCCCCCTCGCGGCAGAGCTGGAAGACCGTGCGGGAGTCGGACGTGCCGGAAAGTTCGTGCGGCTCGACGCCGTGAGCCTTGCAGGCGCGCAGGTAGTTGGTGACGACCCCGGAAGCGGAGGCGTACTGCTCGAGGCAACCGCGGCGGCCGCACCCGCAGGCCTCGGTCTCGTCGGGGTTGACCGTGATGTGGCCGATCTCACCGCCCGCGCCAAACGCGCCGCCGATGACGTCGCCCGCCACCACCACGCCGCCGCCGAGGCCCGTGCCGATGGTGACCATGACCATGCTGTCGCGCCCCTGCGCGCTACCGCGCCACAGCTCGCCCATGGCGGCTGCGTTGGCGTCGTTGACATAGCAGACCGCGGCGGCGGGGCAATGCGCCTCGAGAGCCGCCTTGAGCTCCGCCGGAGCGATGGTGATGTTGGCCGCAAGCGTGATCTCGCCCGAGGCGGGAACGGGGCAGGGCACGGCAAGGCCGACGCCGCGTACGTTGGCGGCGGTGGCGTCCGCACCGGCCACAAGCTGGTCGATGCCCGAGATGACGGCGGCAAAGCCCGCCTCGTCGGTAAGCGGCGGCGTGGGCACGCTGATCTTGCCCAACAGATCTCCGTTGTCGTTAAAGAGGCCCTCCTTTACCGAGGTGCCGCCCACGTCGATGCCAATGTAGAACTTGCTGTCTTCCGCCACGGGAATCCCCTCCTCAAGGGTTGTCGCCACGTTATGCGCAGCCGCCGCGCGCGTTGGCGGCCCTGCGTTACATGCTGCCTCAGATTGTGGCACAGCGGCAGGCCCGTGCGCGGGAGTTTCCGATAAACGGACCCAAGGCCGCGCTCGCCCCGCAAGGCGGCATCCTTAAGCGTCGCGGCGTGCTCGCGAGAGCACCACGCCCGCAAGCACGCCCACCGCAGCCGGCACGACCCAGCCGAGCCCGAGGTCCGCCAGCGGCAGCCGATCAATCGGCAGCGCCACGCCGGGCGCAAAGGCGTCGCGCACGCTCGTAACGACGCTCACAACGCCGGCCAGCCCCACCGCGCACGGCCACACGCGGGGCACGGCGTCGCACGCGCGATGCGCCATGCCGCCCGCCACGAGCACGATGGCAACCGGATAGAGTGCGTTCAAGAGCGGAACGGAGAACGCGAGGATCGCATCGAGCCCCACATTGGAGACGGCGCACGAGAACACCGCAAAGCCGGCCGCCCACACGCGATACGGGACGCGGGGCGCCTCCTCGGCAAAATACGTGCCGCAGCAGCTGATGAGCCCCGTGCAGACGTTAAGGCAGGCCAGCAGGAAGATCGCCGCCACCACCACGGTGCCGAGCGTACCGTAATGGAGCGTTGCCGAGGCCGTGATGACCGCGGCGCCGTTGGTGGCGCCGGCGAGCGCGGCGGCGAGGTCAAAGCCCACGACTGCCAACCCGCCGTAGATGGACATCATGAGCACGCCCGCGACAAGGCCGGCCAGGCAGACCTCGCGCATGATGCCCGCGGGCTCGCGCACGCCGAGGTTCTTGATGTTCTGGGCGATAACGAGACCGAACGTGAGCGAGGCTAGCAGGTCCATCGTTTGGTAGCCCGTAAGGAACCCCTGCACCGCCGCGTTGCCGTCATACGGCGCCACGGGCGCGGGCGCCCCTTGCATCTGCCCCGTCGCGAACGAAACGAGCGAGGGCACCACCACCGCGACGATGAGCAGGATGAGCGCCGGGCCCGTGATGCGGCCCAAAAGGCGCGTCAGGCGCCCCGGATGCATGGCGAGCGCAAAGGAGAGCGCGAAGAACGCGACGGAAAACACAAGGCGCACGACCTCGATCGAGACGCCCTCGGGCATAAGCGGCGCGAGCATCTCGAAAGCCGTGGACGATGTGCGGGGAATGGCGAGGCACGGGCCGATGGCGAGGTAGACGGCCGCCACGAACACGCGCGAGAACAAGGGGTGCACGCGGTCGGCGAGCTCGCGCACCGTCCCGGCGAGCGCCACCGCCACGATACCGAGCACGGGCAGGCCGACGCCGGTGATAAAGAAGCCGATGGTCGCCGGCAGGGTTGCCGCCCCCGCCTGCACTCCCAGAAGCGGAGGCAAGATGAGGTTGCCCGCTCCAAAGAACATCGAGAACAGGGTGGCGCCCACCACCAAACGCTGCCGCGCCGTCAGCCGTCCCTCCGCCATGCACTCCCCTAACTGCCTTGGCCGCGCGCGAGCGCGCCACTCAGATCGACACCCTCCGTATCATAGCGCGTCGATGGGACCCGCCGCTTCCGCCGTCCGCTCATCCAAGCGCGCTATCCGAGTTTCACGATGGGCGCAAACCCCTTCATGAGCTTCTTGGTCTGTCCGCTCTTCTCGAAGGTGACCTCGAGCATGTCGCCCGCCACACCGATAACCGTGCCGGTGCCGAACGTCTTGTGCCGCACCTGATCGCCCACGGCAAACGTCTCCGCGCGCTTGGCGGCATCCGGCCGGCGCTGCTCGACCGCATGGCCCGCAGCGGTCGCCTGCGTGCGGCGGCGCGGCACACCGCTGCCAAACGTCGCCGGCGCACGGCCCGCATCGGGGCTGATGCCCGTATGGCGCGAGACGCTGCCGCCCGTCGAGCGGGTGTAGGACCCAAAGACGCGGCCGCCGTACATGTCCTCGCCCACGCCGGAGCCGTAGGTACCGCGGCGGTCGCCGCGCTTCTCCCAGCCCGTGCCCTCAAATCCGGCCGAGCCCACGCCCGTGAACTCGATGTCCGCATCGGGGATCTCGTTGAGGAAGCGGCTGCGGGGGTTCGCCTGCGTGGATCCGTACGTGCGACGCGTGGCGGCATACGTGAGGAAGAGACGCTTGCGGGCGCGCGTGATGGCGACGTAGGCGAGGCGGCGCTCCTCCTCGAGCTTGCCGGGGTCGTCTGCCGCCGCAAAACCGGCGACATGCGGGAAGATGCCCTCTTCCAGACCGGCAACGAACACCGCGGGGAACTCGAGGCCCTTAGCGGAGTGCACCGTCATCATGGTGATGGCGTGGCTCTCGCCCGCAAGCGCATCGAGGTCGGAGCGCAGAGCCAGCCACTCGAGGAGCGCGGGCAGGGCGCGGCAGGCGAGCTGGCCGTAGGTGCGCTCGATCTCGGCAGCGGTCTGCGCCGCCTGCTCGCGTGCGACGGGCACCGCCGCCATGGTGTTACCTGCGATGAGCTGAGCGAGAGCCGCCTGAGCGCCCGTAAGCGCCGCCTCCCCCGCATCGACGGGAGCGGCCGGCGCGACGCTGGCAGGGGCGCCGGAAGATACGGGCGCCTCGGCAGCCGGCACGTCGGCAAGACCTGCGGCGCGGAGCTCCTCCAGGCTCTCGAGCGTGCCCTCGATATCGTCGTGGCTCTCCTCAAACTCTGCCGCCACGCCCAAGAATTCCTGAATGTTCTCGAGCCGGCCCTCGGCCTCAACCGTGCCCTCGGCCCGCAATGCCTGCATAAGGCCCGTCTTGTCGACTATGGCCTCGACCACGCGCTGGAGCTCGCCGTCCATGCGGCGCCCCTCGCGCACGATGGCCACAAAGTCGCCCAGCGCCGCCCGCACCTTAGCGGAGAAACGCCCGGTCTCGGCCGTGGCGATCTCGCACGCCTGGAAGAAGCTGCAGCGGTTCTCGCGGGCGAGCTCTTCGATCTTGGCGATGGAGGTTGAGCCGATGCCGCGGCGCGGCGTGTTGATGACGCGCTTGACGCTCATCTCGTCGGCCGGGTTGACGATCATCTTGAGGTAGGCCATGACGTCGCGGATCTCGGCGCGGTCGAAGAAGCGCGTGCCGCCGACGATCTTGTAGGGCACTCCCGCGCGCAGAAACATATCTTCGAGGATGCGCGACTGCGCGTTGGTGCGGTAGAAGACGGCGATGTCGTCGTAGCTCGTGCCGCCGGCGTGCAGCTTCTCGATCTCGCCGGCGATCCAACGGCCCTCGTCGCGCTCGTCGCTCGCCTGATAGGCGTGGATCTTCTCGCCGTCGCCCGCCGCGGTGAAGAGGCGCTTGTCCTTGCGGCGCGAGTTGTGGCGCACCACGGCGTTGGCAGCCGAGAGAATATGGCCCGTCGAGCGGTAGTTCTGCTCGAGCTTTACGACCTTTGCCTCAGGGAAATCCTTCTCGAAGTCGAGGATGTTGGAGATATCCGCGCCGCGCCAGCTGTAAATGGACTGGTCGTCGTCACCCACGACCATGAGGTTCTGGTACTTGGCGGCCAAGAGGTTGGCGATCTCGTACTGCACGTGGTTGGTGTCCTGGTACTCGTCCACCGAGATGTAGCGGAAGCGCTCCTGATAGCGCTCGAGCACCTCGGGGCGCGTGCGAAGGAGCTCGAGTGCCCGCACGAGCAGGTCATCGAAATCCATGGCGTTGGCGGCGCGGAGACGCCGCTCCAGCTCTTGGTAGACCTGCGCGGCCTTCTGCTCCTGCGGGGAGCTCGCCGCCGCTTGGAACTCGTCCGGTCCGATCATGGCGTTTTTGGCGGCGCTGATCTTGGACCGGATCATGTTGATGGGATAGCTCTTCTGCTCGATGCCGAGGGCCTGCATGATGTCGCGCACCATGCGACGCGAGTCGTCGTCATCGTAGATGGTGAACTGCCCCGTGTAACCCAGAAGATCGGCGTCCTCGCGGAGCATGCGCACGCACATGGCGTGGAACGTGCAGACCCACATGCCGCGCGTGCCGTCGGGCAGAAGCGCCTGCAGGCGCTCGCGCATCTCCGCCGCGGCCTTGTTGGTGAAGGTGATGGCCAGGACCTGCCACGGGCGGACGCCGAGGTCGGCGATCATATGGGCGATGCGGAACGTGAGCACGCGGGTCTTACCCGAACCGGCGCCCGCGAGCACGAGCAGGGGCCCCTCGCAGGTGAGCACCGCCTCGCGCTGGGCGGGGTTGAGCGAATCGATATCGACGGCGTACGTGGGCATGACGCGGATCTCCTCACGGGTTGGGCGCCGGTGACGGCGCGCTTGAGCCTACCCAGTATACCGACCCGTCCGGACACGAACCATGGGTATCGTGTGAGGGCGTGGCGGCAGTCGCCCCGTTCAGATGGTGGAGAAAACGGCCCGCGGCAAAGCCTGGCTCCAGATGACGGCCCTATGCTGTCAGAAGCAGGAAGTACGCCAAAACCACGATGCCGAGCACGATGCGGTAGACGCCGAAGGCGATGAAGGTGTGCTTGCGCACGAAGCCCATGAGCCATTTGATGGCTACAAGCGACACCACGAAGGCCACAAGGCAGCCGACACCCATGATGGCGAGCTCGTTGGCGCCAAACGTGCCGCCGTCCAGCACTACGTACTTGACGAGCTTGAGCGCGCTCGCGCCGAACATCACGGGGATGGCCAAGAAGAACGTGAATTTGGAGGCCACCGAGCGCGTGCAGCCGAGCAACAGGCCGCCGATGATGGTCGACCCGGAGCGCGACGTGCCGGGGATGAGCGAGAGCACCTGGAAGCAGCCGATGCCAAACGCGGTCTTTACGGGCAGGTCCTCCACACGGGTGATGGCACCGAAGTCCGTGTCATCTGCGGAGTCAGAGGCGTCGACGGCCGCCGGCGTCGCAAAGTGCGCACCCGCCGGACGCCCGCCCGGCACCGTCGAGGCCGCCGCGAGGCGCGCAGGAAGTGCGCGCTTGCGCCACAGCTCGATGACGATAAAGGCCACGCCGTAGACGATGAGCGCGAGCGCCACCACCGTACCGTTATAGAGGTGCTCCTCCATGAAGTCGTCGAGGGGGATGCCGATGATCGCCGCCGGCAGGCAGGCGAGCACGATCTTGCCCCAGAGAGCCCACGTGGCGCGGCGGCCCTCCTTGCCCTTGCGCGGGCTAAAGGGGTTGAGGTCGTGGAAGAACAGCACGCAGACGGCAAGGATGGCGCCGAGCTGGATCACCACGAGGAACATGTTCATAAACTCGGTGGAGACGTTCAGCTTCATGAACTCGTCCACCAAGATCATGTGGCCCGTGCTCGAGATGGGCAGCCACTCGGTGATGCCCTCTACCAACCCGAGGAACGCCGACTTAAGCAATTCGATGGGATCCATACGCCTCCCCTATCGCAGCAACAACCGTGCCGCTCGCCCGGGCGCGCCATCGCGGCACCGGCAACGCGGCTGCAAGCCATTATCGACCCGGCCGCGCGACGTCCGGCGCTCAGAGTTCCACGTTCACGGAAACATAAGAACGGTCGCGCGCATTAGGGGTATAACGTCGGCAGGTAACCGCTGGCGGCGCAGGGCCGCCGCACGATAGAGGGAGGCTCGTATGAAGGAAGGCTATTCGAAGGTGTTCGTGGCGCTCGACGGCACCGAGCAGCAGGATTTCGTCCTCGCGCGCGCCATCAAGGTTGCGGCGAACAACGGCGCCAAGCTCATCATCGGCCACGTTATCGACTCGACGGCGCTCGAATCCGCCGGCGCCTACCCGGCAGACCTAGTCAAGGGGCTCGAGGAGGCGTTCCGCAACTCCATCGCGGCGCAGGTCGAGGAGGCCAAGCAGAATCCGGATATCGCCGAGGTCGAGATTATGATTCGCGCCGGGCGCATCCGCGAGACGCTCAAGGACGAGATGCTCGATGTGGTGGAGCCCGACCTCGTGATGTGCGGCGCCCGCGGCCTGTCGTCGATCAAGTACGCCCTTCTGGGTTCGATCTCGACGTTCCTGCTCCGCTCCACCGAGTGCGACATCCTCGTCGTCAAGTAGCGAAGCTGCCACCGGGCAACGCGCGTGCCAGCGCATGCACAAAGAGGATGGATGCTCTGGTTTCTCGCCGAGAGGGGCGCGCACGCGTCCCTCTCTTCTTTTACCGGGGCGCCAGGCGGCCGCCATGCCGCCAGCTGGCACCGTGCCGCCCCTATTCGAAATACTGGAACTTGTTGGTAGAGAACCGCAGCGTCACGGTAAAGCCCGCGCCCGGCGCGCTCGCCGCCGCGATGGATACGCCCATCTTGTCGCAGAGGCGTTTGACGAGGTAGAGGCCGATGCCCGTCGAGCGCTTGCCCGTGCGCCCGTTCTCGCCCGTGAACCCCTTCTCAAACACGCGCGGCAGGTCGGCTTCTGACACGCCGCAGCCGTTATCGGCGATCTCGAGCTCCACGGCCTCGGTTGCGCGCCCCGCGTCCACGAGGCGGCCGGAGAAGGTGATGGTCGGCCGTTCCGCCGCTGCATACTTGACGCTGTTCTGCACGATCTGGCCGAGGATGAACTCGATCCACTTCTCATCCGTAAAGACGGCGAAATCGAGCCCTCGCTCCACCGGCGTCACGTGCGCGGCGATGAGCGCCGGCGCATTTGCCTTGAGCGCGGCGTTGACCAGCTCTCTGAGGTTGTACTTGCGGATGAGGTAATCGCGGTCGACCGCCTCGGAGCGCGCGTAAAAGAGCGCCTGCTCGATATAGCCCTCGACGCGCCGCAGCTCATCGCCCACCGCCGTCAGCCGATCATAGTCGATGGCGCCCCGGGTGTCGTCTTCGAGATTCTCGAGCATCAGGTGCGCGGCGGCGAGAGGCGACTTGGCCTCGTGCACCCAGGTCTCGATATACTCGCGGTACTCCACGAGCTGCCGGCGCTGGGCCGCCTCGTCATCGTTGGCCGCCTTCGCGATCGCCCGCAGGGCATCGTAGACGAGCGCTCCCTCCAAGAAGTCCGGACGTGCGACGATCTCGGCCACCAGGCGCGGCTCGACGCCGCCCTCGGCCGCCGTGGCGAGGTCTTGATAGAACGCGCGCTTGCGCAGGTAGGAGACGGAGCCCGCCGCAATTGCCGCAGCCACGAGCGCCGCGGCGACGAGCACCACGATATACGGGTTTGTCCCCGCCGCCACCAGGACAAAGAGGACGAGTGCGTCGCCCACCGCCAGCGCACCCCACACGAGCAGCGTGTCGCGCAGATAGGACCCCACGCTCATACGCGCCCCCTACACCGCATACCCGCGGCCGCGGTGCGTCGTGAGGTATCCCGAGACGCCGATCTTCTCGAGCGTGGCGCGCAGGCGGTTGATGTTGACGGTGAGGGTGTTGTCGTCCACAAACGCGTCGGAATCCCACAGGTCGCGCATGAGCGCCTCGCGCGAGACGATGGTGCCGGCACGCCGCATGAGAAGCGCCAGGATGCGCATCTCGTTTTTGGTGAGCTCGACCTCGCCGCCCGCCGCACGCGCGACCGAGCGCGAAAGATCGAGGGTGAGGCCGTTGTGCTCGAGCGTGCTTTTGCCCTCCGCGTCCGAGGTGCGGCGCAGAAGCGCCTTGATGCGCGCCACGAGCACCCGGGCGCGATACGGCTTGGCGATGAAATCGTCCGCGCCCATGGTCATGCTCATGACCTCGTCGATCTCGGTCACCCGGCTCGTGAGCACGATAAGGGGGACATCGGAGGAGGCCCGGAGTTCGCGGCAGATAAACTGGCCGTCGGTGCCGGGCAGGGTGAGGTCGAGCAGCACAAGTGCCGGCTGGGCGGCGAGGATGTCCTCGACCACGTGGTCGAATGCGGTAGCGGCAGCGACCTCAAAGCCGTTGCGCTCGAGCACCTCCACGAGTTCGCCGCGGATCGCGGCATCGTCTTCTACCACATAGATGAGCGCCATGTGTCCGCCTTTCTTGCCGGGGCTCCGCGGGTCTTGCCAAAACGCGGCCGCGTCACCCGCGAAGCTTCTCGTACCCCGCTACCAGCAGGTCCACGAGGTCGTCTGCCGGGACGTCGGGCGCATCCCCAGCCGCCACCACCCCGTGCTCGTCAGAGAGGAGCAGAAGCGCGCCCGCGCAGGCGCCGGCGAGCGCCCGATACGGCAGCGCCGGGTCGCGCTCGACGCGCACCCCGCGCGCCTCTGCCAGCTGCGCCGCCAGCGAGGCGACGCCCGCAAGCGGGTCCTCGGCGCCCACCCCTAACACGAGCGCGCCGGCACGGTGGGCGGCAAGTACCTCGGGGGCAACACCGGTGCGGTCCGCCTCGCGATGCGCATCGAGCGCGCGGTAGATGAGCGCCTCGCGCGCGGTCGAGGCGAGCCGCTCGTACGGGCCGGTCGTCATCGCCGCCTGGCCCGCCATATCGATGGCGAGCATGAGCACGCCGTCGTCCGGCACGGCGACCGTCGTGTCATCGGCAAGCGACCACTCGACGTGCTGCTTTGCCCACGAGAGAAGCCCGCGGCCAACCGGTGCGCCCTCAATGCGGCGCGCCGCCAGCGCGCGGATATGACGGTTGAGAAGCGGTACGCGCCGCTTCGTGAGGCGCCACCGGCAGACGAGCGCGGGCTCGCCCAGCTCAAAGCCGCTCTCCGGCGCACGGGCCGTATCGCACGCCGCCTGCGGGGGCACTGCGCACCGCCCCTCGCCGGCGTCTGGGGTCTTGTCCGGCTCCATATGCTGCTCCTTCTGCTCAGGCACCCCGCGGCCTCTCCGATGCAACAAGCGCCCCAGGCCAACGGACCCGGGGCGCCTTGCCTGGCATCGGTTGGAGGCGCTTGGCGCCGCAAACGTTAGTGACGGAAATGGCGCGTGCCCGTAAACACCATCGCGATGTTGTGCTCGTTGCACGCCTCGATGGATTCGTCATCGCGCACCGAGCCGCCCGGCTGGATGATGGCGGTCACGCCGTGCGCCGCGAGCACGTCGACGTTGTCGCGGAACGGGAAGAACGCGTCGCTCGCGCAGGCGAAGCCGCCCTTCTCGACGCCCATGCGGTCGCAGGCGTCCTCCGCGCGCTCGCATGCGAGCAGCGCCGAGTCGACGCGGTTGGGCTGCCCGGGCCCCATGCCGATACCCGCCTCGTTCTTGGCGATGAGGATGGCGTTGGACTTGACCGTCTTCACGACGCGCCATGCAAAGAGCAGATCGCGCATCTCGGCATCGGTGGGCTTGCGCTCGGTGGGATAGGTAAAGGTCGCGGGGTCCTCCTCGACGGTGTCGACCTGCTGCAGCAGCATGCCGCCGTCTACCGAGCGGACCTCGAGGCGCGCGTGACCCTCGGCGCCACCCGTGGCGAGCACGCGCAGGTTGGCGCGCTTGGCAAGGCGCTCAAGCGCCTCGGGCGTGTAGCTCGGCGCGATAAGGACCTCGACGAACTGCTTGTTCTGGTCGGCGAAGTGCTCGACGAGCGAAAGCGGTACCTCGCGGTTGACGGCGATGATGCCGCCGAAGGCGCTCTTGGGGTCGCAGGCGAACGCGCGGTCGTAGGCGGTCGTGACATCCTCGGCCACCGCGGAGCCGCACGGGTTCTGGTGCTTCAGGATGACAACGGCCGGATCGTCAAACTCGCGTACCGCGTTCCACGCGGCGTCAGCATCGAGGAAGTTGTTGTACGAGAGCGGCTTGCCCTGAATCTGCTCGGCACCCACGAGCGGGTTGGCGGAGGAGCCGTGGACCGAGAACTCGTCGGCAAAGCGGTAGACCGCCGCCGCCTGATGCGGGTTCTCGCCGTAACGCAGGTCCTGCGTCTTGGCAAGGTTCACGACGAGTACCTCGGGCGTCTGGAAGCCCTCCTCGCCCGCGGCGGCGGCAACGGCGGGCTCCTCGGCGGCGAGGTAGTCGTTCAGCCACGTGGAGATGGCGGAGTCGTAGGCAGCGGTGCGCGTGTAGACCTTGGCGGCGAGGCGGCGGCGCGTGGAGCGCAGCGTGGCGCCCTCGTGCAGGCGCATCTCCTCGAGGATGGCGTCGTAGTCGGCCGGGTCGCACACCACGGTCACCGCGTCGTTGTTCTTGGCGGCGGAGCGCAGCATCGACGGGCCGCCGATATCGATGTGCTCGATGGCGTCGGCAAACGTGACGTCGGGCGCGGCGACGGTCTTCTCAAACTCGTAGAGGTTCACAACCACGAGGTCGATGAGCTCGATACCGTGCTCGGCCGCCTGCGCCATGTGCTCTGCGGAGTCGCGGCGCGCCAGCAGGGCGCCGTGCACCTTGGGGTGCAGGGTCTTCACGCGACCGTCCATCATCTCGGGGAAGCCGGTGAAGTCCTCGATGGGGGTGACGGGAACGCCCGCGTCCTCAATCGCCTTGGCCGTACCCCCCGTGGAGATGACCTCGACCCCAAACTCATCCACCAACGCGCGGGCAAAGTCAACCACGCCCGTCTTGTCGGTCACCGAGATCAGCGCACGCGCGATCTTCCGCTCCGTTCCCATATATCCTCCTTGCCCTTACCGACCCGCCCTGTGCGATGTCGCGAAAGCAGTCTCTTAAATGTAGCGCAACCGCGCCCCAGCCGCACCTCAGAACGTGCCGCCGCCTCCGCCGCCGACGCCTCCGCCGCCGCCAACGGAAAAACCGCCGCCGAGACCCTCCGCCGAAGCGTCTTGAGCGCTCGCCGCGAGCGACGTCGCGCCCTCAAACGAGGAGTCCGTCGCCTGCCACAGCGATGTGCGGTACCCGTGCCACGGCCAGAACCACCACATGAGCGGATAGGGATAGTCAAAGCCGCCAGTCGTAGCCGTTGCCGCGGCATACCCGCTCGCCGCGGCGGCCCCCACCGGCTCGGGTCCCGCCGTGATCCGGCGCAGTACGCCCTCGTCCACGCCCACCGCCACCGCGGCGATGAGGAGGCGCCGCTCCTCCGCACGCGCGTAGCCCAACAGCTCGCCGCGCTCAGCGGTCGTCTCGATCCAGGCGCGAAACGCCTCGCAGCGCGCCTTGAGCTCAGCGCCCGCCTGCGTTGCGGTACGGCAGGTATAGGCGACGATGAGCGCCCCAACCAAGAGGGCAAACCCGATGCAAAACGGCGCAAACGTCGCCGCGTCCGTCATGATGAGCAGGATGAGCGACGCCGCAAAGAGCACGCCCGCGCCAATGGTGGTCGCCGTCTTGAACCCCGCCGTCGAGGCGGTGAGCTCGTGCGCCGCAAGCTCCCGGGTGACGGCGTCCGTAAACCCGCTGATATACGCCTGCATGCCGAGGGCATCGTCCGTCTCGCTCAGCTTCGCCATGTCCACCTTGGTGCGCCCGTCGCGGAAGCAGAGCCTCAGCGCCGCCGCGTCGATGCCCGACCCGGCGAGGTGCGCCGCGTTTTCGAGCGCGAGCACGTAGTGCGGCCGCTTGGCTTCGCCCACCGCGCCATCCTCCGGGCCGCGCGCCTCCACCCGCACCGCGCCCTCGTCGGTGAGTTTCATCAGCGTGACGGTAAAGGCGCGGGCGCCCACGTTGCCGTCGTCCATAAAGGCCGCGAGCACGGCGGGATGATCGTTCGAGGGGAGCTCGGCCAGAAACTGGTCGGTAAACGAGGGCTTAGGTGACCGGCCGCGCGTGGCGCGATAGACGAGCACCGCGACGAGCAGTGCCGCCGGCAAGCCCGCTTGGGCGATGCCGCCCGCCTCGGTGAGCGCGCGCTGCCGCTCGCGATGAGCTTGGGCGTCGGCGGCCCACGCCGTCTCCTCGTCTACGATGGCCTGCATGCGATCGGTCGATCCCGCATCCCCCACCGCCGCAAGGCCGGCGACCCATGCCCGGGGAAACGCAACGCGTACCTCGGCAAACGAACCGTCGCGCACCTGCGGCACCGTTGCCGTCACCGAGGGCTCGGATGCATCGAGCGCAATCTCGCCCGCCTCATCGCTATGGCCCCAGGCGCGGAAGGTCTCACCGACCTCCGCCGGCGCACCGGACGCCGCGGCAAATCGCACTGTGAGCGAGACGTTCTGCGCGGGCTCATCCCAATCGGGCCCCACAAACTGCCAGTAGAGCTCGGCGGTGTCCGCCCAAGCCATAACGGCGCCCGTGAGCGCGTACGTCAGGCGGAAGGTGGCCTGGGTATCGGCCTCATGGGGCGCAAAGAGCTGGATGCGCAGGTTGTCATCCTCCTCGGCCACGGTAAAGACGCCGTCGTCGCCCGGCTCCGCCTCGCCCGTGCGCGCAAGCTCGCGCGCAGAGCCGTCCTCCACGAGCGAGGCCTCGATGGATGCGACGTCCACCCATGAAGGGCGCCCCTGCTCGTTCTGCATGATGGGAACGGTCCAGAACACGCCGTTGACCTCGTCGTCAAAGGCAAAGGTACGCTCCTCGGTTATATTGAGCGCACCGTCCGCCCCCACCACCGCGTCGATAGCGACGCGCGGCATCTCGTAGGCACGGGCAGAAACAGGACGGGCACACGCCAGCGCGGCGATAAGAACCGCAAGCGTGAGCAAGACCCGGCGCTGGCCCCGCTCGCCCCGGAGCCATCCCGGCCGCCGGCCCGTCGCACGCCTCGTCGTCATAGCGGCATCCCTTCTCTCGACGTCGTCCCCCTCATTCTATCGGGCCGCGCGGACACAGGAGCGTCACACCTCGCCCACAATTGCGACGAAACGGTGAGTCTCGCGTGAGGGAATTGTGGATGCGTTTGAACGCCCGCGGACGGGTATACGAACAGTGCGACTCGGAAACGCATTCGATACCTACGACGCGGGAAGGAACACCATGGCGCTCACCGATCAGGTTACGTCCGTTCTCAACGAGCAGATCAACAAGGAGCTCTACTCCTCCTATCTGTACCTCACCTTTGCCGACTACTACGAGGACCGCGGCCTCAAGGGCTTTGCCAACTGGTACGAGATCCAGGCGAAGGAGGAGATGGACCACGCCATGGCCATCCGCCGCTACCTCCTCGACAACGACTTCACGCCCACCATGGAGGCCATCGCCAAGCCGGACAAGACGTTTGAGAACGATCTGGCTCCGCTCGAGGCGGGCCTTGAGCACGAGGAGTACGTCACGAGCCTCATCCACCACTGCTACGAAGTGGCCCATGAGGTGCACGACGTCCGCACCATGAAGTTCCTCGACTGGTTTGTGAGCGAGCAGGGCGAAGAGGAGACCAACGCCCGCGACATGATTACCAACATGAAGCTCTTCGGCTGCGATCCCAAGGGTCTCTACGACCTCGATCGCGAGTATCAGACGCGCGTCTACACGCAGATGACTGCGCTTCCGCTGTAGCCTCCCTTCCTCAGCGGGGGCGGTTCCCCCCTAACCGCCCCCGCACGGTTTGTCCCCCCTTTTCCAGGAGCCCCCGGGTATGCAGGCCCGGGGGCTCCAGCCGTTTTCGCCTATACTCTCTAATCATGAAGAGCGCATCACCCATAGTCGGGCGCTTTGCCCCCACCCCCTCCGGCCGCATGCACCTGGGCAACATCTACGCCGCCCTGGTGGCCTGGCTCTCTGTGCGAAGCCGCGGTGGGCGCATGGTGCTGCGCATCGAGGATCTCGACCCGCGCACGCAGTCCGGTCCGTGGACGGCGCTGATGCTCGACGACCTGAGCTGGCTTGGGCTCGACTGGGACGAGGGCCCCTACTACCAGCGCGATCGGATCGAGCTCTACCGCACCGCAACCGAGAATCTGTGCCGCCAAGGCCTCACCTACCCCTGTTTTTGCACGAGGGCCGAGCTGCACGCGGCGAGCGCGCCGCATGCGAGCGACGGCACGCCCATCTATGCCGGCACCTGTCGGCATCTGTCCGAGGCCGAAGTTGCCGCGCGCGCTGCCAAGCGACCCGCCGCGCTGCGCCTCGCCGTGCCCCCGGCAGAAGACCCGGCGGGGACCATCGCCTTTACCGATCGCGTCTTTGGACCGCAGCGCGAGGTGCTCGCCCGCGATTGCGGCGACTTTCTGGTGCGCCGCAGCGACGGCGTGTACGCCTACCAGCTCGCCGTGGTGGTGGACGATGCCGCCATGGGGATAACGGAAGTGGCGCGCGGCCACGACCTGTTGAGCTCATCGGCCCGGCAGATTTACCTCCAGCGCCTTCTGGGTTACCCAGAGCCCTCCTACGCGCACGTGCCCCTCTTGGTTGCGCCGGATGGACGACGCCTCTCCAAGCGCGACCGCGACCTTGATATGGAGGGGCTGCGCGAGCGCTTCGGCACCGCAGAGAACCTGCTGGGATGGCTTGCCGGTACCTCGGGGCTCGCCCCGGACAGCGCGCCACGCACCGCCTCGGAGCTTGCCGAGTGCTTCAGCTGGGATCTTGTCCGCGCGCATCGGAATGACATCGTGGTGCATGAGGAGGCGGCCGGAGCGCCCATCGCATAATAAGATCCGGAACCACCCCGTGAGGGGCGCCTCTCGCATGGCGGGAGCAAGGGCGGCCGCGAGGTGGAGGCGACCCGTGCCCGGGGAGTGGTTTTCTTCCGTTTGGCGCCCCGCTCACAGCCGCATACGCCACTGCGTACATTGCAAGCCATTTTGCCGGCCCCTCGGTGCAATATCGGGCGCAATGTACTAAATGGCGAACCCCCGGGACCGTGACGGGGCCCCATGCACATTGCGAGGGATAATGTACAGCCCTCTACCTGCCATTTTGCGCACCGTACATTCGCGCGTACATTGCCGGGTTCTTTGCCGCGAGAAATGTCCCGGGGCCCGGGCAAAACGCGCGGCAATGTACGCGGCAATGTACGCGGGAGCGCAGTGCCCACCGAGAACGCCACCAGGCGCCCAACATATCCTCTGCGACGGGGACTCATCCTTCCAGAAGCGTGAGCGAAGCAGAAAAAACGCCCGCCTCCCTCGGGGGGAAGCGGGCGCATGGCATTCGGCTGGCGGAGAGCTGGGGATTCGAACCCCAGATTCCCTTTAGGGGAATACTCGCTTAGCAGGCGAGCACCTTCGGCCTCTCGGTCAGCTCTCCGTTAGCAGCAAAACATAATACCGTACTTACCGGGCGCAATACAAGCCGCGCGCAGAACTTTCCCAAACGCACGCAATGCAACAGGCTGCAACAGGCTGGTTGTATTGTGCCGCTTAGTTCGCGCAGTCGCTATGCATACCGGCGTTAGGCGTCGGCCAGCAGGCGCGCGAGCTGCTCGCCATCCGGCTCATAGGGCTCGCGCACGCCGCGGCGCAGCATAAAGGCGTCGTTGCCCTTACCCGTCACCACCACGACGGCAGGGCGCTTGGCCCCCGCCACCGCCTGCGCGATGGCCTGCGGCCGGTCGAGCACGATCTCCCACGCATGGTTGCCCTCGGCCGCAACCGCCCGCGCGATGGCCTCGCAGATGTCGGCCGGGTCCTCGGGGCCGGGATCGTCCTCCGTGATGATGATGCGGTCGGCGAGCTTGCCCGCCGCGGCTCCCATGGTGTCGCGGCGGTCGAGCCCCTTGCCGCCCGTCGCTCCAAACACCACCGTGAGCTCGCGGTCGGGATAGCTCTCCCGCATCTCGCTAAGCAGCGCCGTGAGGCTCATGCCGTTATGCGCGTAGTCAACGACGCCCACCACCTGGCCCGATGCGCTGGGGTACACCTCCATACGCCCGGACACGCGCACATGTGCCAGGCCTGCGACGATATCCTCCGCCTCGGCGCCCAGCGCCACGGCGCACGCGATGGCGCCCAACGCGTTGGCAAGATTGAAATACGCCGGCGTGGGCAGCGTGAGGTCGCAGGCAAAGCAAGGTGTTCGCACGGTTGCGGCAAGCCCCTCCGCGGTGCGCTCCCACCGCTCGAGGTAGATATCGGCCCCCTCGTCGACAAGCGAGTACGTGAGCACGCGCTCGCAGGAGGCAGCCGCCTCGCACACGCGCATCGCCACGCCCATGTCGAGGTTGACGACCGCGGTGCGGCAGTTGCGGAAGAGCATGAGCTTGCTGGCGAGATAGTCCTCCACTGTGGGGTGCTCGATGGGCGAGATGTGGTCCTCGGCAAAGTTGGTAAACGCGCCGACGGCAAACTCGACGCCCAGCGTGCGGTGCAGCTTGAGCGCCTGGCTCGACGCCTCCATCACCAGCACGTCGCGATCGGCGGCAACGGCGTTGGCGATGCGCCGCTCGAGCTCCGGCGCCTCCGGCGTGGTGAGAACGCTCTCGCCGGCCTCCACCCCATCGTCGTAGGTAACGCCCGTGAGGTACGCCGGATCGTGTCCACCCGTGCGCCGGGCCCGCGCCGTGAGGATGCTCCGCAGGTAGAACACGCTCGTGGTCTTGCCCTTGGTGCCGGTGAAGGCACATACCTTGATGCTGCCCGAGGGGTGGTCCCAGGCGGCGTCGGAGAGGATACCGAGAGCGCGGCGGATGTCGCGTGCATGGATAAACGGCACGTTCACGTCGAGGTCCCGCTCTGCGATGTAGGCGACGGCACCCTGGGAGATGGCCTCGACCAGATACGCGCGCTTAAACGATGCGCCCTTGCAGATAAAGAGCGTGCTGGGACGCACCGCCTTAGAGTCGCACGACACCCAGCGGATGGGCAGGTCCGCCAACGCGGCGCCCCCCTCTGGCTCTGCGACGAGCGCATCGTGCGCGCGCAGAATCTTGAGATACTCGCCCAGCGATCGAATCCTCTGCGATGCAGCCACCGCACCTCTCCCCTCTTGCCCCCGGCAATCTGATGCCGCCGGCGGCCCGCCTGGCGCGAGTCGACCGGCAGCGCGCAGCGCCCGCCCGTGCAGCCGGGGCGGGCGCCCTCACTCTGCGAGCTACCTTACCCTTGCAGCAGCTCCCGGGCAAGACTCAAATCGCTTTTGACCTCGGGATACGCATCACCGCGGTGCTGCCTGGTCTCGTCGCCCTTGGCAAGCAGGAGCACGATGGACGGCTGCGTCTCGGCGAGCGCCTGGGTGAGCGCGTACGTCACCGCCTCCTCACGGTCGGGCATGACCCTATAGGCGACGCCTTCCGGCGTATGGGCGGCGAGCTCGGCGCAGATATCCTCGACGCGCTCGTGCGCGGGGTCCTCCTCGGTGTAGATGATCAGGTCGGCATAGGCCCCCGCCACCTGCGGCAGCACGCGGCGGCGCTCCTGCGCCTTATCGCCCGGGGCGCCAAACACCGCGACCACGCGGCGGCCGGGGTACTGCCGCTTGACTGACGAGAACAGCGTCTTGAACGAGAGCTCGTTGTGCGCGTAATCGACGAGCGCGAGCACGTGCCCGTCCGCCGAGCCCAAAAGCTCCATGCGCCCGGGGATGCGCACCTGGGAGAGGCCGCGGGCGATGGCATCGTAGCCGACGCCCATGAGGCGGGCGATAGCGCAGGCGGCAAGCGCGTTGTCCACGTTAAAGAAGCCGGGTACGCCGACGGTGAGGGCATGACGGGCGAGCGTGCCATCTGAGGCGCGCTCGCCCACGGTAAAGGCGATACCCTCCTCCGAGGCGCGAAGGCCCTCCGCCACGAAGTCGGCCTGCCGCGCGCCCTCGATGGATGCCTCGGCCGACCGGCCCGCCGCACCGCCAGAACCCTCGGCCGGCGCCGCTGCGTCGTGGACGGTGTGCAGCGTGAGCACGCGCGCCGCACCGTCCTCGGCCGCGGCGAGAATCTCGTCCGCCCGATCGCTGTCGAGGTTGACCACGGCGGTCTCGCATTGCTCGAATATGCGGAGCTTGCTCGCAAAGTAGTCCTCAAATGAAGGATGCTCGAGTGCCGATATGTGATCGCGCCCGATGTTGAGGAAGCAGGCGATATCGAACGACAGGCCGCGCACGCGGTCGTACTTGAGGCCCTGGCTCGACACCTCCATCACCATGGTCCGGCGGCCCGCGTCGACGGTGTTGCGCAGATGACGCCAGAGCTCGGGCGCCTCGGGCGTGGTGTTATGGCTTTCAAAATGCTCGACGCCGTCGTCTGCCTCGATGGACCCGAGTACCGAGGCCTCGACGCCCGCCGCGGCAAGGATGGCGTGCAGCATGTAGGCGACGGTCGACTTGCCCTTGGTGCCCGTGATGCCCACGACGGTGAGCGGGCGGTCGGGATGGTGGTAGATGACGGGCGCCACCGCCGCCATGGCGCGGCGTACGTTTTGCACCGAGAGGTGCGGCACCCCGGGCGCGACCGCAACAAGGTCGCGCAGGCCCTCGTCATCCTCGGCCAGATAGGCGCAGGCACCACGCGCGACCGCGTCGGCGAGGTAGGAGGGCTTAAACGCACGCCCCTTGCACACAAACAGGTTCCCGGGCTCCACGGCGCGCGAATCGACCGACATCCCGCGCACGGCTACGAGCGGCTCGGCAACGGCGCGCACAGCGATATCCTCGGCAGCCAGCGCCTGCGCAAGGTCGAAGAGGGTCACAGGGGCGAGCGAGGCGGCAGCACCGGTCTTAGGCATGGCATCCTCCTTGCCGGGACGCCCCCAACGCCCTCAGCGTAGTCGTGTTGTTGCAGCAGTCGTTCTCACCATACCCAAGAGCGGGCTCGAACGGCGCTTCGTATCAAGAGTTTTTCTTTCGGCGGCGCGTTTTTGCCCCTGGCCGCGGCACGTCCGCTACCAAGCGGCGAGAAGCGCCGCGACCACCGGGCAGGCTCACGCGCGTCTCTTCACCCGCGACCTTGGCTAGATCTGATCCCGAAAGCAAACGGCCCGCCGAAGCGGGCCGCAGGTGCTATTCGTCGATAAAGTAGCGCTTGTACCAGATGAGGAACGTGAGCGCGGTGTAGATCTTGCGCTGGTTTAGGACCGTGCCGGCAAAATGCTCGTCCAGCATCTTCATCAGCGCGTCGGTGTTGAAGAACTCCGCGGCCCACGGCGCTGTGAAGTACTCCTTCACGTAGTCGTAGTACTTCTGCTCGCGCAGCCAGAACTTGAGCGGGACGGGGAAGCCCTTCTTGGGGCGCGTCGCCCACTCGTCCGGCAGGCAGCGATTGGCCGCGTGGCGCAGCACCTGCTTGTTGCCGTGCTCGTTCACCCTAAAGCGCGCGGGCACGTGCTCGGCGAACTCCATCACCTTCTTATCGAGGAACGGCACGCGAAGCTCGAGGGAATGCGCCATGCACATCTTGTCCGCCTTGAGCAGGATATCGCCCGGCAGCCACATGTTCATATCGAGGTACTGCTGGCGCGAGAGCGGGCAGAAGTTCTTGACGCGGTCGTATACGGGCTGACAGAGCTCAAAGGCGTCGGGGCCATCCGCATAGGCGGGCGCAAGCACCTCGTCCGCCTCGTCCTTGCGGTAGACGTACGCCTGGCCCACAAACCATTTCTCGGGCATCTCGGCGCCCTTGAGGAGGAAGTTCCGCCCGTGGAAGTAGGGCTTATCCGCCACAAAGTTGCCGAGCGCCCGGCGGATACAGCGCGGCACCAGGCGCTTGTACCGGGCGATGGAGGGGACGTCCTCGTAATAGGCGTAACCGGCGAAGAGCTCGTCGGCACCCTCGCCCGAAAGCACCACCGTGACGTCTCGCGCCGCCAGCTCGGCCAAGAACCACAGAGGCACGCTCGAGAGGTTCGACTGCGGCTCATCCATGTGGTATTGGATCTGGGGCAGGGCGCCAAAGAAGTCGTCGGCCGTAATCATCTTGCGGACGTTCTTGATGCCGAGCTTGTCGGAAAGCTCGGCCGCGTAGTTCGTCTCGTTGAAGTCCTTGTAGTCGAAGCCGACGGAGAACGTCGTGTCCGGCATGAGGCAGGCGGCGATGTAGCTCGAGTCCACGCCGCCCGAGAGGAACGAGCCCACCTTGACGTCGGCGATGCGGTGCGCGGCGACGCTCTCGTGCACCACCTTGTCGCACTCATCCACGTACTCGTCGAACGTCTTGGAGTTGTCGTCCGAGAAGTCGGCGTCCCAGTACCGGCGGACGGAGAGGCTGCGCGTGGCGAGATCATAGGTGAAGCAGTGCGCCGCCGGCAGCTTATACACGCCCGCAAAGAACGTCTCGTCCGTCACGGGGAACTGGAACGTGAGGTAGGGGCGCAGCGCCCGGTGATTGACCGCCTTGACGAAATGCGGGTGGTCGAGGAAGCTCTTGATCTCGCTACCGAAGAGGAAGTCCCCGGTGTCGGGCCGGCCGTCGCGCCCGTCGGCAAGATAGTAGTAGAACGGCTTGATGCCAAAGATGTCGCGCGCGCCGAAGAGCTTGTGGGCGCGGGCGTCGTAGACCACAAAACCGTACATGCCGCGCAGACGGTCGACGAGGCTCTCGCCCCATGCCTCATACCCGTGGACGAGCACCTCGGTATCGGCGTTGCAGTGGAAGGTGTAGCCCATACCCTCGAGCTCGGCGCGGAGCTCTTGGAAGTTGTAGATCTCGCCGTTGAACGTCACAAAGACGCTTCCGTCGGCGTTGCCCATGGGCTGGGCGCCCGCCTCGGTAAGGTCGAGGATCGAGAGGCGGCGGAACCCGAGCGCGACCTCGTCGGTCAAATGACTGCCGCCCATGTCGGGCCCACGGTGCACGATACGCGCCATCATGGCGTCGAGCACCTCTTGACGGTTATCGATCTGGCCGGTGAAGCCGACAAATCCGCACATGGCAAACCCCCAGTGAAGCACCCTCGCGGGCGCATGAGATTACCTGGTTCGCGTCGGCTTGCCCCGCTTATGGCGGGAAGCCGGCGCGCATATCGAACCAAATCAGGGTACCACGACCATCAGGAGCTGCCGAAAGGTGCATGCAATCTCCGCGCTGGGGCAACCGCTCGCTTACACGCCCGAAACGGCACCGCAAAGAGCCGTGGGCGCCGGCAGCAGAAAGGCGCCGCCGACTCACACGAATCGGCGGCGCCCGCGCAAACAACGCTATCGGTGCGGCGCTATGCCGCTGCCCGCACGGCCGCGCGCGGCGAGCGCGCGACGGGGCGGGTATCGGACAGGCTACTCGGCGGCCTTCTTGCCCTCACGAGCCGCAAGGGCGGCACGCACCTTGGCGGCCTTCTCGGGGTCCATGGCGGCGAGCTTGGCCTCCATCTTCGCCTGGCGCTCGGCCTCGGCCGGATCTGCGGCAGCGGGAGCCTCAGCGGGCTTCTCTGCCTGGGCGGCGTCCGTCGTGGGCTTGGCCTCGGCATCGCCCGCGGCCTTAGCGGCCTTCTTAGCCGCAGCAGCCTTCTTGGCCGCCTCCACGCGGGCCTGCTGCTCCGGCGTCAGCTCGCGCTTGGGCTTCGCGGCGGCGCCGGCGGCACCCGCCTTGGCGGCACCGGCCTTCGCAGCGGGCTTTGCCGGCATGTCCTTGTGGAGCGTGATGGTCGAGAGCTCCTCGGTGGGCTCCGTCGGCCAAAGCCCCATGGAGAGGCAGTTCTTGGGGCACTCGTAGGTGCAGCTCGCGCAGCTGATGCACATGTACGGCTCGAGCTTCCAGTCGCCGGCCTTGCGGTCGACGGTGATGGCGCCCACCGGGCAGGCGCGCTGGCACATGCCGCACAGGATGCAGGTGTCGATATCGCACTCAAGATGCCCGCGCATATGCGGGAAGAGGTTCTCGATATCGCGCTTCTCGTAGGGGTAGCGCACCGTCACCGGCTTGTGGAACAGCGAGCGGAGCGTCATCTTGCCCAGTTTGAAAGTTCCCATTACCGGCCTACCTTTCCGTGCAGCTGATGCACGGGTCGATCGTGAGGATGATCATCGGGACGTCCGCCAAGTCGACGCCCTGCAGCGCCTTCACCAAGCCGCCCAGGTTCTGCGAGGTGGGCGTGCGCAGGCGGAAGCGATCGAGGTACTTGGTGCCGTTGCCGCGCACGTAGTAGAACGCCTCGCCGCGGGGCTGCTCGAGGAGCACGTGGCTCTGGCCCTCGGGCACAACCTTCGCCTTGGACTTCTGGCCGATGCCGTCGTGCGGGATCTTGGAGACGAACTCCTTGATGATGTCGATGGACTGGATGACCTCCTGGGCACGAACCTTGCAGCGCGCATAGCAGTCGCACTCGGTGGAGATGATGGGCTCGAAGTGGTCGAGGTCGCCGTAGGCGCCGTAGCCGGTCGTGCGCATGTCGTGCACGAGGCCGGAGCCCTTGGCGAAGGGGCCGACCATCGAGAGCTCGGTCGCCTCCTCGTAGGAGATGACGCCCACGCCGCACAGACGGCTCTTGACCGACATGTCGTTCATCATGGTGTCCATGATCTCGAGGTAGTCGCGCTTGATGCTGTCGAGCTTGTCGCAGATGCCCTTGAGGTCGGCGTCGTCGATGTCGTGCGCAAGACCGCCCACCACGAGAATGGAGAGGATAATGCGGCCGCCGCACGTGCGCTGGAAGATGTCGAGGATGTTCTCGCGCAGGCGCCAGCAGTGGTTGAAGAGCGCCTCGAAGCCGAAGGCGTCGGCAAGAAGGCCCAGCCACAGCAGGTGCGAGTGGATGCGCGTGAGCTCCTCGAGGATGTCGCGGATGTAATCGACGCGACGCGGGACCTCGATGCCGAGGAGCTTCTCGGTGGCGCTCACGTAGCCGTAGCCATGGCCGTGGCTGCAGATGCCGCAGGTGCGCTCGGCGATGTAGACAAACTGGTTGTAGTCGCGCTTCTGGGTGAGTTTCTCCAGACCGCGGTGGATGAAGCCGATCTGCGGGATGGCCTCGACGACCTTCTCGTCCTCAACGACGAGGTCGAGGTGGATGGGCTCCGGCAGCACCGGGTGCTGCGGGCCAAACGGGATGACGGAACGGGTTGCCATGCTTACTCACCATCTTTCTGCGCGGCCTTGGCAGCCTTGGCGGCAAGCGCGGCGCGAACCTTAGCGGCCTTCTCGGGGTCCATGGCGGCGAGCTTGGCCTCCATCTTGGCGGCGCGCTCGGCCTCCTTATCGGCGTCAGAGCGCGCCTCGGCTGCCGGGTCGGGCTTATCGCCCACAGAGCCGGCGCTCTTGCCGGCGGCGACGGCAGCCTCCTTGGCATCGGCAGCAGCCTCCGCCTCAGCGGCCTGCTTCTCCTCGGCGGCCTTGCGCGCCTTGGCGGCCGCGGCGGCGCGCTGCTTGGCGAGCTTCTCGCGCTCGGCCTTCATCTCAGGGGTGATGACCGTCATGGGCGCTTCCTCGGCCACGTTGAAGAAGTGACCGCCAAAGTCGAGCTTCATGTTGATGAAGTGCACGCCAAACAGGTCGTGGGTCTCGTTCTCGTAGCTGAACGCGGCAAAGTACAGCTCCTGGATCGAGGGCACCTCGGTGTCCTCGCCGATGCCGTACACGCAGAGGTTGAGCGCGTTGTCGCGAACCTCGTCGTAGAACGTATAGAGCAAATCGGTGCCGGCCTCGGTGGTCTCGCCGCACATCTGCACGAAGCGGAAGCCCTCGTGCTTGAGCGTCTGCACGCGGGCGAGCAGCTCGACCAGCGGAATGTCGACAAACTCGGTGGTATACATCCGCCCCTCCTTATCGATTCTTCTCGGCCGCGCCCATCTTGGCGGCCTTCTCGTCCAGGATCTTCACAGCCTTGAGCACGGCGTCGATGATGGTCTCGGGGCGCACAGCGCAACCCGGCGCGTACACGTCGACGGGAATGGCCTTGTCGGCACCGCCGATAACGTTGTAGGCGTCCTTGAAGACACCGCCCGTGCAGGCGCAGATGCCGCAGGCTACGACCACCTTGGGCTCGAGCATCTGCTCGTAGATGTGCTTCACCACGTTGACGTTCTGGTGGTTGATGGCACCGGTGATGAGGAAGATGTCGGCATGCTTGGGGTTACCCGTGTTGATGATGCCGAAGCGCTCCACATCGTAGAGCGGCATCATCGAGTCGAGGACCTCGATGTCGCACCCGTTGCAGCTCGACCCGTCGTAATGGATGAGCCACGGAGATTTAGATGAAAAGCTCATAGCTGCGCTCCCTTAGATGAACGGGGTGATGAGGACGTAGAACAGGTTCACGACGCCCACCACGAGCGCCACGAGCCACGCGCCGGACAGGCAGTTCTGCCACTTCATGCGCGCGAAGTTGTTGTCGATGAAGACCTCGAAGAACCACGCCGCCAGCGCCATGACGACGCCGAGCAAAATCGACAGCGGGTTGTCCCACACGAAGAACATGCCGACCCACATGAGGAAGAGCACGCTCTCGCACCAGTGCATGATCTCGACCTTGGCGAGCGTGCGGCCCGTCATCTCGGTCGTGATGCCCTTCACGATCTCCTGGTGCGCATGGTGGCTGTAGGAGAGGTCGAACGGCGACTTGCGCAGCTTGATGGTGAGGATGAAGAGCAGGCCCAGGAAGATGGGCAGCAGCGGGAAGATGAT
Organism: Candidatus Coprousia avicola; assembly: GCA_018715125.1. Classification (GTDB taxonomy): domain Bacteria; phylum Actinomycetota; class Coriobacteriia; order Coriobacteriales; family Coriobacteriaceae; genus Coprousia; species Coprousia avicola. Next base: position 36,293 of record DVMF01000084.1, on the reverse strand, counting down.
GGGCGCGTCGATCTGGAAGAGGCGCGCCACATCGAAGGACTGCGTCGCGGTGAAGAAGCCGACCGTCATGATCATGAGCATGGGCTCGTAGGACATGACCTGCAGGCACTCGCGGTCGGCGCCGGTGTCGGCGTAGGGAGAGCGCGCCGAGTAGGCCGCAATGACCATGAAGAGCGTCGCCAGCGTCACGAGGAAGACGCAGAGCAGCAGGTTGGAGCCGGAGATGAACATACCGCCGGCGAGGATGGCGAAGATGAGCGCGCACGTGACGTAGGCCTCGTCGACCGCGTTGACGCTCGCCTCCTCCTTGCCCATGAGCTTGCGGACGTCATAGTACGGCTGGAGGATGCGCGGACCCACGCGGCCCTGCATGTGCGCAGAGATCTTGCGGTCGCAGCCGTCGAGCAGGCAACCCAGGATGGGCGCGGCGATAGCGAAGACCACCACGCCGGCGAGGATGCCGACGAGCCCCGGGCCGACGAGCAGCACCTCGCGCTCAACGAAGAACGAACCGCCCACGAGGAACGGCACCGCGAGGATGAAGCACGCGGCGAAGCCCATGATGATGATCGAGGTGCAGATGATGACGCCCGCGAGGGTGAGCTTGTCCTCGGGGAAGACGTCGGTCATGTACCAGTTGCGCTTGGTGGACGTCATGGTGCGGCCCATGGACGCATGGTACTTGCGGCTGTCCGGATCGGTGCACTGGCCGCCCAAGTAGACGGCGACGCGGCGCTTGTCGGTCGCGCGGCCCCACGGCGTCAGGAGCACGATGGCGATGAAGACGACGATGGCGGCCATGATAAGCAGGTTATCCACACCGATGAGCTGCGGCATGGTCTGGTAGACGCCCGCGAGGTACGGCCCCACGACCGCCTGCGAGATGACCGGCAGAAGCACGCAGCAGCCGAGAAGGAGCACGGAGATGAAGCCGATGGCGGCCCACTCGCTCTTGTGAACGCCGCCCTCGACGTTCTCGGCCTTCTGCGCCACGCCGGCGAGCTTGCCGAGCCACTTGGCCCAGAAGAAGAACGTCGCGGCGGAGCCGAAGGCAAGCAGGATCAGGAAGAAGATGTTGCCGGTCTCGGCGAAGGAGACGAGCGTGGCCCACTTGGAGATGAGCATGCCGAAGGGCGCCACGAACATGCCCATGATGCCGAGCATCATGAAGCGGGTGAGGCGCGGAAGACGGCTGAAGAGGCCGTCCATGTCCTCGATGTTGCGGGAGCCGATGCGGTGCTCGACGGTACCGACGCACAGGAACAGCACCGACTTGGAGACCGTGTGGAAGATGATGAGGAAGATGGCCGCCCAGACCGCCTCGGCGGTGCCCACGCCCGCGCAGGCGGAGATGAGGCCGAGGTTGGCGATCGTGGAGTAGGCGAGCACGCGCTTGGCGTTGCTCTGCGTGATGGCCATGAACGAGCAGAGGGCGAACGTGATGCCGCCGATGGCGACCACCATGGCGGACGCCGCCGGGTACACGAGGTAGATGGGCGCGAGCTTGACGAGCAGGAACACGCCGGCCTTGACCATCGTGGAAGAGTGGAGCAGCGCCGAGGTGGGCGTGGGCGCGACCATGGCGCCGAGCAGCCAGCTGTGGAACGGCATCTGCGCCGCCTTGGTGAGGCCGGCCACGGAGAGCAGCATCACCGGCACGATGAGCGCGGGAGCCACATAGGAGTTGGCGACGACGGGAAGCGATGCGAGCGACATCGGCAGGCCCCAGAGATGGATGATGATGAGCGCCACGAGGAAGGCGACGCCGCCGATCATGTTGAGGATGATCTGGCGGAAGGAGTTCCGGATGGCCTCGGGCGTGCGGGTGTAGCCGATCATGAGGAACGAGCACACCGTGGTGATCTCCCACCCGGTGAACATCCACTCGAGGTTGTCGGAGAGCACGATGACAAACATCGCCGACAGGAACAGGAACATGAGCGCCGCGAAGAAGTGACGGCGATCGGGGGCGCCGGCGGGCTCATGATGCTGGAAGTCCTTCATGTAGCCCAGGGCGTACACGCAGATGGCGCTGCCCACGAGGCCCACGATGAGGACCATGATGACGGAAAGCTGGTCAAAGTAGACCGGCGCGGTGAGCATGTGCTCGGCACCGTGCGGCAGGGTAAGGTTGGCGAAGTAGATGACGCCGACCGTCTGCACAAGGCCGATGACGAGCGCGAGCTTGTTCTTGTAGCGGATCGAGAACCAGAGGATCACCGCGCAGAGCACGATGTCGACCGCGGTCATCACGATAGTGATGATGAAGCTCGTCTCCTGCGGGAGCTCATAGACGGTGTAACCGCTGAGCAGGTGCTGGAACGCGAACAGCACAGACGCGACGCCCGTGATGCCCGCTGCCGCGACGGTGATGACCGCCCGCTGGCTCTCGCTCCTAAAGAGCATGAGCGCGACGGCGGCCACCAGAGGAGCGGCGACGAGAAATGCGATGAGACCCATAGCTTTCCCCTCTTGACCTGAGATTCGGGCGCCCCTGCGCCCGAGCCGATATCCGCAATATTGTAGCCGATATGCCTTCACCCTTCTTTCACAATGGCGGTGATACTGCACTTCGGTATCGGACGCGCGTCGGAACCAGCCGCGAGCGAGGGCGGGACGAGTCGGACGGATCGCATGTCCCTCCAGCCCGGAGGATTTCATGGGCGTCCGCAGTCCCGTACGCCCGCGTGGAAAAGGGAGAGAAGCGGCGGATTGTACGCCTGCGCGTAAGGGGGACAAAACCAGCGGAGTGTATGTTCCCAGGGAAAAGGGAGAGAAGCGGCAGATTGTATGAGAATCGGGGTGAGAAACGGGCGGATTGCATCTTTCTATACAATCCGCCCGTTCTTTGCACTGCTCTGAGCTGGACTTTCGTCACAGCGGAATCCCGACATACAATCCGCCTATACAATCTGCCGCTTTTCTCCCCGCGGGAGTGTCGACATGCAATCTGCGGCGTTTCTCCCCGCCCCTGGGGAAACAATGATGTGCTAGCCCGCTGCCCCCGCACGCTCCCCGCGGCACGCCCGCCCCGGCCGCGGCGGCCCGCAGGGCACGCGTGCAACGATATGGTTACAACAGCTTGCGCTTTAGTTAGATAAAGAGTATGCTGCCATCGTTCGCTTTACTACTTTAGTTTGCTAAAGTGCTTACGGGAAGGACCTCACCATGGCATACTTCACCTCTCCTCTCGACCGTCGCTCGTTTGTCCGCCTCGGCGCCTGCGCCCTCGGCTCGGCGGCGCTGCTCGCCGGCTGCTCGGGCGGCCAGACAGCCTCCGCCGGCTCCGGCGCCGCCGCGGGATCGGCGCCTGCCGACACCGCCGGCGACGACACGAGCGCCGTCGCCACGGGCACGCTCATCGTCGGCTTCGACCAGTCCTACCCGCCCTACGGGTTTGTGGGCGATGACGGCGAGTTCACCGGCTTCGACCTCGACCTCGCCCAAGCCGTTGCCGACAAGGAGGGCTGGGAGGTGCAGCTCGAGGCCATCGAGTGGGACGCCAAGGACGCCCTTTTGAGCTCCGGCGCCATCAACTGCATCTGGAACGGCTTCACCATGGAGGGCCGCGAGGACGACTACACGTTCTCGGAGCCGTATATGCTGAACGGGCAGGTCGTGGTCGTGCGCGCCGACAGCGGCATCGCCAGCTTTGACGACCTCGCCGGCGCGACCGTCATCACCCAGATCGATTCCGCAGCGCTCGACGTGCTCGAGGGCGACCAGGCCGACCTCGCCGCCACCTTTGCCACCCTCGACACCATCGGCGAGTACAACACCGCCTTCATGCAACTCGAGAGCGGCGCCGTCACCGCCGTCGCCTGCGACCTCTCCATCGCCGAGTACCAGATGGCCGCTAACCCCGACACCTATGTGCAGCTGCCCGAGATGCTCTCGGAGGAGCACTACGCCGTCGGCTTCAAGAAGGGCGACACCGCCACCGCCGACGCGGTCACCGAGGCGCTGCGTGAGCTCGTTCAAGACGGCACGGTGGAAGAGCTCTGCGAGAAGTACGCGGACTACGGCATCTCGTTCGACAACTGGGTCCTCGCCTAGTGCGGCCCGCGACCCCTCGAAAGGACGAATAGCGTGTCGTTTGCGACCATGCTCACCATGCTCACCGAGGGCTTCCTCGTGAGCCTGCAGATCTTTGCGTTTACGCTGATCGGCGCGGTGCCGCTCGGCATCGTCGTGGCGCTGGGGCGCATGAGCCGTATCGCGCCGGTGCGCTGGATCGTGCGCATCTATATATCTATCATGCGCGGCACACCGCTCATGCTGCAGATGTTTGCCATCTACTTTGCGCCGTACTACGTGTTTGGCCTCCAGCTCACGCCGGATTCCAAGTGGCAGGCAACCATCGCGGCGTTTATCGTCAACTACGCGGCGTATTTTGCCGAGATCTACCGCTCGGGCCTGCAGTCGATCCCCCGCGGCCAATACGAGGCGGCCGAGGTGCTCGGCTACACGCGCATCCAGACGTTTGCCTACATCGTGCTGCCGCAGGTGGTCAAACGCATCCTCCCCGCCATGGGCAACGAGATCATCACGCTCGTCAAGGACACGTCGCTCGCGTTCTCCATCGGCGTGGCCGAGATGTTCTCCACCGCCAAGGCGCTCGTCGCCTCGCAGGTGAGCATGGTGCCGTTCGCCGTCGCCGCGGCGTTCTACTGGGTGTTCAACTTTATCGTGGAGCTCGTTCTCGGGGCGGCCGAGAAGCGCCTCGCGTATTACCACGACTAGGGGGCGCTATGAAACCAGTTATGACGCTTACCGGCACCCGCAAGGCGTTTGGGGCCCATGAGGTGCTGCGCGGGGTGTCGCTCGCCATCGCGCCGGGCGAGGTCGTCGCCATCATCGGACCGTCCGGCGGCGGCAAGTCGACGCTTCTGCGCTGCGCCACGCTGCTCGAGACGCTCGACGGAGGATCGCTCGCCTTTGGCGACCTCGCCGTGGCGACAGATGCGGGCGGACGCGCCGCCTACGCCGGACGCGACGTCCTCAAGCAGGCGCGCGGCCGCTTTGGGCTCGTCTTTCAGAACTACAACCTGTTTCCGCACCGCACCGTCTTGCAGAACATCGCCGACGCCCCCGTGCGCGTGCAGAGGCGCGACCGCACCGAGGCCGACCGCACCGCGCGCGAGCTGATTGCCAAGATGGGGCTCACCGGCTGCGAGGACAAAGTGCCCTGCCAGCTCTCGGGCGGGCAGCAGCAGCGCGTGAGCATCGCCCGCGCGCTTGCCATGAACCCCGAGATCCTCTTTTTTGACGAACCCACGAGCGCCCTCGACCCCGAGCTCACCGCCGAGGTGCTGCGCGTCATCAAGGCGCTCGCCGCCGAGCACATGACCATGGTGATCGTCACGCATGAGATGAGCTTCGCGCGCGAGGTGGCCGACCGCGTTGTCTTTCTGGACGGCGGCGTCATCGTCGAGGAGGGTCCGGCCGCACAGGTTATCGACCATCCCCGCGAGGCGCGCACGCAGGCGTTCCTCTCCAAACTCGCCGAATAAGCGCTGCGGGCGCCCTCATGAGCGCCCTCCCCGAAGAGTGCTTTTCTTCCGTTTTGGCGATCTCAAAGCCCCTGAAAGAGCAGAAAACCACTCGCAGGCGTCCGCGGCGCGCGCCTGCGAGTGGTTTTCTGCCTTCTTTGGGTGACCGGTCGCCGAGCGGGACCTGACCCCGCCTAGGGTTGGGCGGTGTCGAGCGCCGCGCGCCGCCATTCACCACCGAGCGCCACCTCGGGCATGAGCTCCTCGGACATGACCTTCAAGATCTCCTCCATCTTGGCGAGGTCCTCGGCCGAGAAGCGCTCCTTGATGCGCTCGATCACCTCGTGCACGTAGGAGGCGCTGATGTTGTAGTAGTCAAGGTACTTCTGCGTGGGGCGCAGATGGTACTCGCGACCATCGTGCTCGGAGCGCACCTTCTCGACGTAGCCCTTGCGGATGAGGCTCGCCACCTTGTAGGCGGCGTTGGACGACGAGATGCGCATGAACTGCGCGAACTCGTGCACCGTCGGGCTCCCCAGCGCGTAGATGGCCTCCATCGCGAAGGATTCCACCGTGGTGAGACTCGCCTCGCGGTTCTGGAAGCGCGCAAACGTCTCCATATAAAAGTGCAGCTTGAACTTGCTATACACCTCGTTAAACCGTTCCTCGAGCATGGGTCCCCTTTCGCACGTGCATCGGCGCCTAGTGTACACCCTCGCCGGCGCCGAGGGCGAGGGTTAGCTCGGCCGATGCCGCCACAGCACCGTCCACGCTCGCCGTCGCCTCCACAAAGGCGAAGGCGCCGCGCGTCTTGGTGATGCGCGCCTCGAGCGTGAGCGCGTCGCCGGGACGCACCTGCCGCTTGAAGCGGGCGTCTTTGATGGCGGCGAAAAAGCCGAGCTTACCGGTGTGCTCCGGCAGCGAGAGCATGGCCACGGCCGCCGTCTGGGCGAGGGCCTCGATGATGAGGACGCCGGGAAGCACGTGGTAGGAGGGGAAGTGCCCGCAGAACACGGGGCTCGTCACGCTCACGCACAGCCGTCCGCGCGCCCAAGAGCCCGCCTCGCCGTCATCGATGCGGTCGACGAGGGCGAAGGGATAGCGGTGCGGCAGCACCTGGGCGATCTGGTTGGCGTCCAGCTGAAGGTGCGATGCGGCGGCAGCGGTGGTGTCGGCCATAGGTTAGCCCTCCCATTTCTTGAACAGCAGACAGGCGTTGTGCCCGCCGAAGCCGAGCGAGTTGGAGAGCGCGTACTCGACGCGCTTCGCGCGGCCCTCGTTGGGGATGTAGTCGAGGTCGCAGTCGGGATCTGCCTCGACGTAGCCGATGGTCGCCGGCAGGTAGTCGTCATGCAGCGCCAGCGCCGTAAAGACGGCCTCCACCGCGCCGGCAGCGCCGAGCATGTGTCCTGTCATGGACTTGGTGGAGGAGACGGCGAGCTCATAGGCGTGATCGCCAAACACCGTCTTGATAGCCGCGGTCTCGCAGCGGTCGTTGAGCGGGGTCGAGGTACCGTGCGCGTTGATGTAGCCCACGGCCTCGGGCGCGACGCCGCCGGCGTCTTCGAGCGCCTGCGCCATGGCGCGCGCGCCGCCCTCGCCATCGGGCGCCGGCGCCGTGATGTGGTGCGCGTCGCAGGTGACGCCGTAGCCCACCACCTCGGCGATGATCTCGGCGCCGCGGGCGAGCGCATGCTCGCGCTCCTCCAGGAGCAGCATGGCGGCGCCCTCGCCCATCACAAAGCCGGAGCGGCGCGCGTCGAACGGAATCGACGCGGCCTTGGGGTCCGCACCCGTGTGGAGCGCGCGCATCGTAGTGAAACCGCCGATGGAGAGCGGGGTGATGGCCGCCTCGGTGCCACCGGCGAGCATGACCTCGGCATAGCCGTCGCGGATGTGGCGGAAGGCGTCGCCCACCGCATTGGAGCCGCCGGCGCACGCCGTGACGGGGCAGGTGCACATGCCCTTGAAGCCCATCTCGATAGCGACCTCGCCCGCCGCCATGTTGGAGATGCCGGAGGGGATGTAGAAGGGCGAGCAGCGATCGAACCCGCGCTTCAAGCAGCTCGTCTGCTGGTTCTCGGTCTCTTCCACGCCGCCGATGCCGGAGGAGACGATCACGCCGGCGCGGGTGGCGTCGATGGAGGCGGTGTCGAGCGCAGCGGTCTCAACGGCCTCGCGCGCCGCGATGAGGGCGAACTGCGTGAAGCGCGCGAGGTGCTTGGCGCGCTGCCGGCCCAGCAACGCCGCGCCGTCCCAGTCCTTTACCTCAGCGGCGAGCGTGACCTTGCGCTCGCTCGCGTCGTAGCGCGTGATGGGGGCGATGCCGCACGTGCCGGCGCGCACCGCGTCCCAGCTCTCGGCCACGGTATGACCGAGCGGCGTGACGGCGCCCATACCGGTGATGACCACGCGGCGCCTTTGCAGATTGCTCATTCGAAACTCCTTAGAACACAGGGGCACACATACGTGAGAGGCGGATTACATGCTCATGCCGCCGTCGATGGCGAGCACCTGGCCCGTGATGTAGGCGGCGTCGTCGGACACGAGAAACGCGATCGCATGCGCCACATCCTCGGGCGCACCCAGGTGGCCGGCGGGGATCTGGGCGAGGGTGGTCTCGCGGGCGGCCTCGGGCATCGCGTCGGTCATGTCGGTCGCAATAAAACCGGGGGCGACGGCGTTCACGCGGATGCCGGCGCCGGCGACCTCGCGGGCGATCGACTTGGTAAGGCCGATGAGGCCCGCCTTGCTCGCGGCGTAATTTGCCTGACCGGCGTTGCCGCGCAGCCCCACGACGGAGCTCAGGTTGACGATGGCGCCGGCGCGGGCGCGCATCATGGGACGCAAGACGGCCTTGGTCATAAGGAAGGCGCCGGTGAGGTTGGTGGCGATGACGGCCTCGAAATCCTCGGCGCTCATGCGCGCAGCCAGCTTGTCGCGCGTGATGCCGGCGTTGTTGACGAGGATGTCGACGCCACCGAGTTCCTTGGCCGCGTCGACGAGCGCGGGCGCGGCCGCAGGATCGGTCGCGTCCGCCTTAACCGCACGGACCTCGACACCGAGCGCCGCGGCGGACGCGCGCGTCTCCTCGGCGGCAGCGGCATTGCCCGCGTAGCTGAACACGATGTTTGCCCCGCGGCGCGCGAGCTCGAGCACGACGGCCCGCCCGATGCCCCGGCTGCCACCCGTGACGATGGCGCACTTGCCGGCGAGGTTCTGAGGTGTCTCCTGCATGGCTATCCTTTCTAAGGGAGGGGTCGGTACGGCGTCTTGCCCCGGCTACGAGAGCAGTGCCTCAACGTCCGAGGCGGTCTCGACAGGCGTGCACGCGATGCCGGGCTCCGTCTTGCGCACGAGCCCCGAGAGCACGCGCCCCGGGCCGATCTCGATCACGCGGTCGACACCGAGCTCGGAGAGCCGGTGGATGGTGTCCTCCATGCGCACCGCGCTCTGCACCTGGCGAACGAGCAGCGCGGGCACGAGCTCGTCGACGCTGCCGGAGGTCGACGCGGCGTCGAGCTCGGCCTCGCTCACCTCGCGGCCGAGCGTGTTGAAGAGCACCGGCACGCGCATGGCGCCGAAGCGCTCGGTTGCGAAGCGCTCGCTGAGCGCCTCGCCCGCAGGGGCCAGCAGCGAGGTGTGGAAGGGGCCGGAGACCTTGAGCGGGATGCAGCGGCGCGCACCGGCCTCCTTGGCGAGGGCTGCCGCCGCCGCAACCGGTTCCGCGTCGCCGGCGATGACCGTCTGCCCGGGGCAGTTGTAGTTGGAGACCTCGACGACCTCGCCGTCCGCGGCGGCCGCCTGCGCGGCGGCGACGGAGCGCTCCACCTGCTCGCGATCGATGCCCAGCACCGAGATCATGGCCGTCTTGCGCCCGGACGCCGCCTCGGCCATCGCACGACCGCGGAAGGCGGCGAGCGCCACGGCCTGCGCGGGCTCGAACACGCCGGCATAGGCGAGGGCGGAGTACTCGCCGAGCGAGAGGCCGGCGGCATAGTCCGCCTGGATGCCCCGCTCGGCAAGCACCGCCGTAAGGCCGCATGCAAAGGCGACCATCGCCGGTTGCGTGTAGGCGGTATCCGAGATCTTGCCCTCGGGATCCTCGAACATGAGCGTCTTGAGGTCGAAGTCGACCGCGGCATCCGCCTCGTCGATCACGCGGGCAAACGCCGGGTAGGTCTCGTACAGGTCGGCGCCCATGCCCGCATGCTGCGAGCCCTGGCCGGCAAAAAGAAATGCGAGCGCCATGGGGCTACACCTCCAACCAAGCTATGACCGCGCGTGCGCCGGCCACGAGGTCCTCCAGTATGGCGCGCACCGGGCGCACCTCGTGCACCATGCCCGCCACCTGGCCGCACATGAAGCTTCCGGTATCGACGTCGCCGTCGAACACCGCACGGCGAAGGCTGCCGAGCGTGAGCGCCTCGAGCTCGTCGCGCTTGGTGTCGGTGCGCTCCAGCTCCAGATACCTCTTGGTCATCTTGTTCTTAAGGCAGCGCACGGGGGCACCGGCGGGACGGCCCGTCACCACGGTGTCGTTCACGCCGGCCGCAACGACCTTGTCCTTATAGTTCTGGTGGATGGGGCACTCCTCGCTCGCCAGCAGGCACGTGCCCACCTGCACGCCGCAGGCGCCGAGGGCGAGGGCCGCCGCCAAGCCGCGCCCGTCGGCAATGCCGCCCGCCGCGATGACGGGGAGGTCGGGCACCGCATCCACCACAGCGGGCACGAGCGCCATCGTGGTGGCCTCGCCCACGTGTCCGCCGGACTCGGTGCCCTCGGCGATGATGCCGTCGATGGGCAGGCGGGCGAGGCGCTTGGCGAGAATGGGTGCGGCGACTACGGGAAAGACCTTGATGCCGGCCTCCTTCCACGCATCGATGTACTTGGCGGGGTTGCCGGCGCCGGTGGTGACGACCGAGACGCCCTCCTCAACCACCACGCGCGCGCACTCGTCGATGTGCGGGTTCATGAGCATGAGGTTCACGCCAAAGGGCTTGTCGGTCGCGGCGGCAGCGGCGCGAATCTCTGCGCGGAGCGCCTCACCGGTGAGGCCGCCGCCAGCCACGAGGCCGAGCGCGCCCGCATTCGAGCAGGCCGCCGCAAACGCGCCGGTGGCGATGTTGGCCATACCGCCCTGGATGATGGGGAACTCCGTCCCCAGAATCTCGTTCAGCTTCTTCATAGGTAGATGCAACCCTTTCTAGTCGCTCTCGCCATAGGAGTCCTGGGCCTCGGCCGCTCCGCCCAGCGGGGCGGCGAGCTCCGTCACGCAGGCAGCCCACGTGAGGCCCGCGCCAAACCCCGCCAGCACCACGCGCGCGCCCGGCCCGAGCGCGCCGGTGCGCACGAGCTCATCGAGCAGAAGCGGCACGCTCGCCGCACTGGTGTTGCCCGTGTGGTCGATGTTGCCCTGGCACCGCTCCGCCGGAACGCCGAGCTTGCGCACGGCGACGTCTACGATGCGCTTGTTGGCCTGATGGAAGATAAAGCGGTCCACGTCCGCGGCCGCCACGCCCGCGCGCTCGAGCACCTCCGCGGTGGCGCGGGGCAGCACGTCGGTCGCAAAGCGAAAGACCGCGCGCCCGTCCATCGTGAGATAGCTCGGCCGCAGTGCGCCGGCGTCGTCGCGCGCGCCCACGCCGGGCGCGAACAGCGCCTCGTCGTTACCGCGCGAGCCCCATGTCGCCGTAAGCGCGGGCCAGGCCGCATCCGCACGGAGCACCGCCGCACCGGCGCCGTCGCCAAAGAGCACGCAGGTCGTGCGGTCGGTCATATCCATCACGCGGCTGAGCTCCTCGGCGCCAACCACCAGCGCGTAGGGCCGAAGTGCCGCCGGTCCCTCCGCCGCCAAGAGGCTCGCCGCCGTATGGAGCGCAAAGACAAACCCCGCGCAGGCCGCGTTGAGGTCGAAGCAGAGCGTGTCCTCGGGCAGCCCCAGATCGCGCTGCAGCAAACACGCCGTAGAAGGGGTGGCCGCGCTCGCCGTAAACGTCGCCACCAGGCACACGCCCACCTCGTCGGGCGCGATGCCCGCCGCCGCAAGCGCACGGCGCGCCGCATCGCGGGCGAGCGTGTGCTGGCTCTCGCCCTCGGCGCACCACCGGCGCGAGCGGATGCCCGTTCGCGTCGAGATCCACTCGTCCGACGTATCGACCATCTGCGCCATATCGTCGTTGGTGACCGTACGGCTCGGCAGCGCGGAGCCGGTGCCGATGATCTTCACGCCCCTCATGCGCGCCCCCTCTTGACAGCGGAAGCGCCCATGGCGCGAAACTTGGTGTACCGGTCTTGGGCGATGGCCGTGCGGCTCATCTTGGCAAAGCGCGCGAGCTCACGGGTGAGGCAGGTGTCGAGCACCTGGTAGAGCGCCTCCGGGTTCTCGTGCGCGCCGCCGGCCGGCTCGGGTACCACCGCATCGATCACGCCGAGCTCTTTCAAGTCCTGGGCGGTGAGCTTCATGACCTCGCACGCCTCGGACGAGCGGCTCGCGTCCTTCCACAAAATGGAGGCGAACCCCTCGGGCGAGAGCACGGAGTACACGGCGTTCTCGAGCATGAGCACGCGGTTCCCCACCGCGAGCGCGAGCGCGCCGCCCGAGCCGCCCTCGCCAGTGATGACGCAGATCGTCGGCACGGTGAGGGCGCTCATGAGCTCGATGGTGCGGGCGATGGCCTCGCCCTGCCCGTGCTCCTCGGCCTCAAGCCCGGGGTAGGCGCCCGGTGTGTCCACAAACGTGATGATGGGGCGGCCGAACTTCTCGGCGGCGCGCATGATGCGCTGCGCCTTGCGGTAGCCCTCGGGCGAGGGCATGCCGAAGTTCGTGCGCATGCGCTCTTCGATGCTCGACCCCTTGCGATGGCCGAGCACGGTCACGGGCGTGCCGTGAAAGAGCGCGATACCGCCCAAGATGCTCGGGTCGTCGCAGGAGGCGCGGTCGCCCTTCTGCTCAAAGAAATCGGTAAAGAGCGCACCGACGATCTCGGCCGTACCGGGTCGACCCGGATGGCGCGCCAAGGCGACGCGCTCCGCAGCACCGGACGCGCTCACGGCGAGCTCCGTGCCCGGCGCCTCGACGGGGGCGCTATCAAGCGTATCAGCGGACATGGGCAACACCTCCCTTACCGTGGAGCGCAAGCAGCGAGATGAGGGTGCGCCTCAAGCGCGCACGCGGCACCACGGCGTCTACAAAGCCGTGCTCCATCTGAAACTCGGCGCGCTGGAACCCGTCGGGGAGCTTCTCGCCGATGGTCTGCTCGATGACGCGCGGGCCGGCAAAGCCCACCAGCGCCCCGGGCTCGGCAAGCATGATGTCGCCCAAGCTCGCAAAGCTCGCCGTCACGCCACCCGTGGTGGGGTGCGTGAACACCGAGATGAAGAGCCCGCCGCGGGCGCCGAAGCGCTCGCACGCCGCCGCGGTCTTGGCCATCTGCATAAGCGAGACGATACCCTCCTGCATGCGCGCGCCGCCGCTCGCCGAGAACACGATGAGCGGCAGATGGCGGCGTTCGGCGCGTTCGATGAGGCGGGTGAGCTTCTCGCCCACCACCGCGCCCATGCTGCCCATGAGAAACCGCGTGTCGAGCGCGGCCACCGCCACCGGCACGCCGCCGATCTTGCCCGTTGCCGTGACAAGGGCGTCGCCAAGGCCGGTCTTAGCCTGCAATTCGCGCAGCTTTGCGGGATAGTCCGGAAAGGCCAGCGGGTCGCGCGAGACAAGGTTGGCGTCGAGCTCCTTGAACGTGCCCTGATCGAGCATGAGCTCCAGGCGCTCGCGCGCCGGCATGGCAAAGTGAAAGCCGCAGTACGGGCAGACGCGCTGGTTGGCGACGAGCTCCTCTTCGACGAGGGCGCGGCCGCAACCCGGGCAGGTGCGCTGCGTGGTGTCCGGCGCCGTCGCGCCGCCGCGCAGCTTCTTGAGCGCAAGCAGGCGACGCCGGCGCTCGGCGAGGATTCCGCTCATCGACCGGCTCCTTCCCCATGTTCTGCCGCAGCGTCGGCAGGCTCCTCGCCCGCGCTCCACGCCACGAGCGTGTCGATGTTTTGATCGATAAAGGACGTGTCATAGGCCCCGCGCACAAACTGCGGGTGGTACATGACCTGATGCAGCAGGTCCACGTTGGTGACGGGCCCCTCGACGATGGTCTCCTCGAGCGCGCGGCGCATGCGCCGAATGGCCTCGAGGCGCGTCGGCGCCCATGCGATGAGCTTGGCGACGAGCGAGTCGTAATAGGGCGGAAGATCGCAGCCGCCATAGAGGCCGGTGTCCACCCGGATGCCCGCGCCGCCGGGGAGATGCAAAAAGCCCACGTGGCCGGGGGCCGGCCTGAAGCCGTGCGCCGGGTCCTCGGCGTTGATGCGGCACTCGATGGCGTGACCGTTGACGTGGATGTCCTCCTGCGTAAACGAGAGGGAGAGACCCGCCGCCACGCGAATCTGCTCGCGCACGAGGTCCGTGGCCGTCACGATCTCGGTGATGGGATGCTCCACCTGGATGCGCGTGTTCATCTCGATGAAGTAGAAGGCGCCCGACGGGTCGAGCACAAACTCGACGGTGCCGGCGTTCTCGTAGTGCGCCGCGCTGGCGGCGGCCACGGCCGCAGCTCCCATCTGGGCGCGGAGCTCGGGCGAGAGCACGCGCGCGGGCGTCTCCTCGATCATCTTCTGGCCGCGACGCTGGATGGAGCAGTCGCGCTCCCCCAGCTCCACCACGTTACCGTGGGCGTCGGCCATGATCTGGAACTCGATATGGTGGGGATTCAACACGAGCTTCTCGAGATACATCTCGTCGTCGTTAAAGCAGGCGCGCGCCTCGGCACGGGCCTCTTCAAACAGGCGCTCGAAGTCAGCCGGCTCAAAGACCTTGCGCATACCGCGGCCGCCACCGCCGGCAGCGGCTTTGATGAGCACCGGGTAGCCGATCTTCTCGGCGAGCTTGGCGCCCGCCTTGGCGCTCGGCACGCGGCCGTCGGAGCCGGGCACCACCGGCACGCCCGCGCGCTTCATAAGCTCGCGCGCGGCCGCCTTGTTGCCCATCTGCTCTATGACCTCGGCAGAAGGGCCTATGAACGCGATGCCCTCCTGCGCGCAGCGCCGCGCGAAATCCGCGTTCTCGGACAGAAAGCCGTAGCCGGGGTGGATGGCGTCGCAGTGCGCCTCCTTGGCGACGGTGAGGATGGCGTCGATATTGAGGTAGCTCTTGGCCGAGGGCGCCGGCCCGATGCAGTACGCATGCTCGGCGAGCTGCACGTGAAGCGCCTCGCGGTCCGCCTCGGAATAGACAACGATAGGCTCGATGTCGAGCTCGCGGCACGCGCGGAAGATGCGAACGGCGATCTCGCCGCGGTTGGCGATGAGGATGCGCTTGAACATGGCGGCCTCGCTACTCCGCGCGATAACAGATGAGCGGTGCGCCGAACTCGACGAGCGCGCCGTCGGTGGCGAGGATCTCCTCGATGACGGCGTCGCACGGCGCCTCGACCTCGCTCATCATCTTCATGGCCTCGAGAAGGCACACCGTATCGCCCTTCTTTACGTGATCGCCCGGCTGGACGTACGGGTCCTTATCGGGCGCGGGCGCCGCGTAGAACACGCCCACGAGCGGTGCGGTGATGCACGTGCCGGTATCCGCCGGAGAGCTCTCCGCCGGCGCCTGTGCAGGTGCCGCCGGCACCGGGGCCGCCGCCGGGGCGGACGCCGACGGCGCCAAGGGGGCTGCCGGCGCGGCCGGGGAGGCGGGCACGGCGACGGGAAGGATCACGGGCGCCGGGGCCGCGGGGGCCTGCGCCTTCTCGAGCTCGAGCTCGACGCCCTCCCACGCGAGCTTGAGCCGCGTGGCGCTACCCGCCTCAAACCGGTCCATCACATCGTAGATATCTTGCGCTTTCACACCCATGCTTCCTCCTTCGGCCAGGCAGGACCCCTGCCCCGCCGGCACCGCCCTGGCACGTCGGGGCGCAAGGCCCCGCCTGTCATCCCGCGTTACGCGAGCTTCTGCTCGATGTAGTCGGCCAGATCGCCCACGGTCTTGAACTGATCGAGCTCGGCGTCGTCGATCTCGACCTCAAAGGCCTCCTCGAGCGCCATGACGAGCTCCATCGCCGCGAGCGAATCGGCGCCCAAGTCCTCCTCGAGCTTGGCCTCACGGGTGACCTTCTCCAGGTCGCACCCGACGGTCTCGGAGATGACCTCGCACATCTTCTGGAAATCCATGGTCTGTCCTTTCCGGGCTGGGGGCCCTTCTGGTCGTGGTGGGCGACGCCGCACGTTTACGGCGCCCGTCTTTTGCGAGGCTCGCATCCGGCAAACTCTCTCAAAAAACTTAGTTAAAGTATTTTAGTTTTGAGTTTTGAGCCATGGCCGAGAATCAGGGATTTCCCCGTTCTCCTCAGGCTCTGCACAAATTGACGTTTACTGTTACTGCGTCAATACCATCTCGATACTCAACGCTGCACGCTGCGGCCACCGCAACCTTGCATTGCATCGACGGGGTCTTCCCCGCAGCACTCAACAACTATTCGACGACCGTGCTGCCGATTCTTCTGTGCATGCCTGTCCTTTGGCAGGTTGAGAAGCTCATGAAGCGCATCATTCCCGACATGCTCTCGACGGTGTTCGTACCGTTCTGCACGCTCTTCATCATGGTCCCGGTCGGCCTGTGCGTGCTCGCACCTATCGGATCGGTGCTGGGCGACCTAATCGGTACGGGGATGTTCTCGCTTGGCAACACCGGCGGCATCGTAACGATTCTCACGCTCGTGCTGGTATCGGCGCTGTGGGAGTTCATGGTGATGACGGGCATGCACGCGGTAGTTCTGAGCCTTGGCATCGTGCAGCTCATCTCAACGGGTTCCGACTCCTGCATCATGGTTGCCGGAGGAATCGCCCAGTTCGCGACCTGGGGCATGGCGTTCGGCGCGTTTTTGCGCCTCAAGGAGCGCGATGAGAAGGGTGCCAACCTCGGCTATGCGCTTTCCGGCATTCTTGGCGGCGTGACCGAGCCCGCCCCTCTACGGTTGCGGCTTTAAGTACATGCGGTCGCTCGGCGGAATGGTGATCGGCGGAGCCATCGGAGGACTCATTGCCGGCGTGTTCCATGTGACCACCTATGTGCTTGGAGCAACGAATATCCTCGGGCTCATTGGGTACGCCGGCGGCGGAACGGCAAATCTTATGTGGGGCGCCATATCTTCGGTCGTCGCCTTTGTTGTCGCCGCAGCCATCACCTTCCTCTTTGGCTTCACGAAAGAGCAGCTTGAGGAGGATGCGCGCCTTGCTGCCAAGGCGTAAATCCAACAGACCTTGAACCGCTCGTGTCAGCCTGCCGTGTCACAATAGGTATGCACCGCTGCGCTCACCCCTTACGTTGCGCTCGTCCCTTAGGAGGTTTCACATGAAGCAATTGCTCATCCGCGCCGACGACATCGGCTACTCCTACGCCGTCAACGTTGGCATCGCCCGCACCGTACACGAGGGCCTCGTGCGCTCCGTC
The DNA here is from genome assembly GCA_018715125.1 of Candidatus Coprousia avicola. Classification (GTDB taxonomy): domain Bacteria; phylum Actinomycetota; class Coriobacteriia; order Coriobacteriales; family Coriobacteriaceae; genus Coprousia; species Coprousia avicola. The sequence continues at coordinate 19,307 of DVMF01000084.1, read as the reverse complement.
GGCGTCATGCCCAACATGCCCGAGACGGAGCGCGGCGTCGCCTGGGTCAAGGATGCCGACATCGCCATCGGCCAGCACACCAATGTCTGCCTGGGGCGCCCCTGCGCCGATCCCGCGCGCATCCCGAGTCTCTTGGGGCCGGACGGCTGCTTCAAGAGCAGTCGCGAGTACCGCGCCAAGTTTAAAGAGGGCGTCGACTTTGTCGATTTTGACGAGGCGGTCATCGAGATCGAGGCGCAGCTCGCGCGCTTCCTCGAGGTCGTGGGGCGCGACCCCGACTACTTCGAGGCGCACGCCGTCATGAGCAACAACCTCAACCGCGCCATCGCCTACGTTGCCGAGCGCCACGGCTACAAGAACCAGCCGCCATCGTTTGACCCCACCGTCGTGGTTGCCTGCGGTTCCACACCGGTGCGCATGGTCCTGCGCTCGATGACGCCCGGCTACGACCCCGCCGCGTGCATCCGCGAGACGGTCGCACAGATGGCCGACGGCGACACCACCGTGTTTGTGGCGCACCCCGGCTATCTGGACCACTTCATCCTCAACAACTCGTCGCTCACCACCGACCGCACCAAGGAGGTCGACGCGCTCATCTCGCCCGAGCTGCACGCTTGGCTCGAGGCGCAGCCCGATCTTGCGCTTATCGACTACCGCGACCTGTAAGCGCCGGCAAGACACAGCCGCGACGGCACGTGATGGCGGGTGGAGCACAAGGCACCGCACGACCATGACGTAGCATAGCGTCGAGAACTCGACAGGAGTTTTGTCGAGTTCTCGACGTTTTTGTTTGTCGGGTTGTCGAGTTCGTCAAGTTGTCAAGTTATCGTACGACAAAGAACAAAACCGGCTGGTGTGCGCCACCCGCAATCAGCCTCTCGCGGGCAGCTGGTCGCGTTGTGGGCGACCCCGGAGACTGTATCCCGTGTGCAACGGCGCTCACAAAGACATACTGGCAGAATAACCCTGCCAGTTTTGTTATAATTGGCAGAGTTATTCTGCCAGTTTAGATAGGGTGGAGGCTGTCCATGAACGACGTTATCGCCGCAACGCTACGCGACTTCTCAATCGACGCCTACAGGCCCCTATACCCACGCTCCCTCGACCTTGGCGAACCGTTAACCCCCCGCATCGGAAACCTCGTTAAAGTTGTTACCGGTATTCGCCGATGCGGCAAATCCTATCGCCTTCTCCAAGAAATCGATCGACTCCTCAAATCTGGCGTGTCGCAACGCAACATCTGCTACTTCGACTTCGACGATGATCGGCTCAAGCCATGCACGCCCCAAACTGGCGACGAGGTGCTCGAAGCGTTCTATGCCATCAACCCATCCGCCCTCTCCGAAGGCGCATATCTGTTCTTCGACGAGCTCCAAGAGATGAGCGACTGGGGGTCATGGCTCAGGCGCATCGTGTCCACGCGCAAGGCAACGATTTATGTGAGCGGTTCCTCTTCGACTATGCTCTCGACCGAGATCTCGACCGCTTTTCGTGGACGAGCCCTTGATTTCGAGCTGCTCCCGTTCTCCTTTACCGAATACGCCGCCGCACGCAGCATCATTCCCGCAAACGTTGACGCACCATCGACCGAAGAACGATTGGTCCTTGAACGCGCATGCCAAACGTACCTTCAGGATGGCGGGTTTCCTGCAACCTTCGACTTGCCGCGTCCCCAAGCGATTGCGCTGCTGCAATCATATACGCAGCGCGTCGTCGCGCGGGATGTGGTGGAACGGCACGACTTTCGCCAGCCCCGCGTGGCCTCATTGTTCTCTCAACGCCTGCTCGCCCTCAACGCCCGCCAGCTTTCGCTTCGACAGGCAACCAACAATCTCAAAGCGGTTGGCGTCTCCACCACAAAGGAGACGCTTGGCGATCTGCTCTCGTACTTCCAAGAGGCATTCCTCGTCTTTGCTGTGCGAGAGCTCTCATTCTCGCTCGCCGAATCAACCACAAGCCAACCGAAGATCTATGCCGTCGATCCAGGTCTTGCGCTCGCATGCGGAACTGCTCATACGCTCGACGCAGGGCAGCGTCTCGAAGACGCCGTCTACCTTGAGCTGCGGCGCCGGACCGTTGGCATGCGGCGCGACGCGCTGGCCTCGCTGCGCACAAAAAAACACGGATATGAGGTGGATTTCGTGATGGGAGATGCCCTCACCGGAGACGTCTCTGAGCTCTATCAAGTGTGCGCGAACGCCTCTGACACGGTAACTCATGAACGCGAGCTGCGTGCACTTTGGGAGGCGCTAGACCAGAGCAAGCAGGATACGGCAACGCTCATCGTGGGCGCGGGAGCCGGCGCGACGTTTGAACGGGACGGTAAGCGCGTCATCCAGATTCCCGCATGGAAGTGGCTCTTGATGGGCGATACGGCTGCCGGGTGAGACGAGGCTTCTCGCGGGTACCTGGACCGTCCTTGGGTGCCCCGCAGTCCGAGCCGCATAGCGAGGCCGCAGACCGCTGAGCGCCGGGAGGCGCCCGAAGCCGCTCCCGGCGCCCCGCAGCCTACTCCGTACGCAACGCGGTGACCGGATCCTTCTTCGCCGCCATGCGGCTCGGCGCCAGGCCCGCCGCGAGCGACAGTACCACCGAGATGACCACGAGCGCCACACCCGCCCCCACAGGCACCGCCGCGAGGTTCTCCACCCCGGCGACCGCGTAGATGATGGCGTTGACGGGAATGTCCAAGAGCACCGTGACGCCCACGCCGAGCAGGCCCGAGACCAACCCGATGATGAACGTCTCGGCGGTAAAGATGCGCGAAACGTCGCGCTTGCTCGCACCGATGGCGCGCAGGATGCCGATCTCCTTCGTGCGCTCGAGCACCGAGATATAGGTGATGATGCCGATCATGATGGAGCTCACCACGAGCGAGATGGCCACAAAGGCGATCAGGATGTAGGTGATGGCGTTCACGATATCGGTCACGCTCGACATGAGCATGCCCACGATATCGGTGTATTGGATCTCGGTCCCCTCGCCGTCGGCCCGAATCTGATCGTTGTACTCGCCGATGAGCTGGTCGACCTGCTCCTTCGCCTCAAAGTCTACGGGATAGATGCTGATGGTCGACGGATTGTCGAGGTCGCCTTTGCCCAACAGCTCGAGATTTCCCTCGTAGGTCGCATTGTCCGTCTGGCTCGCCATCTGCTCTGAGAACGCCTCGGCTATCTCGTCGTCCGACAGGCCCTCGGCGCGCAGCTCGTCGACATAGCTCTGGAGCTGCGAGGCCTGCTCGGCGGGCAGCTGGCCGATCAGCATCTCGATGCCGTCCATCGTGAGGCCCGTCGAGCTCTCCTCAAACGGCAGTCCCGTGAAGATGTCCGTCGTCGGATCCGCCTCCTGCGCGGTCACCGCCGGGCTCGCGTCGCCCGCCTCAATCACGTGCTCCACCAGCTCGGGCGTGTACAGGACGCTTCCCCAGTTGGTCTCGTCGTTGCCCTCGGCAGGCTGCACGATGCCCACCACGTGCAGGGTCTCCGCCGCGTTGATGACGTCGGTCATAAACGCGTCGTCCTCCGACATGTCGCTCCAGGTGCCGTCCGCCTGCTCGGCATAGGTGTACGCCTCGGGCACGAGCTTGAAGGTAAGCCCCATAAGCTCGTCGTAGGTGTAGGAGGTTCCCTCGACCTGCTCGACCTCGCGCCCCGCGATCACATCCGCCATCATGCCGCGCAGGTCACTCTGGTCGAGAAGCCCGAGCGCGTAGAGGGTGTAGTCGGAGATGCGCCCGTTCTCGTCGATGTAGAGCACCACCTCATCCCAACTCTCGGGCATGCGGCCCGCGACCACGGTGTAGTCGCGCTCCCACGTGTCGCGGTTGGGCAGAAGCTCGGTAAAGACGTCGTAGGACGAGCCCATGCTCGAGAGCATCTCGGTCTGGGTCTGGCCCATCGAGATACCGAGCGCGTCCATCACCGTCGCCGGATTTACCTGAACGGGGCCGTCGGCGGTGTCGGACGAGTAGATGTTGATCGGCACATCGTAGGTGTACTCGATCGCGGTGGTGATGTCCTCGATGTCACCGGGATTGCTCTCGAGCCACTCCTTGATCGCGGGCATGTCGTTCTCGTTGGCGCCGTCGGCCACGCTGGTGACCATGTTGGTTACGAGGTCCCTCGACGAGACAGTCCCTTCCTCGACCGTCTGAGCCGCCGTCTCAGCGGCCGACCCCATCATCGAGCCCATCATGCTCGCCATATCCACGCTCGTCGACTGGATGGTGAGCGGATAGCCCCCCATGGTCGACTCCTCGGTCTCGGCGATATAGTTCTGCGCGCCGTCCGAGAGCGACAGGATGAGCGCGATGCCGATGATGCCGATGGACCCGGCGAACGCCGTCAGAAACGTGCGCCCCTTCTTGGTCATGAGGTTGGTAAAAGAGAGGCTGAGCGCCGAGCGGAAGCTCATCGAGCGCTTGCCCTTCTTTGCGTCCGCCACGGCGTGCGCCTGCACCTGCTCGGGCGTGAGGCGCTCGCGCTCTGCATCGACCGGCGCGGAGTCGCTCGTGATGAGGCCGTCGGAGATGCGCACGATGCGGTCGGAATAGCGCTCGGCGAGCTCGGGGTTGTGCGTGACCATGATGACCAGGCGGTCGCGGCTGAGCTCCTTTAGGATCTCCATCACCTCGACGGAGGTCTCGGTGTCCAGCGCACCCGTGGGCTCGTCGGCCAAGATGATCTCGGGATCGTTCACCAGCGCGCGAGCGATGGCCACGCGCTGCATCTGTCCGCCCGACAGTTGGTTGGGTTTCTTTTTAAGGTGGTCGCCGAGGCCCACGCGCTTGAGCGCCTCCTCCGCACGGCGCCGCCGCTCCGCCGCCGGCGTACCCGAGAGCACGAGCGCCATCTCGACGTTGGCGATGACCGTCTGATGCGGGATGAGGTTGTAGCTCTGAAAGACGAAGCCCACCGAGTGGTTGCGGTACGTATCCCAGTCCCGGTCGTGATAGCTCTTGGTCGAGCGGCCGTTGATGACGAGGTCGCCGCGCGTGTACTGGTCAAGGCCGCCGATGATGTTCAGGAGCGTTGTCTTGCCGCAGCCGGACTGACCGAGGATGCTGACAAACTCCTGGTCGCGAAACGTGACCGAGATGCCCTTGAGGGCGTGGACGACGGTGTCGCCCGAAGGATAGTCTTTGGTGATGCCTTTGAGCTCAAGCACGGAAGTGCCTTTCTATCGTTGCGCACGGGTTGCCGGACTGGCGTGGACGGGGCGGCGGGGCGGCCGCCGCGTGCCGCGCGGGCGCGGCACCGGATTGCGATACATGGTGGTCATGGTACCCGTAACGCGCGATGCGAGACACCGAAGCCGCATGGCGCGCAGGACGCGGGGAGAAAACCTGCAGATTGTATAGGCGGATTGCATGTCGCGCATTTTAGCTGGCATAACCCCAGCTCTGCGGCATGCAAAGAACCGGCGGTTTGTACAGAAAGATACAATCCGCCCGCTCTATCCCCTGAAATACATACAATCCGCCACTTCTCTCCCCTTATTCCCCTGGGCATGCAATCTGGCGGGTTTGTCCCCTTTGCGCCCCCGAGGGACGCGGCCGCACAAACACGACCGGAACGGCGCCGCCGGGCGGAAGGGTGACATTTTCGCCCAACGAGGGGTGACATTTTCGCGCAACGACGACACCGCCTGGCTGACGGCGCCCTCAATCAGGGGGCTATTTATTCTAGTGACTAGTTCACGATGGGTCCTTCGAGTAGCCGCAGAATCGCGCGGCCTTCTGACCAGCGCTTTTTCCCAACACGGTGCGCTTCTCTACTATGAGGGGGTGCTCTAAACCGTGCACTAGAATGAATAACCCCCCCTCACCCGCCAAAAGAGGGGCTCCGAGTGAAAACGCCCCCGAGAGAGCGGCCTGAACGGCGCGCGGCGGGGCGCGCTTTGCGCTGATTTGCAGGGCAGCGCACCCGTCGCACGAGAACGTGAGACAATCGAGGCGAACCACACGAGATAAGGGATGCCATGCCATCGTCACGCCGTAAACGGCTCGCCGCCACCAACCGCCAGACCGACCCGCGCGCCAACAGCACCCATACGCCCTCGGGCCGCAAGCGCGCGCGTACCGCGCGCAACGGTACCGGCACAGCAGATAAGCCCAAGCCGCAGGCGGCGCCCTCCTCGCACCGCGCCCGCAAAGACGCCGCAGGTCCCTGCCCCCTTATGCACGAGTGCGGTGGTTGCCTGTGGCTCGGCATGCCGTACAAAAAGCAGCTCGCCCGCAAGCAGGATGCCATCGATGAGCTGATGGCGCCGCTCCTGGTCGCACAGGGATGGGACGCCGCGCCCCTGCCTATCCTCGGCATGCGCATGGGCATCGACACCGCGATGCGCGCGCCCGGCTACGACCCGCTCCGCGACGGCACCGTAACCGCGGCAGACGGCAAGCTCCCCGCGCCCCGCGCGTTTCGCTACAAGGCGGCGACGCCCTTCGCTCCGGGTCCCGACGGCGCGGTGCGCGCGGGCTTCTACGCGCGCGGCACGCACGACATCGTCGCCGTGCCGGCATGCGCTGTCGAGGCGCCCGGCGCGCGGCACCTCCTGAACGAAGTCGCCCGCCTCGCCGCGGAGCTCGGTATTCCCGCCTATGACGAGGACCGTCGCCAGGGCACCCTCCGCTACGCCGTCCTCCGCTGCGGCTGGAGACGCAGCGAGGCCATGCTCACGCTGGTGACCGCGCAGCGCGACGTGCCCGCCTTAAGCGAGCTCGCCCGCGCGCTCACGCAGGTAGAGCCGCGCCTCGTCTCGATCGCGCAGAACATCAACGGCCGCATGGGCAACGCCATCTTGGGCAGCGAGACGCATATCGCCTGGGGCGCGCCGTACATGCGCGACGAGCTTTTGGGCTGCACGTTCGAGATCTCGCCCACGGCGTTTTACCAGACAAACCCCCAGCAGACCGAGGTGCTCTACCGCCTCGCCCTCGACGGCATGGACCTGCGCGCCGGCGACACGCTCGTCGACGCGTACTGCGGCAGCGGCACCATCGGCATCACCGCCGCCCACGCCGCGCGACAAGCGGGCAGGAACATCTCGCTCATCGGTGTCGAGCGCAATCCCTCCGGCATCGCCGACGCCGCGCGCAACGCGGAGCTGAACGGGCTTTCCGACCGCTGTTCGTTTGTGGCAGAAGATGCGACGAGCTACCTCAGGCGCGCCGCAGGCGAGGGCCTCGCGGCAGACGTCATCGTGCTCGACCCGCCGCGCGCCGGCTCGACGCCGGAGTTTCTCGCGGCGGCGGCCGCCATCGGCCCGCGCCGCATCGTGTACGTAAGCTGCAACCCCGCAACGCAGGTGCGCGATCTTGCCGAGCTGGGACGTGCGGGCTACCGGCTCATCCGCCTCACGCCCGTCGACATGTTCCCGCATACCGACCACATCGAGACGGTCGCCGTCCTGGAGCGCGCCTAGGCTCAGGCCGCCAGGCTCTCGAGCCACGCGATGTAGACGCTCGGGTAGTGCGCGTAGAGGATCTCCCACGGATTCACGCGCATGGCGACGGTCGAGACCACGGTGGCAACGCCCGCCGGCGTCATAAGGTCGTCGAGCGACCGCACCGCCCCGGAGATATCGGCGGTAAGGTCGGCAATCAGGAGCTCGTCTTCTGGGTTATAGGGCGAGGGCGCGCCCATGACCTCGGCAAAGGTCTCCTCCATGGCGGCGTGGCGCGTTGCAAAATCGGCCGAGGTCACGCTCGGGAGCGCCACATCGATGCCGTAGCGCACGTACCCCCAGGCCTCAAGCGGCAGGTGCGTCATGATGTCCGCGGGGTTGGCGATGTTGAAGATGCTCGCATACCGTGCGTCCGCGGCGTCGGCGGAGACCGTCGTCGCCGGCGAGGCGTAGGTGTACGCGCGGACGCCGTCGCCGGCGGCGAGTCCGATGAGCGCTCGTGTGCCCTCGAGGCCGGCCAGCTCGTCGAGCGCGCCGGCTGCCACCAGATTGGCGATGGCGCCGCCCCGGCTGTGCCCGACCAGCAGCAGCTCGACCGAACGGCCCTCCTGGTGCGCGCGCTCCACGCGGGGCGCGAGCGCCCGGGCCACCTCGGCCGCCGCCTCGCGGTATCCGGGGTGGTCGTCGTCGCTATCGACGGCCAAGTTGCTCAGCCACTCCGACCCGTAGCTGCCGCGCACGCTCACCACCATAAGGTCGCGCAGCGTGCCATCCGCACCCACCAGGCGCTTCTCGGCGATGCCGTAGGCCGCGCCGTCGGCTTCCTGCGTGACCAGGCTCAGCGCCTCGTCGATAACCTCGCTGCGATAGCGGTACGACGCCGTCGACACGTCGGTGAAACCGAGGGCGGAGAGGCCGAGCTCCATATAGGGCAGGCACGTGTTTCCCGCCTGGTAGTAGCCCGACTCCGCGTAGGCGAGCGTGGCGATAACGGCGCCCGCGGCCGCAAGCTCGGGGTTGTAGACGGTGCGGTCGGCGTCGAACCAAGCATCATCCCACGTAACAGCCATGGTGGTCTCGCCATCGTCCGGCACGGCGAAGTCGGTGAACGCGATATGCGCCTCAAAGCGGCCGGTGCGCGCGAACTCGTCGCCCCATGCGGGCGTCGCCGCAAGCACGGGGGCATCCACTGCACCGAGCCCGCGCTGGCGCAGGCAGTGGCGGGCGTAGAGCGTCAGCGCGCCGATGAGCGCAAACACCACCAGCACAAACCCCACGGCCGCCGCGATACGCGCGAGGGTCCGGCGCACGGGGTGCGCCGCGGGGGCGGCATGCTGGGGGCGATAGCGCACGGGACCTCCCTGGGGGCTCGGATGCGTACACGGGGATGCGCCGGCGGCGCGGGCAGACAGACGGCGCGAGAGACACGCCGGGCCGCGCGGATGCGGGACGCTTCGCCTCGAGAGCTTACCAAGTCCGCATGAAGCCCCTGTGAGCGCGCGGCTTACCGTCTGGTAAGACGGGCGAGCGGTCGCTTTTGCGCGGCAAACGGCTCACCACCCGTGCCGCCCCGCGGTGTGCGGCGCCTTATGCCGAGGCGCCCGCCGCGTACTCCTCCGGCGCGAGCTCGCGTCCCTCGACGTAGTACACGTGCTCTCCCGCACACCGCCGGCAGTACACGTGGCCATCGCGCTCGATGGCACGCCCGTCGTGCACGCGCTCGCCGCATCCGTCGCACACGAGCGTCTTGCGCGAGCCGCTCGGCAAGTCCTCCGGGGCGAGGTCGGGCAGCTCCACCTCGTGCACGTGAAAGAGCGTCGCGTCGGGGATCACGGCAAAAAACGCCACCGGGTCCGTCCCGTGACCGCAATGCGGGGCGTCCGTGCGCTGCGAGATGCGGATAGCGCGCCCCGAGGCCATATCGTAGAAGCTCGCGGACATGATGCCGTAGTCGTACCATTTGAGGCGGCGGCGGCCAATGTGGCAGTTGGCCACCACGGTGACGGCGTCGGCAAGGCACCGGTCGCACTCCACAAAGGCCACGAGGTCGCGGTAGGTGTCCGCATCGTCGATACCAAAATAGGTGAGCGCGAGGCGCGCCATGCGCGTGCCGATGACCTGGCCACCACACAGGTGCCCGTGGAAGGCGACGGCGCGCTCTAGGTCCTCTTCAAACGTGCGCTTGAGCATGGGGGTCCTTTCTTTAAGGCAGCCGGGCGCCGGGGCCAGGGCTGCGCAGACGGATGACGGGATGGGGCGTGTGCAAACCGTGCTAGAGCTCGAAGCCGGCTGCGGCGAGCGCGCCCACGAGCGCCTCGCGGCTGCGGTTCATGATGAGCTCCTCGGGGAAGTGGATCTCCTCGAGCAGGCGCTCGGCGTGAGAGAACTGCCCGATGGCGGGCGCGATGTGCGCATCGCTCGACACTACGATGCCCACGCCCAGCTCGGCGGCGCGCTCGGCGATGGCGCGGCACGCCCCGTGATGCCGGCGGCTCTCGAGGCTGTGGTTGTTGATCTCGATGAGCTTATGGTGCGCGCGGGCGCAGCTGAGAACCTCGTCGACGTCAAACGGCACGCCGGAGCGCCCCGCGTGGCCGAGCACCAGCACGTCGGGGCGCTCGAGCACGGCGGTATACATGCACGTGGTCTGGGCGACGGTCGCGCCGTCGGCGAAGGAGCCGTTGTGCACGCTCGCGATGAGGTAATCGAGGTCGCCCACAACCCGCTCGAACAGGCTCTTGTCCGCCCGGTACGCGTGGCCGACGATGCTCTCGGGGCAGGCGATATCCTCGGCAAAGAGGCCGCCCTCGAGCGAGACGATATCGACCTCGGCGCCGCGCAGCAGCATGACGCCATCCCACACGCGCGGCCAGATGCCCTGGTTTAAGAAGAACTGGAAGTTGCGGATGTGCTGCTCGGGGTAGAGCATCACGCTGAAGTGATCGGCCGAGCCCAGAAGCTCGAGCCCGGCGGCGCGGGCGGCGGCGACGTTCTCGGCAATGGTCGAGTACGCGTGGCGCGACGCCAGCGTATGGGTGTGGATATCGGCGGCAATGGTATAGGGCACGGGTGCCCACCTCCCCAACGGATGAGAACAGCCGGACGGCATGGGCCTATTGTCTCACGAACGCGCCGCGCGAAGGCCGCTCGCGCGAAGGCGCATGCCTGCGCTGCCGCCGCGCGCCCGGGGTGGGCGCGCGGCCGCGCCCTAGCGGTAGCTCTTTGCCAGGGCCTGCCAAGCCGGAAGCGACCGCTCGATGGTCTCGGGCGCAACGCAGTAGCCCACGCGCACCCAGCCGGGCACGCCGAAGCTGTCGCTCGGCACCGGCAGCAGTTCAAAGCCGCGGGCGCGCTCGCAGAAGGCCTCCGCGTCGGGCTCGAGCGCACGCACCCACAGGTAGAAGGCGCCATCGGGCTCCACAAAGGTGTAGCCGTACGCGCGCAGCGCATCGGTGAGCAGCTCGCGGTTGCGCGCATAGGCCGCCACATCGGTGGGCGTGTCCACGCAGTCGATCACGACGCGCTGGAAGAGCGCCGGCGCGCACACAAACCCGAGCGCCCGCGCCGCACCCGCCACGGCGGCCATCATGCGGTGCGCGCCCTCGCTCACCTGCGGCACGAGCACCCAGCCCACGCGCTCGCCCGGAAGCGACAGCGACTTGCTGTAGGAGTAGCACACCACCGTGTGCTCGTAGAGCGCCGGCACCCAGGGCACCTCGGCGCCGTAGGTGATCTCGCGATACGGCTCGTCGGAGATGAGCACGACGGGCTGCGGATGGCCGAGCTCCTGCTCGCGCGCCGCGTTGACCTCCTCCAGCACCTCGGCGAGCTCGGAGAGCGTCTCGCGCGGGTAGATGGCCCCGGTGGGATTGTTGGGCGCGTTGATGATGACGGCGGCCGTGCGGGGCGTGATGGCCGCCGCAACCGCACCGGGCACCACTTGAAAGCTCTCCGGATCCGCCGGAACCTCGACGCAGACAGCACCCGCCGTCTCTATCCACACCCGGTATTCGGGGAAGTACGGGGCGATGACGATGACCTCCTCGCCCGGGCACACCGCCGCGTGCAGCGCGATGGAGACCGAGGCCGCCGCGCCTACGGTCATAAAGACGTCCGAGGCGGTATAGGTCGTCCCAAAGCGGCGGTTGAGCGACGAGGCCACGGCGGCGCGAGCCGCCGGCATACCGGGCGCGGGCGTGTAACCGTGGAGCTCGGCGGCGGGTACCTCGGCGAGCGAGCGGGCTATGCTCTCCTGCACGGCCGCCGGTGCGGGGATGCTCGGGTTGCCCAAGCTGAAGTCGAAGACGTTCTCGGCGCCGATCTCCTCCTTGCGCGCGCACGCGTACGAAAAGATCTCGCGGATCTTGGAACTCTCCGCCCCAAAGGCATACATCTGCTCGTTGATCATGGCTGGCCTTCCTTTCGCATGGCGGCGCGGGGCGCACCGGTCCTCAAAGCTCGCCCTTCATTGTAGAAAACGCAAAACGGGGCAGCCTGGGCCACCCCGTTTCGTAACGTGATGCGCGCGGGCGCGTTAGGCGCGCGCGTCCTCGATGGCCTTGACCACCGTTTCCTGCAGCGCCGCGAGGTTCTCCTCGGAGGGGATCCACTGCTGGGCGATCACAGGGCTCGCCATCTGGAACTTCATGTTCTCCATCTCGGTAAAGACCTGCTTGGGGCCGAGCGGCGCCCAGCCGTAGCTGCCAAAGGCGATGCCCGTGCGCTGGCTGTTGTTAGGCGAGAGGCCGCGCATATAGGTGAGGAAGCTCGCCATGGTGGGCATCATGTTGGAGTTCAGGGTCGGAGAGCCGCAGGCCACGTAGCGCGCGTCGCACAGCTCGAGCATGATATCGGAGATGTGCGTGTGCTTGACGTCGATGAGCTTGGCGGGCACGCCCTCGCGGATGAAGGCGTCGGTGATCTCGCGCGCCATGGCCTCGGTGGAATGCCACATGGAGTCGAAGACCACCACGGCCTTCTCCTCGGTCTGATAGGTGCTCCACGCCTGGTACTTCTCGAGGATCTGGGCGATGTGGCTGCGCCAGATCACACCGTGCGACGGGGCGATCATCTTGATGTCGAGCCCGCCGAGCGCCGCCATGGCCTTCTGCGCCTGGGCGCCGTAGGGCCACACGATGTTGGCGTAGTACTTCTTGGCCTGCTTCATAACCTCGCAGAGGTCGCACTCGTCATCGAAGCGCTTGGTGGTGGCGTAGTGCTGCCCAAACGCGTCGTTGGAGAAGAGGATGCCGTCCTCCGGGCACCAGGTGACCATGTTGTCCGGCCAGTGGACCATCGGCGTCTGCACGAAGTGGAGCGTGCGCGCGCCGATAGAGATGGAGTCGCCGGTCTTGACGCCCTCGACCTCGATGCCGTAGTGGGCACGAATCTCGTTCACGCCGGCCGGGGCCGAGGCGACGATGCGCGCGTTGGGCGCGAGCTCGTGGATCTTGGGCAGGCTGCCGGAGTGATCCATCTCGACGTGGTTCGTCACCACGAGCTCGATCTTGGCCGGATCGACAACCTGGCTGATGCGCTGGACAAACTCGTCGGTAAACGTCGCCTTCGCCGTGTCGATGAGCGTGACGGTCTCGTCCATGATGAGGTAGGCGTTATAGGTGATGCCCTGCTCGGTGGTGTAACCGTGGAACGAGCGCTCGTTCCAGTCGATGCCGCCGACCCACCAGATCTTGGGGGAAATCTCGATTGCGTTGAGCATAACGCGTCCTTTCTGCCGCCGCAGGCGGCGGCGCCGCCTATGGGAGCCATGCTTTGCGGTTCGCGCTCCATCATAGCACGCGCTCAGAGGGGGCGTTTGCCATGGCGCGGGCAACAGAGATTATGCGTAAATTGCTATCGTCATAGAGTCATTTACCAAGCGCCCCGGATGCCTCTCGCCGCTTTTTGCTCACGCCTGCGGCTTGCGGCCGCGCGGCTTGCTGACGAGCCCCTTTACGCCGTCGGCGCGGTACTTGCGGCACCACATCTTGACGGAGGACTCGCTCGTCACGCCGTAGGCGATCATCACCTCGCGCACGGACCTGCCCTTTTCCACGCGGTCGCGCGCACAGGCGATCTTGGTATCGAGGTCGTAGGACCGGTGCGTCGAGCCGCCGTTGAGCACGGCATCGCGCCCGCCGGCCGCAAAGGCGCGCGCCCACTGGCGCGCCGTCGCCGCCGGTATGCCCAGCTGTGCTGCGAGCGCCCGCTGGCTAATCCCCTCTTCGAGCGCCTCGACGGCGCGCAGGCGCGTCGCCTGGTTGTAGGTTGTTCGCTTGCCCTCTGCCATGCCATCACTCCCGTATCGAAACGCGAGAGTCATTCCGGGTCGCCCGCGTTTATTGCATGCTTCTGGCATCGTACCCCCTTGTAGTAAAGATTCAGTAAGGGGTGTTTGCAGTTTACGAGAAGATGACGTGCGCCGTGCACGCATGCGGTATCGTCAACGGCGCTGCCGCCGGGGGTCCCGGCGCGCACACGCCAACACCCGCCGCCCGTCCGGGCGCTCGTCCGCGAGGAGGTACGTATGATCACCTGCTACATGACCGACATAAACGGCGCACTCGTCACCGTCGACACGCCAGAGGCCGGCGCTTGGATCAACGTGGTCTCCCCCACACCCGAGGAGAGCGCATGGCTCGAGCAAGAAATCGGCGTGCTGCCGGAGTTCGTCCGCTCCGCCCTCGACGAGGAGGAGACCTCGCACATCGACTACGACGACGACGTCAACCAGGCCCTCATCATCGTCGACTACCCCTGCGCCGAAGACGCCGAGGATATGCAGGACCCGGCGATGCTGCAGTACACCACGATGCCCATCTCGTTTTTCTCCCTACCGGCGAAAAACCTCGTCGTCACGCTCAGCCTGCAGGACAACCCCATCGTGACCGACATGGCCGCAGGCCGCGTCCGCGGCCTCAACACCCGCCTGCGCACCCGCTTTTTGCTGCAGATGCTCCTGCGCGTATCGCAGAGCTACCTCATCGCGCTCCGCCGCATCGACGCGCTCTCCACCAAAACCGAGCAGCGCCTGTACGGCTCCATGCGCAACGAGGAGCTCCTGCAGATGCTCTCGCTCGAGAAGTCGCTCGTGTACTTCTCGACGTCGCTCAAATCCGCCGAGGTCACGCTCAACAAGATCATGCACGGCCACCTCATCACCCTGTACGAGGACGACCAGGATCTGATGGACGACGTTATGATCGAGGTCCATCAGGCGCAGGAGATGTGCAACATCTATTCCAACATTCTCTCCGGCACCATGGACGCCTACGCGAGTGTCATCTCCAATAACCTCAACATCGTGATGAAGGTGCTGACGGTCCTCACCATCGTGATGGCCATCCCTAACATGATCTTTGGCTTCTGGGGCATGAACGTCGATTTGCCCTTTGCCGCGTCGCCCCTGTTCAACACCTGGGTGTTCCCGTTGGTGCTCGCCGTTGTCCTCTGTCTTGTGTGCGCCTACGTCTTTAAGCGCAAGGGGCTCTGGCACTAGGCACCAACGAGGGCGCGCGCCGCAAAACCCTACGGCAACGTGAGCGAGCTGCCGCACGCCAGGTAGCGCACCCGCTCCCCGAGCTCGTCGCGCAGGTGCGCAAAGGCGTCGAGCCCCGTGCAGTGAAACGTGTAGTAGCGCGCGGGGCGCCGTGCGAGCTCGCGGGCGAGCGCCGTCACCGTTTGAGCGTCTGCCGAGGTCCCCGCCGAGGGCGCCGTCAGATGGAAGCCCGCCACCACGGCGTCGAGCGGCGCGGCGGCGATGCGCTCCGCCTCCGTCATGATGTTCAAGATGCCGGCATGCGAGCACGCCGAGATGAGCACCCGGCGCCCGTCCTCCTCAACCAGCAGGCTCTGCTCGTGCGCAAAGTCATCGAGAATGAGGGAGCCGGTTGCGGCGTCCCGCATAAAGAGCCGGTTGTTTGAGGCGGGGGCCGGATAGGCGCGCGACGAGGTCGCAAACAGCGTCAGGCCGGGGGCAATCTGGTGGCGGTCGCCCGTTGTCACGATGCGCGGGCTCGCAGCGAGGCCCGCGTCGAGGCTGATGGCATGATGCGCCGCGACCGTACCCGAGAGATGCTCGTCAAAGGCATGCGGGCGCACGTACAGGGGAGTCGATGCCGCGTGCGTCGCCGCCAGATACGCGCCGAGGCCGCCGCCATGGTCGGCATGTCCGTGGGAGAGCACGGCCGCATCCGCCGTCCCGACGTCGATCCCCAGCGCCGCCGCGTTGGCGAGCGCGCTCCCGTCAGGCCCCACGTCAAACAGCACGCGGCGCCCCGCGGCCTCGATCCAGAGTGCGAGGCCATGGCGCGCCGCGAGGCGGCTGGAGGGCGTGGCATTCTCCACGAGCACCGTGATCCTCATGCCCTGCCCTCCCGTCCGGGTTGGTTACTTGTTCACCTGACCGGCGCGCACGGCCGCCTTCTTGCGGTCGGTCGCGTTCAGGATGCGCTTGCGCAGGCGGATGTTCTTGGGCGTGATCTCCACGAGCTCATCGTCGGTAATGTACTCGAGCGCCTCCTCGAGGGTAAAGGTGCGCGGCGGCGTGAGCTGCACGGCGATATCGGCGGTCGAGCTGCGCTGGTTGCCGAGGTTCTTGGTGCGCGCGATGTTGACCACCATGTCGCCCGGCTTGTTGCGCTCGCCCACGAGCATGCCCTCGTAGCACTCGGTGCCCGGCTCGACAAAGAGCTGGCCGCGCTCCTGCAGCGTGCCGAGGGCGTAGGCGACGGCCTTCTCCGTCGTCATCGAGATCATGGCGCCGTTGTTGCGCCCGCCGAGGTCGCCCGCATACGGGCCGTACTCCAAGAACGTATGGTAGAACACGCCCTCGCCGTGGCTCACGTTCAGGATGCGGTTCTTCAGGCCCATGATGCCGCGGGTGGGGATGCGGAACTCGATGTGGGTCACCGTGGAGCCCGCATGCATGCTCGTCATGGTGCCACCGGCGTTGCCAAAGACCTCGATGACCTTGCCCGCGTACTCGTCGGGGCACTCGACGACGGCCTGCTCGATAGGCTCGAGCTTGTTGCCGTGCTCATCGGTCTTGATGAGGACGCGCGGACGGCCCACCTGGAACTCGAAGCCCTCGCGGCGCATGGTCTCCATCAGTACGGACAGATGGAGGATGCCGCGGCCCGAGACCTCGACGCCGCTCTTGTCCTCGAGCTCCTCGATGCGCATGGTCACGTTGTTCTCGGCCTCCTGGGCAAGGCGCTCCTTCAGCTGGCGCGCGCCCACGATGTCGCCGTCGCGGCCGACGAGCGGCGAGGTAGACGCCTCGAACACGACCGAGAGGGTCGGCGGGTCGATCTCGATGGGGTCGAGGTGCACGGGGTGCTCGGGGTCGGTGTAGACGTCGCCGATGTCGGTGTGGTCGATACCCACCACCGCGGCGATGTCGCCGGCATGGACCTCCTCGCACTCGGTGCGGCCGAGGTAGTCGAAGGTGTAGAGCTGCTTGACCGTCGCCGTGGCGCTCGAGCCGTCATTCTTGACGACGAGGATCTGGTCGCCGTCGTGAATGGTGCCCGAGTACACGCGACCGATGCCGATGCGGCCCACATAGCTCGAGTGGTCGATGGTCACGCACTGCATGGCGAGCGGCGCCGCCTCGTCCACCTCGGGCGCGGGCATCTCGTGGACGATCATGTCGAGCAGGGGGTACATGTTGTCGCCGTCGGCCAGCGGGTCAAGGCGGGCATAGCCGTTCACCGCGGAGGCGTACACCACGTGCTCCATGGCAAACTCGAGCTGCTCGTCGGAAGCGCCCAGGTCTGCCATAAGGTCGAGGCAATCGTTGTAGGCGCGCTCGGGCTCCGCACCGGGGCGGTCGATCTTGTTGATCACGATCATGATCTTGAGGCCGCAGGCGATGGCGTGAGAGAGCACGAAGCGTGTCTGGGGCATGGGGCCCTCAAACGCATCGACGAGCAGCAGCGCACCGTCTGCCATCTTGAGCACGCGCTCGACCTCGCCGCCAAAGTCGGCGTGGCCGGGGGTGTCGATGACGTTGATCTTGACGCCCTTGTATTCGATAGAGCAGTTCTTGGCGAGAATGGTGATACCGCGCTCGCGCTCCTGATCGTTGGAGTCGAGCACGCGGTCCTCAACCTGCTGGTTGGCACGGAACGCGTCCGTGGCACGCAGGAGCTTGTCGACGAGCGTGGTCTTGCCGTGGTCGACGTGGGCGATGATGGCGATGTTTCTCAGATTCTCGACGCGCATGTAGTGCTCCTTGCCTCGTTCTATCCTCAAGCGGCCCGGGCTCCGTCCCTCCGCTACGCCCTCAGCTTCGTGCCTCAGAAATCGGGCGCAGCGGAGGGGCGCGGGCCGGGCCATCCGGGTCGCAAACGGTACCCTATCATTTGCGCGCCGGACCCTTCAGCGCCTGAAAAGAATGGCAGGTCGACCGTATCGAACCCTTTAGCGCAAACGGTTCTAATAGTAAACGATGTGCCGGTCAGCGGTTGTTTTCGTTCTGTAAGCGCAAATGCACTCCACACGCGCGCGAGCCCAGTCCCCCGAATCCGGCGCACCATCCTCGACGCAACGCCGTGCCCGACGCTTCGCCTAGCTTTCCATCATCTTTCCAGCAGCTTTCCATCATGGAAAGTTAGATGGAATGTTGTTAGAAAGCTCTGGGAAGCCGACGGCACGGATGCCGGGCGCGTGCTTGTTCTCCTAGATGAGCGGGGGCTCCTCGCCCGCCGGTTCGGGGTCGGCCCATCCAAAGGCATCGCCTGCGCCGGGGTTCTCGTAGAGCACATACGCCGAATATCCCACCGGCAGCGCCCGCTCGTAGAAGCTCACGAGCACCGCATCGTGGTAGGCGCCGTCGAGCTCGACCGCGCCGGTGCAGGCGATGGCGTAGCGATCGATGGCCGCCAGGTGCTCCCCCGCGTTGCCGCGCGCGTTCTGCACGATGAACGCCTGCGCCGCCTCCAGGCAGGCCTCCTCGCCGTCATCGGTGAACACGGCCTCGATGCGCCCCGAGCCCGCGTCTTCGGCACAGGCGGCCGTACCCGGGGCGCGCCCCTCGGCCAGCTCGTCGAGCATATAGCCGATAAGGTCGCAGACCATCTCGTCCAGCGCGGGCGACACGGCGCCAGAATTGTGCTGCTGATGAGCCATGTTGCGCATCCTCCTCGGGCGTCAGCGAGCGGGACGCCGGTGCGCGGCGCCGCCTAGTAGCAGGGCCATTCTAGCACGGCTGACACCGGCACCGCGGAAAAGACGGGCGCCCTCCGCCGCGGGGGGGCAGGCTGCGATACTCCCTACGCGCGGGCGCGGCGGGCGATATCGGCCGCGGCATCACGCTGACGCAGGAGGTTGCGGGCGCGACGCTCCAGCACGTTGATCTGGTTGGTGAGCATGACGACGTCGACGATCCCCCACACCACGAGCATGGACGCGACCGAAAAGACGAGGGTGCCGACGGTCCCGCGCATGCGCGACGTGACGAGCATCACGCCGCCCGCCACCGCCGCGAGCGAGCCCATGCCCCGGCGCCGCTCGCGCAGGGTGCGCGCCTGACCGACCACGGTGAGCCGGGCCGTCTCCGCCGCATGCGCGCGCGCCTCGGCCTCAAAGGCGATGTCCGCCGTCGTACGGGGGCGCGAGGCACCTGCTCCGGCCCCGCCCCGCGCTCGCGATGCGGGCCGACCGCGGCCCGCGCCCTTGAGAAGGACGTCCCGCGCCTCGTTGACGGCGCGCATCTGCGCCTCAGCGCGGGCGCGGAGCTTGGCGTTGTCGGGAAAACGGTCGGGATGCAGCATCTGCGCAAGCTCACGGTAGGCGATCTGAATCTCATCGCGCGTGGCGCCCGGCTTGAGCCCGAGCACGCTGAGCGCCTCATCTTGCGTCACGGTGCGCTCCCTCCCTTGTCGTATCTCGGATGC
>DVMF01000083.1 GCA_018715125.1 Candidatus Coprousia avicola | reverse complement strand
GACGGCGCCTGCTCCTTGGCGTTCTTAAACAGGTCGCGCACGCGGCTCGCGCCCACGCCCACAAACATCTCGACAAAGTCGGAGCCAGAGATGGAGAAGAACGGCACGCCCGCCTCGCCGGCGACGGCCTTGGCCAGAAGCGTCTTGCCCGTACCCGGAGGTCCCACCAAGAGCACGCCACGGGGGATCTTGGCGCCGAGCTTGCGGTAGCGCTCGGGCGCTGCCAGAAAGTCGCGCACCTCCTCGAGCTCCTCAACCGCCTCGTCGATACCCGCGACGTCGGCAAACTTGACCTTAGGGCGCGTTGCCTCGTTGGTCTTGGCATCCGTCTTGCCAAACTGCATGGCCCGGCCGTTGGCGCCCAGCATCTGGCGCATGAAGTAGAACATGATCACGACGAGCAGGATGGTGGGCACCACCTGCACGAGGATGTTCGACCACATGTTGGGGTCGGAGGTGTCGATATGGTAGGTCACCTCGGGGTGGCGCGCCATGAGCTCGTCGAGCGAGTCGGTGCCCACGTAGTGCGAGGTGAAGCGCTCGAGCTTCTCCTCATCGCCCACGTCCTCCTCGTCCGTCCAGTACGTGCCCTCGACCTCGCCCGCGACCACGGTGTAGGTGAGCTCGCGCACGCGGTCGTCCTTGATGGCTGCCACAAGCTCGCTCGTGGCGATCTCTGTCGACGCCGCCTGGCCGCCGCCCTGGTTGAACATCGTAAAGATGACGTAGATGATGAGCGCTGCGCCCACCAAAAAGTAGATGGCGCTCGCCCGCGAGGGGCCGCCGCCGCGACCGCCGCCCGACGGGCCGCCCGGCCCGCCCAGCTCGTCATCGGAGAAGAGTTTGTCGAAAAACCCCTCGTCATCGCGGCGCGTGTCATCGCGGCGCTTGCGGTCGTTGCCGCCCGCGCCCTCGGCGGGCAGAAGCTCCGCCCGGGCGAGCGCGCCCGTCCCGGCATCCATGCCCGCCCGGGTGCGCACGCGATATTTGATTTGATCCAGCTTGGTCACTAGGAATAAACCTCCGGTTTAAGAATGCCCACGTAGGGGAGGTTTCGATAGCGCTCGGCGTAATCGAGGCCGTACCCCACCACAAAGGCGTCGGGGCAATGGGTGCCCACGTACTTGGGATTGATGGCCGCCTGCTTGCCCTCGACGTCCTTCCACAGGAACGTCGCCACCTCGAGCGATGCGGGACCGCGGTTGGCAAGGTTCTGCATGAGGTACTTGAGCGTGAGACCCGAGTCGAGGATGTCCTCCACAATCAGCACGTCGCGGCCCTTGATGTCCATGTCGAGGTCCTTGACGATGCGCACGATGCCCGAGCTCTTGGCGTTGGCGCCGTAGCTCGAGACCGCCATGAAATCGATGGCGAGCGGCGCGTCGATGGCGCGCATGAGGTCGCCCATAAACACCACGGCTCCGCGCAGCACGGCGATGAGGACGAGGTCGCGGCCCGCGTAGTCGCGCGTGATCTCGGCGCCCATGCGCTGCACGATCTGGGCGATGTCCTCCTCGGAGAAGAGGACGGATTCGACATCGGGATGAAGCTCGCTCATGAGGCTCCCTTTCTGCTGCAATTGGCCATTTGCTTATCTTAGCAGCCCCCGCGGTGCGCGCACGCGCAAAGCTCGCGCTAGGCGAGGCCGTTACATAACGCGCAAGCAGGCGGGCGCTCCCCTCACCGCGCCGCCGGGGACGCTCCGCTAGAGCGCGCGCAAGGTGAGCTTGATGAGGATGCGGGTGGTGGGGGTGCACTTGAAACGGTCGTCGAGGCGCAGCCCCGCTACCCACACCACCGCGCCGCCGGGCGCCGTGCGCACCACCGGCACGCGCGGGCGCTCCGCCACCGGAACATGTTCCTCGCCCAAAAGGTCGGAGAGTTTCTTACTGCGCCCCTGCATGCCGAGCGGGCACATGAGGTCGCCCGGCGCCGGGGCGTCGATCCAGAGGCGCGCGCCCCGCACCTCGGCGGGCAGCCCCTCGCCCGCCTCCTTCAGGCGCACGAGGTCGCCCTCCGCATAGCCCAGGGCCGCGGCGTCGACGCAGGCGACGCGACGGCCCTCCCCCACCTGCGCGCGCGCATAGGCGACGGGGTCCTCGCCCGCCGGCACGCGCAGCACCTCGGCGGCAAGCACCGCCTCGTTTGCAAGCGCCATCTCGCCGGGCACTGCGAGCCAGGCCGCCACCAGCGCCTCGCGCGCCGCGGCGGTGCGCAGGGCGAGCGACCCAAACTCCATGCGGGCATCGATGCCGCCCGGCAAGGTGAGCGAACCGGTGCCGGCCGCCACGCATGCGAGCACCGCCTCCACGTGACGCATTTCGAGCCGCACATCGTCGTCGAGCGCGCGCACCGCGAGCCGCACGATGCGGCGCGCGATGACGAGCTCGGCCGCCGCGAGCCTTGCGCCGTCGAGAACGATGAGCCCCTCCTCTTGGCGCCGCGTGCATGAGCGCATCGCCACCGCCGCGAGATGCGAGAGGAACGCGTCCTCGTCACCTAGAATCTCGCACGTGGTGCCCACCGTGCGCGCTAGGTTGCCGTTGCGCTCCGCAGCGAGCGGCATGACCTCGTGGCGCACAAAGTTGCGCAGATACGATGTGTCCCGGTTGCTCTCGTCCTCGCGCCACGCGATATCCGCCACCTCAAGATAGCGGCAGAGCTCCTCATGCGTGCGGTCAATCAGCGGGCGCACGATGATGTTGCGGCGGCGGGGGATGCTCGAGAGCCCGGCGGGCCCCGCACCGCGGATGGCGTTCATAAAGAACGTCTCCGCCCGGTCGCTTGCCGTATGCGCCGTGAGAATGCGGGCGGCGCTCCGCGGGCAGTCTGCCGCGGCGCAGAGTTCGCGCACATAGCGACGGGCGGCGGCGTAGCGGACCTCGCGCGCCGCCGCCTCGAGGTTTTGCCCGTCGAGCTCGTCAAACGAGGCGTGCTCGACGCAGAGCGGCAACCCGAAGCGCCCGCAGAGCTCGCGCACAAAAGCCTCGTCCCCGTCGGACGCCGCCCCGCGCAGATGATGGTTGACGTGCAGGACGTGCAGGCGCTCGCGCGCGATGCGCGCCCGGCCGCGACCGTCGGCGATATCGAGCGCGCCCGTGCACGCCATAACGAGAAGCGCCGTTGAGTCCGCGCCGCCTGATACCATAAGGACCACGGGCGCCCTGAGAGCGCCCTCCGCATCGCGCGCGTGCGTCGCCGCACCTGTGCGCGTACCGAAGTGCTGTGCTACCGTTGGCACCGGAAACCTCCTCAAACCCTGCCTCTATTGTACTGATTGCGAAAGAGACCCGATGATACCCCAAACATCCGCATCTACACCCCGCCCCAGCGCCCGCGGGCAGCGACAGGCCCCGCCGGCCGACCCGCAGGCGAAGCCTCTGCCGGGCACCGCGCACGCGCACGCCGGCGCCCGAGCGCTCCGCCTCCACATACTGGGCAGCGGCTCCAAGGGCAACTGCGCGCTCGTCGAGGGCCCCCAGGGCCTCATCATGATCGACAACGGGTTCTCGCGCCGCGAGGTCGTCAACCGCATGCACGAGCTCGACCTCGACGAAGCCGAGGTCCGCGCGCTCATCCTTACCCACGAGCACTCCGACCACGTGAGCGGCGTGGCCGTGTGGTGCCGTCGCTTTGACGGCCCCCTGTATGCAAGCCGTGGCACCGCAAAGGCGCGCAAGTACCTCGCCTGCCTGCCGTTTGAGGAGTTCATGCCCGGCGACACCCTTGAGATCGCCGGTGTGCGCGTGGATACGTTTCCCACCATGCACGACGTGGTGAACCCCGTCGGCTTTCGCTTCTCATACAACGGCGACGCCATCGGTTATGCCACCGACACGGGCACCCTCACGCCCGGCGCTATGCGTGCGCTCGCCGATACGCGCATCCTCGCGATCGAGAGCAATCACGACGTGCCCATGCTCCGCACCGGCTCCTACCCGCGCTACCTGCAAGACCGCATCGTAAGCGCCGAGGGGCACCTCTCCAACGCGCAGGCGGCCGACGCGGTGCGCGAGCTTGTGACCGAGCGCACCGAGGAGCTCGTCGCCATGCACATCTCGCAGGAGAACAACCGGCCGAGCCTTGCCGTGCGCGCCCTTGCCCACGCGCTCGGCGCCACCCTCGATAACGAACTCGGCAGCTCCGCCACGCTCGAGCGCGCCGAAGGTTCCTCCCTCCGCATTCGCGCCGCCGGGCAAAACCGCCCCATAAGCGTCGGGTAAGCGCCCGTCGTCCGCTCCGCCCGCGCCAAGCGCAGGCCTCGCCGTCGCGACTGGAACCTATTGGCGTCGCACCGCCGACTTCTCGAAGTGGAAGGAAAATCATGCCGCTTGAGGCATTGCTCCTCAGGCGGCATGGAGCTGCCAGGACCCCAGGGATACGCCATCTCGGCACATCAACCCCTAAGAACAGTCCAACTCGCCAAGTCGTTTCAGTCCAACTCACCAAACGGAAACGGTCGAACTCGCCAAACGATACTGGCAGCGACGGGATCCCGTCGTTTCTCATGGCTGCCTCGCTCCCTAGGCATCAACGCATCTCAAGACAAAGGGGGAGCCCCACTTGGAGCTCCCCCTTTACCTAGGCGGCTGCCATCTTATCGACCCCGCCATCCGCTCTGACGTACAACCTAGTCGATAGCAATCTTGGTGACGTTCTTCTTCTCGACGATCTTCGGGACGGTCACGGTCAGCACGCCGTCGGCGTAGCGGGCCGCAAGCCCCTCGCTCGCCGCGTCCTTAAGATAGACGCCGCGGGTCGCGCTGTAGGACGTGAACTCCTTCTGCAGGTAGTTCTTGCCCTTGTCCTCCTCCTTCTCCTCCACATTGACGGAGATGGAGAGGCGGCCCTCGTTAAGCTCGACATCGATGTCGTCCTTGCTCACGCCGGTGAGGTACGCCTTCACCTCGTAACCATCGCCGGTGTCCTCAACGTCGATGGGAAACGCCTTGGCGAGCGGCGCACTCGCCAAGTCCATCATGTCATCGAACGCATCGAGCAGCGACGTGTTGAACGGACGAATACCAAAAACCGAACGATACGGAACCATGCTTGCCATACTCGATCACTCCTTAGTGACGACCCGCGACCGCACCCTTGCGACCGCCGGGATTTCTTTGACCGCTTACGTTATGCCCGCTCCGCCGTCCTCTATACAAAGCGTTTCAGATTTTTTAAGCGTCACCGTATCATCATATCTAAGTCTTTGTCACTTAGATTATAGAGCATGGGTGCGCGAGAGGCATACGTGCCTTCGCACACAACTCCTACCAGCCCGTCGGCACCGCAAAACACGGCCGCACCTCCCCTGCTTGCAAGACAACTGCGCCCGGGTACATGAATCAACGGTGGATATGGGAGAGTTTCTGCGATTGCGCCCGTCAACGCTCCCCGGCGACCGTACAATAGCGCCAAAGCCAGGCTCAACCGCAGAGGGGCATGCGATGGACACTCGGGGCCGCATAGACGATAACGCACCGGCGCGGCGCGGCACCGGAGCAGCCCCGCGCCGCCGCCATATGGGCGTCGCGACCTCGGATCCGCAGTATCTGCCCGCCACCGGCGCAAACGCGAGCCGTCCCGCCCCGCACGCCCCGGCGCACCCCGTGAGCGAGCACCGCGCGCCGCTTCACTACGACCGCTACCTCGAGACGCCCAAGCCTCGGCGCGCTATTTTTTCGACTCACCGCGAGCGCTCCCGCCGCCGCGCCCGTCTCGTCATTCTCCTCCTTGCCGTCGTCGCCCTCGTCCTCGCCCTCGTCTGGTTCTTTATCCTGCGCTAAGGCATCTTGCGGTAAGGTTAACTGAGCGCGCGCCACCGTAGCGCCGTGCCGCATCGAGAGAACCGCACCGCAAAGGGGCCCTTATGGAAGACGCAACGCCCTACCTGTATGCCGACAATGCGGCCACCACGCCGCTCTCGCCGCGTGCGCTCGAGGCGATGTTGCCATATCTGACCAGCACGTTTGGTAACCCGAGCGGCATCCATCGCGTGGCCCGCGATGCCGCGCTCGCCCTCGACGACGCGCGCGCCCGCGCGGCACGCTGCCTGGGAGCGGCTGCGCACGAGCTCTACTTCACGAGCGGCGGGTCCGAGTCGGATGTCTGGATCCTGCGCGGCGCCGTCGCACGGTTTAGGGACCGCTTTGGCGCAGATGCCCCCGCACGTCTCATAACCAGCTCCGTCGAGCATCACGCCATCCTGCATACGGCCGAGGCCCTGGAGCGCGAGGGCGTCGCCGTAACCTACCTGCCCGTCGACGGGGAAGGCCATGTGCGCGCCGATGACCTCGAGCAGGCGCTCGCTGCCGCCGATGCCGAAAATCGCGCTCGCGGCGTCGACGCGCCGCCCGCCGCTCTCGTCTCGATCATGCTCGCCAACAACGAGGTCGGCACGATTGAGGACGTGCCGGCGCTCGCTGCCGTCGCCCATGCGCACCGCACGCCCTTTCACACCGATGCCGTGCAGGCGGTGGGCCATATCCCTGTCGACGTTACCCGCCTCGGCGTCGATGCGCTTTCGCTCTCGGGCCACAAGTTTCATGGACCGCGCGGCATCGGGGCGCTCTATCTGCGCGAGGGCTTCTCCATCCCTCCCCTTATCCGTGGCGGCGCCCAAGAGCGCGGCATGCGCGCGGGCACCGAGAACGTAGCCGGCGCCGTGGGCCTCGCCACCGCGCTCGAAGAGGCGACGGAGCACCTCGTCGAGCGTGCCGAACGCCTCGCCGCGTTGCGCGATGAGCTCGTGCGCCGCATCGTGGATGCCGTACCCGACGTGCGGCCGACGGGCGACCCCGACCCTGCGCGCCGCCTGCCGGGCATCGCCTCATTTGTGTGCCATAACGTCGACGGCGAGCTTCTCGTCGTCCTGCTCGACCGCGACGGCGTCGCCGCCGCCACCGGCTCTGCCTGCTCAACCGGCGAGACCGGGCCCTCGCACGTTATCGCCGCGCTGGGCATCGCCGACCCGCGCTGGACCCAGGGGAGCCTCAGGCTCTCGCTTGCCGACGATGTCACCGCAGACGACATCGCACTCTTGGCCGAGCGCGTACCCGCAGCCATCCGCCGCGCCCGCAACCTAAGCGCTATGGTGTAGCGCGGACCCGTCCCCAAATTCGATGGTGCAGCTCGAATCCGTCCCCAAATAGCGCGCACCGTGCACGGCGCGACCCCGTCCCCAAATAACGCCCCAAATAACGCAAAACGGGCGCCCCGCGCAATGCGGGACGCCCGTCCGAGTCGCCGCTAAACAGGCCTACGAGAGAAGCTTGCGGCCGTCCTCCTCGATCGCGTCGAGCAGGGCATCGGCCTCGGCAGCATCGGCGCCCTTCGCGAAGATGTAGAGCTTGATCTTGGGCTCGGTGCCGGAGGGGCGCACGATGGCCTTGTTGCCACCCTCGAGATCGAACTCGATGACGTTGGCCTTGGGCAGACCGTTGACGCCCTCGCCGTAATCCACCACAGCCTCGACCGCAGAACCGGCGATCGCGGCCGGCGCGCTCGCGCGCAGGGTCTTCATGATGCCTGCCATCTTGGCGGCACCGTCGGCGCCGGGGTACGAGAGCGAGATGGTCTTGTTGTGGTAATAGCCGTGCTTCTCGTACAGGGCGCGCATGGCCTGGACCAGGTTGATGCCCTGCAGCTTGTAGTACTGCGCCATCTGGCAGATGAGCATCGAGGCGTTGACGGCGTCCTTGTCGCGCACGTGATCGCCCGAGAGGTAGCCGTAGCTCTCCTCGAAGCCAAAGATGAAGCGGTCGACCTCGCCGGCGTCGGAGAGGCTCGTGATAATGTCGCCGATGTACTTGAAGCCGGTGAGGCAGCGACGAAGCTCGAAGCCGTACTCGGCGGCAAGCGCGTCGACCATGGCGGAAGACACGATCGTGGTGACGGCGACCTTGCGGGAGAGGTCCTCGCCGCGCGCGGCGCGCATCTTGCAGATGTAGTCGAGCAGGAGCACGCCCATCTCGTTACCGGTGAGCAGCGTGTAGTCGTCGCCATCCTGGCACGCCACGCCTACGCGGTCGGCGTCCGGGTCGGTTGCGAGCAGCAGGTCGGGCTGAACCTCCTGGCACAGGTCGATGCCCTTCTGCATGGCCTGGCGAATCTCAGGGTTGGGGTAGGGGCACGTGGGGAAGTCGCCATCCGGGTCCTTCTGCTCGGGCACGATGGTGATATCGGTGATGCCCACCTTGTTGAGCACGGTGGTGACGGGGATGAGGCCCGTACCGTTGAGCGGCGTGTAGACGAGCTTGAGCGGCGCGGCCGCGGACTCCTCCTCGGTCAGGTTGCAGACCGACTTATCCACGACGGCATCGTAGTACGCCTCGAGGCAGTCGTCGGCGATCCACTCGATCTTTCCGGCGGCCACAGCCTCGTCGAAGTCCATGGTCTTGATGCCGCCCCACATGTCGACACCGGCGATGGCAGCGGAGATGGCGTCGGCCACCTCAGAGGCAATCTGGCAGCCGTCGGGGCCGTAGGCCTTGTAGCCGTTGTACTGCGCGGGGTTGTGCGAGGCAGTTACGCACACGCCACCGGAGCAGCCGAGGTAACGGACGGCCCACGAAAGCGTCGGCACCGGGGAGATCTTGGGATAGAGCTTGGCCGTGACGCCGTTGGCGGCAAAGATGGCCGCGGCGGTCTTGACGAAGAGCTCGCCGTTGTTGCGGCTGTCGCGCGCGATGGCGACCGTGGGGTTCTCGAAATTCTGCACGAGATACTCGGCAAAGCCCTGGGTCGCACGACCGACGGTGTAGATGTTCATGCGGTTGGTGCCGGCGCCGAGCGTGCCGCGCAGGCCCGCCGTGCCAAACTCCAGATCCTGGAAGAAGGCGTCGGTGATCGCATCGTCATCTCCGGCGTCCTTCATGGCCGTGAGCTCGGCCAGAAGCGTCTCATCCTTGACGTTGGCGATCCACTCATCAAGGAGCTCATGTACATCTGCCATAGTTGTCTGCCTTTCCTTTGACCACAACATGCCATAAACGCCGCCGCGCAGCAGCAGCAATCGGGGGCGCAAGCGCCTCGGTACTAGCATCATACGGCAAGTAAGCGAGTGTAAACCTCAGCGCTCGGTAAGCGTAGGGATATGGTGGGTGGCCGCGCGAATACGCGGCGGGGGCCGAGGGGCAGCCGCCGCAAGGCGGGCATGTAAGGCGGCCGGAAAAGGGGGCGCGGGTGCGCGCCATACAAGAAACGCCGGCCCTTGTGAGGACCGGCGTCTGCATGCTATGGAGCGGGCAACGGGACTCGAACCCGCGAGTGTCAGCTTGGGAAGCTGATGCCTTACCACTTGGCGATGCCCGCGTATGGCTGCGCCAGCGAAGCGGCGCGGGGTTTAGTATACCGTGACGATTTTGACGGGACAAGCCATCGTCTCGGAAACGACCACGATCCGCACGAAACGCTTATGCAGCTCGTCATCGACCCGTGCACAGAGCACATCAATAATGGTGGACAACTGACTAAGAACTTGAGAACGACGGACGAAAATTGCCTCCGTCAAAGCGCGGAACCATACCCGCTGTCGCAGCGCTCGATAATCGACCCGTAGTCTTGCAGGGTGGAAAACACGCGATATACGAGAACGGTATCTTTATCATTGTAGGAATATAGCAGGACATACCGTCTCACAAAACATGCGCGTAGACTGCGCGCAGCGCACGACGGCTGTCGAGAAATGGCGTAAAGCTTAGGGTTGTTCGAGATGCGATCTACAGCATCCTCAAACGCGATCAGGTGCTCGCGCGCAGCGTGGGGGCTCGCCAGCTTGACCGCGATGTAGCCGATAATGTCATCAACATCCTGTTGAGCTCGCTCGGTCCATGGAACATTACAAGCCATATTTGGCCCGAATCTCGCTCAAGCCCTCGCGCATATCGGAAACGCGGCCAGCCCGTATGTCGCGATCTGCCTCTTGTAGTAAGCGCTCCAGATGCTCTTCAGGTGTTTCTCGGCGATACTCGCGAAACAAATCAGCATCAATGACGACGAATTTCTCGTAGCCGTTTTTCGTCACGATGACCGGCTCGCCCGCTCGTGCCACCTTCTCAGAAAACGTCGTACTGTCCTTAAGCTCACTAATCGGTACGCAAGTTGCCATAACTACCTCCTAATTATGGGGGAATTATACCGTAATTATGCCCAATAGCAGATAACCGCCACGTCAGCAGCAGATGCATTCCGAGATGATTGAATTGCAAATCCCGGAACCGAGCCGCGCCACGAAGCAGTATGCCGCCGTCGGTCTCAAGCGCGCACGCCGCTCGCTCGACCTCATCGATTGGGAGGAGCTTGAAGATGACCGATAGCACGTTTTCCACATTCGCGCGCGAAGTTGCGCGGAGGCACCGGTTGGAGACCCTTCTCCCCGTCGTTGAGAAGGAGCTCCTGCACTACGAGATTCTTGCCAGAGCACCGACGAGATTCTCGCAGACAAGCTCATATCGTTTGCCAACTCGCCGCGGACGCCCCGCTACCGCGACCTGTGGGACATTCCCTGGATTATCGGAAACCGCGGTTGGGACATCGACGCGGTCGCCCGCATGGTGGCGCTCAAGCACAGTGACTACGGATGTGCCGAGGACCTGCCAGAGCTCTTGAATTCCGGAAGCGCGCGGGCGACGGAGCTCGTGGCGTCCGGGGAATTCGCGAGGCAGATGCAGCGCTCCATCCCCAGCACCTCCTTTGAGACGACCATCGGCCACCCGGGATATGTGGAGGCGCTCGCCGCCCGCATCACAGATGCCTACGCCGACGTGACGCGACGGCTGCGCCCGTAAGGTCGCGCAAAGGGACTGGGGCATTGTACCGGGAGGGCAAGTGCGTGTCCGCCCTAACGGGCGCCTCGCGGCGCGGCGAAGGCAGGATTCGCCGGGCGCACCAGGTCGGGAAAGGCAGCGCGCAGGCGCCCCCAGGCGGCCAGAACCTCGTCTGGAACATCCACATGCGCGAGGAACCCCCTGCCGCGGGGGCCGTAGCCGCCCTCGTCATCGCGAAGACGTGGGATCTCGCCCAAGAGAAGGGCGACGTAGCGCTCCACGTCCCACATGCCCAGCGGCTCCTCCGCAAAGGCGAGCGCATCATCGAGCCCGGAGGGGGCCGCCGGGCGCCCGCCGTCCGGGCGCGGTACGACGCGCACGGCATAGGTCGCAAAAATCGCCACCTCGGCACAGGGCGCCTCCTTGCGCATGATCGCATGCATGCGCCGCTGCATCGTGGCGTCCTGCGCCAAGATGAGCCGATCCGCCGGCCAGCCCCGCTCCCCCATGAGGCGCAGCAGGTACGTAACGTTGTTGCCGCAGTTGGTCGACAGCCGCTCGAGCGCATCGGGCGCAAGGCCGTGGCGGGAACGCAGGTAGGCGGCGAAGACATCCGCCTCGGGCGCAGGCGTGCAGCAGACCCAATGGGTCAACGCCGTCGTACGCGAGCAGATGTGAGCGGCAGCGCGCGCCCTTTGGTCTCGCTTTTCTTTCCCGATGCTGACAAGATGCGCCCGATGCCCCACAATGCGTTGAACGGTTCGCTTTTATGAACCATCACCGCCATCCGGATGAAGCGCCGAGCAGGGAGGGGCCCATGAGCGGCATCTGCAGCTCGCAGGCGGCGGCGTGCGCGTGGGCGAGCTCGCCGCGCTCGCGCGGCTCTCGCGCCCCGCAACCTCGCACCATCTCAGGATCTTGCAGGATGCGGGCCTTGTCGACCACTACCAGCAGGGCATGAAGAACTTCTACCATGCGAGCGCGCGGCTTGACCGCTGGGCGCAACTCGCCCGCGTGACCGCGCACGCCGAGCAATTCGTGCGCCTCGTCCACCAACTCGATGCGCGGGCAGAGGCCGAGCGACGTGAAGGCGACGGCCTCGGCAGCGACCCGTCCTCTGCGCTCCGCGCATCCGACCGGGGAAAGGAAACCGTATGACTGCACCGACCAGTCCCTTTGACCAGCGCATCGCCGGCCTTGGCCGCAACGACCTCATGAGCCTTCTCGCGGCGCGCCACGCCGTGCGCAGTTTTACCGACCGCCCTCTCGAGGCGCATGCCGTCGAGCTCCTTCAGAGTGAGATAACCGCGCTGAACGAGCGATTCGGGCTCTCGATCCAGCTCTGCTGCAACAACCCCGAGGCATTCGACAGCCGCCTCGCGCACTACGGGTCGTTTAATAACGTGCGCAACCACATCGCACTCGTGGGTCCCGCGCGGCGCGACCTGGACGAGGCGTGCGGCTACGCGGGAGAGCGGCTCGTGCTGCTCGCCCAGCATCTCGGCCTTGCCACCTGCTGGGTCGCCCTAACCTATCGCAAAATGGCGAGCGCCGCGCACGTGGCGGCGGGCGAGAGGCTCGTCTGCTGCATCGCTCTCGGCTATGGCGCGCAGCCCGGGCATGCCCATAAGGTGAAACCGATCGAGAAGCTCGGCCGTATGGCCGGCGGCAAGGGTATAGACGGCGCGCCGGCGTGGTTCACAGCCGGGCTCGAGGCAGCCGCGCTCGCCCCTACCGCCCTCAACCAGCAGCGCTTCTCCTTCGAGCTCGCCGCCGACGCGCGCACCGTGCGGGCCCGAGCGCTTCCCGCCGTATCGTGCGGCCGCATCGACCTCGGCATCGCGCGGCTTCACTTTGAGCTTGGTGCCAACGCGGTCTCGCGCGACTGGACGTTTGGCTAGCGTTCTGCCGCGCCCCACGTGCAACCCCTCGTGAAACAAAGCGTCCCCCCTCGCACACGCGGCGCGGCCCGTCAGGCGAGCGCCGCCAACTGACGGCCGTAGCTCGTATACGCCTCGTCCCAATCGCTGTAGGCATCGTCCTCACGATGGTCGGGCATCCGGTACGTGTCGCTCAGCAGGGCCGCCATCCGGCTGGACACCTTCTGGGCCCCGGAGAGGTTGAGATGGTCTCCCCCGTCGCAGGTCTCGGTCTGCCAATCGATGTCGACCTTGGTATCCCCCGTGTTGAGGTCCCAATAGTCGACCCCGAGCTCGCGCGCCACCGCGACCATCCGATTGTGCTTGGGCATCGACCAGTTGACGGTGCTCGGGGTGCTCACGAGCACCAGCTTGGCGCCGTGCGCGTCGCAGATGGCTTTGATGTCCTCGAGGACGCGGCGGTTGCGCGCCGGCAGGTCCTCAAGCTCGCTTGAGGGGGCCATGTAACCCGATGCGTCGGCGGCGCGCACCTCGGTAGCGCTCTTTAAGGTGAACCCCTTGAGCGGGTCGGTCCACGTGAAACGCACCGACCCGGTGATATCGCCGAGGGTGAGGCTCTTCCAGCGGTTATGGTACTCGAAGACCGGAAAGAGGTCCTTGAGCGCGCGCAGCGCCTCATCCTCCTCATCGAAGCCCGCAAAAATGCAATGGGTCTCGAGCACCACGATCCGCGGGCGCTGCCGCGTAAGGGCACGGCACAGCAACGTGCGCGTATAGGGCAGCCGCTGGGCGCTCGTAGCGCACACATAAGAGGCAATCCCACGCTCGCCCCACATCTGGAGGGGCGAGAACGAATGGTACGTCTCGGAATCGCCGACGAAGAGTACGTCGAGAGAGTCTGCGCGCTCCCCCAGCACCCCGTTTGCGGCGGCATCGATCTGCCCGAACGCGGCCTGGTTGTTCTTGGGCATCACCACATGCGATGCCAGCGCAAGCACCGCGCACATGAGCGCTGCGGCAACAGCGCCCCAGGCGAGCAAGCGCACCGGGCGCCCCAATCGCTGCATTGTTACTCCTTACGCATCGACGGTCAGACGACCGCACCTGCTAGAACTGCGCATACATAGGGTCGACGGGTTGGTATCCCGCCCCATACGCACCAAATACGACCACGGTGAGCGCCAGGCATACCATCACCGTGACGCGAGCCACCGGATGCGCCGCCCACATGCGCCCAAAAAGGCGCGTGCCGCGCTCGCGAAGCAACCCCACGACAAACAGCGCGACGCAAAACGCCCCCACCGCGGCAAAGTCGGCCGCGTCCATACCGAGCGAGAGCACCGTCCCGTCGCGGAAGGACGCGAGGGTGAACCCTCCCACAAGGCGCGCCACCATAGCGAGCGCCGCTGTGCCGCCCGGGGCACGGAAGATGAGCTCGCCCACAAAGACCACCGCGAGCGTGCGCGCCCGCTGCCAGGCATGCCATGCGCGGCCGTTGTGGTCGATACCCACCGCGGCGCAGAAGCGCTCCGCCACGGGCCCCATAAGGCCGCCGCCCCAGATGAGCACAAAGTAGTACAGGCCGAAGAGCACGTACTGGCCACCCGCCCCATGCCACAGGCCGTTGCAGAGCCAGACAGCGGCGAGCGCCACACCACTCGCTGCGAGCGGGCCCATCCGGTTGCCGAGGACGCGCCGCGCCGCCCCCGTCAGACGCTTGACCGGTGCGGACAGCGACACGGGATAGAACACGTAATCGCGAAACCAGCTGCCGAGCGTGATGTGCCAGCGCTGCCAGAACTCCGCGGCGGTGCGCGAGAAGAACGGCTGGCGGAAGTTCTCGGGGAGCTCCACGCCAAACATCTGCCCGGCCCCCACCGCAAAGTCCATGGTGCCGGAAAAATCGCAATAGAGCTGGACGGTATAGAGCACCGCGGCGAGCGCGATCACCCCGCCGTCGTAGGTCGCGCCGGCATCGAAGACAGTTTTGACAAACAGGTTGACGCGGTCGGCCACGATGAGCTTTTTAGCTAGGCCCCAGAGTATGCGCATCCCGCCCCTATAGAGGTTGTGCGCTACGACGGGCCGTCCCTCCCACAGTGCGGAAGCGCTCTGCCGATAGCGGCAGATGGGGCCTTCCATAATCTGCGGGAAGAACGCGAGGAACAGGGCGAGGCGACCCAGGTTGCGATCGGGCGCGGTCCCCTCGCGATACACATCCACGAGATAGCTTACCGCCGACAGCGTGTAGAACGAGATGCCGATGGGCACGCCGATAGTGCCGAGCGTGCCCGGCCCATCGGCGGCAATGCCGATGAGCGCGAGGAGCGGCTGCGCGATACGGGCAAAAAAGCCGAGGTATTTGAGGGCAATCAGGATACCGATGTTCAGGATCACGCCCGCCGCGACCACCCCGCGCATAGCGCGGCGATAAAAGCGGCGGCACGCCTTGCGGTCGCAGCCCGGCACGGCGAGAGCGCCGCGGCGGCGCGTCTGCAAGCGCCCCAGCAGCAAGCCGAGCGCCCAGACGCTTACGGTCGAGACCAACAAGAAGACAAGAAGCGCGCCGCTGATGCTCCAGAAGAAGAGGTAGCTCGCCGCGAGCAGCACCACCGGGCGCACGCGACGGGGCGCCAGAGCGTAGACGAGCACAACAGCCGGCAGGAACGCCCCGATCACCGCTATCGAGAAGTACGAGTTCACCGATTACCCCCGTACCGGCGCCTAGCGCTCCTCGGCGCGGAGCCGCTCCACCATCGCCTGCATCCCGGCAAGCGAGTTGAAGTTCTCCGGCACGATCTCCACCGCCGGAATAGCGATGTCAAAGGTGTCCTCGAGCTCCGAGACGAGGGCGAGGATCGTGAGCGAGTCGAGGATGCGCGCATCCACGAGGTCGGTTCTGCCGCGGTAATCCTCACCGGGCCTGAGGTCTTCCAGAATGTCGAGAATCGCGTCCATAATGTTTCCTCCTCAAGTGATGGTGCCGCTTCTCGCGCAGCGGCCGCGCTGTATCGGCTACAAGAAGTGCCAGGCGTGCCTCCCGCTACGGCAGGGAGGGCAGCGGCGTGTTGAGGACATCGGTGCCGAGGCCGTCGCGGACGAGCTCGGCGGTGCCGTCGAACCCGATGCGCACGACGCGCGGCAGGTCGCGGCTCAAA
The DNA here is from genome assembly GCA_018715125.1 of Candidatus Coprousia avicola. Taxonomy (GTDB): domain Bacteria; phylum Actinomycetota; class Coriobacteriia; order Coriobacteriales; family Coriobacteriaceae; genus Coprousia; species Coprousia avicola. The sequence goes on along the minus strand of DVMF01000083.1, from coordinate 49,662 downwards.
AACAGCGCGATGCCCTCGGTGGCGCTATAGGCGCCCACGTTGGCGAAGGCGAGTATGTCTCCCGGCTCCAACGCGCCCAGCTGCGCCTGCTTGACGATGAGGTCGTTCACGGTGCAGAGCGCCCCGCACACCGTCCACCGGCAAGCATCGGCGCCCTCGCCCTCCTGCGAGCCAGCACCGGGGACACCCTCGCGCCCCAGCACGCGCACATGCGGCTGCCGCATGGCCATCGACTGCCCGTAATAGACGAGCTGGTGCATGCCGCCGTCCACGATGGCATAGCGCTGACCGCGGTTGACCTTGGTGTCCACCACGCTTGTCAGGTAGGTGCCCGAGCTCGCCACGAGGCTGCGCCCGAGCTCGAGGGTGATCCGGCCCCCAAAGGCCATACCGGCGAGCATGCCGGAGAACGCGGCCAGGTAGGCGTCCTCATCGAAGTCGTCGCCGGCAAAGTACGAGACAGGCAGGCCGGGGCCGTACTCGAGCTCGGCAATCGCCTGGCCCGTGGCCTCCTCGAGACGTGCGATGAGCTCGTCGAGGCGGGCGACCTCGCGGGCGATGCGCTTGAGCGACGTCTTCTGCGTGCCCGAGAAGAACTGCAGGCCGCGAAGCTCCAGATGGGGTGCCTCGCCGAGGCGCCGGATGATCCCGGGCAGCTCATCGGGGTCGAGTCCAAACTGGTTGCCGCTCGTCACGCGCAGGAGCACGGGCACCCGCACCCCGCGGGCCGCGGCCGCGCGCGCGACGAGGTCGAGCTGGGCCGCCGACTCCACCGTCACGGCAGCGGGCAGCGCGCGGTGCGCGAGGGCCTCGTCAACGGTCTGATCGTCCTTATAGACGCCAGAGACCACGATCTGGCCGGTGGGAATATCGAGCGCGCGGCAGATGCGCAGCTCGCCCGGCGAGCAGACCTCGACGCGGTTTACCAGCGAGGCCACCTCAGGCAGCAGAAAGGTGTTCGCCTTCATGGCGTAGCACAGCTCGATGCCGCTCGGCAGCACCTCGCGAAGGCGGCGCACCCGGTCGACTACCGAGCGCGCGTCGTACAGATAGAGCGGGGTGCCGTATGCGCTCGCGAACAGGCGGAGCGCGTCGTCGCCCAGCGGGTGCTCAACGAGAATTCGTTCCATCGGAACCTCCTTCTTGGGGACTCCTGCGGGCAGGGCCGGCGGACGCGGGCGGGTTGGAAGTCGCCCCGTGCGCCCGTGTTCGCCCCGCAGGCGCGAGCGCGAGCAGGCGTGCGCGGTCGACCTTGCCGTTTTTGGTGAGCGGCATACCCTCGACCCTGACGATTTCGGTCGGAATAAGCGGTGCGGGCAGCCATCTCCCCACGCCTGCGCGGAGCTCGGCAACCTCGGCCGAGCCCTCGAAGCAGGCGCGGATGCGCTCGCGCCGGGCATCGAAGACGCACCGGCAGCGCTCGACCCCCGGCTGGCGCTCAAAGGCGGCGTCGATCTCTTCGAGCTCGACGCGATGGCCCATGAGCTTCACCTGGTTGTCGGTGCGCCCGCAGAAAAAGAGCTCGCCGTCCGCACCCACGCGCACGAGATCTCCCGTGCGATAGAGGATCTCGGGCAGGTTGGCACGCAGCGGGTTCTGCACAAAGGCCCGCGCCGTACGGGCCGGATTTCCCACGTAGCCGAGGGCAATGCCCGAACCGCCGATATAGAGCTCGCCGACGGCGCCGGGGCGCGCCACGGGGTGGCCCGCCTCGTCGAGCACCAGGACGCGCCGGTTGGCGAAGGGGTTCCCGAGCGGCAGCCCCTCCGCATATGCACGCGCGCGGTCCACTACGTGGTAGAGGCAGTTGCAGGTGCACTCGGTGGGGCCGTAGAGATTCACAAAGGTCGCGCGTGGCAACCGCTCCATCCAGCGCTCGAGGTGCGGAAGGGGCATGACCTCGCCGCTAAACATCACGAACCGCACATGCGGCAGGTCCCGATACTCCAGCCCATGGAGGCGCGAGAGCAAACAGAGCGCTGCGGATGCCCAGATAAGCGTGGTCACGCGGTGCGCGGCAAGCGCCTCCATAAGCTCGGCCGGGCGCGAGAAGAGCCGGCGCGGCAGGATGACGAGCTCGGCGCCCACCGCCAGCGAACCGTAGATGTCCTTGACGGACACATCGAAATCAAAAGGCGCCTGATTGCCGATGACGTCATCTGCATCGATGCCGAACGCCCCGACAAAGGCGTCGATGAAATCCACGATCGCGCGGTGGCTGACGGCCACGCCCTTGGGCTCGCCCGTCGATCCAGAGGTGAAGAGCACGTAGGCGGGGTCGGCGTCAACGGTGAGCGCGGCACACGACGAAAGCAGGCCGTCATCGGGCTTTACCGCGTCGAGCTCGGCATACGTGACTATCTCTTGCCCCGCGAAGAGTACGCGGGCACGCGCTACGTCCGATGTCCGCGCGAGCACGAAGGACTCGCCGAGCGCGCGGGCGATGCCGACCGCCCGCTCATCCGGAACACCCGGATCGACGGGCACGTAGCAACCGCCCGCCGCCAGCACGCCCAAAAAGGCGACGAGGGTGTCGATACCCTTGTCGGCAAAGACGATGGCCGGACGTCCGCCGAGCCCGCGCGCCGCAAGCGTCGTACCGGCCCGGCAGACGCGCCCATAGAGCCGCCCGTAGGTGAGAGAGCCCTCCTCGTCAACCACCGCCACCTTGTCCGGACACCGCGCGGCGCTCCGCTCCAGATACCGCAGCGCCAGATGGCGCCAGATGCCTTGCGCATGATGTCGCTCCGTCGCCTGAGGGGCGTCGGTGTTCGCCTGCATGCAACGCACCTCCCGTTCTCTTCGCTTTCCTGTCGCTCGTTGCACGACATCTAGCTTAGAAACGGAGTCTTTAGGGCCGCTGAAGGAGCGCTAAAGGTTTCTTTAGGTTGCAGAACAGATGCGACACGGGGAAGGTCGGGACGGGGCAGGGTCGGGGCGCTGCCGGCGACGGGGGCGTCTGCCGCAGGCACCCTCCCATCCGTCTCCTCATCCTTCTCCCTAGGAGTGGTTTTCTGCCATCCCGCCACTTCTATGAGAGCGCGGATGGCAGAAAACCACTCGCCGCCACGCCCCGCGGACTCCCGCCCCTCAAGGAAATCGCGCTCAGGCCCGCTTTCTGTCCCCTGAGGGGACCTAAACGCGAGTTCCTTTGCAGGCCGGAACCGAGGGCGGCCGCGGGCGCGCTTACGCGCGGGGCAGCTCGATGATAAAGGCCGTCGCCCATGGCGCCTCGGGGTGCTCAACCAGACGCACCGTACCGCCCATGACCTCCACCGCGCGCCGCACGATGGCAAGGCCGAGGCCCGTACCGCCCCGAGGCGTGCGGGCGGTGTTCTCGGTCACAAAAGGCTCGAAGACGTACGGCGCAAGGTCCGCGGGAACCCCTGCACCGGTATCTGCCACCGATACGCGCACGGCGCACCCGTCGGGAGCCTCCACCGCAACGCGCACCGCTATGCCGGCATCGTTGTGCACGCAGGCGTTCTCGATGAGGTTGAGGAGCGCGCGGCGGAAGAGCTGCCGGTCGATACGCACTACGGCATGCCCCTCAGCCTCGCACGCAAAGGTGTTGCCCGCCTGCTCGACCTGCTGCAGCGCTTCGGCCGCCACCTCGCGCACGAAGGCGGCAAGGTCGACCTCCTCGAGCTCGTGCACCGCCTCGGGGTGCTCCATGCGCGCGTACTCGCCGAGGGTGTCGATGAGCCGGCTCGCGGCGAGCGCCTTGTCATGCATGGCGCGATGGTAGTCGCGCTCCTTCTCCGGCGGGACGACTCCCTCGTTGAAGGCCTGCGCGTATCCGCTGATCACCGTGAGCGGCGTCTTGAGGTCGTGCGAAACGTCGGCGATGAGGCGCTGGCGCTCGTTCTGGGCGGCGCGCAGGCGGTCCATAAGGCTGGTGAAGTTGCGGTACGTTGGCATGAGCTCGCGCGGCACGCTTTCGGCGGAGGGGACGCGACGGACCGTGGCCGACGCGGCGCGCTCGACCGGCGCGGCCCCTCCGCCCGGCGCCGCGCCCGCCGACCGATAGGCGTCGATGGCACGGTCGAGCGGACGAACCGCGCCGCGCACCAGGCGAACGAGCACCCATGCGGCCGCCACCGTGAGCACGACGAGCACGGGCACGACATAGAACGCAATCTGCCCGCTTTTGTCGAGCACCAGGTTGTAGGCCTCCGCGCTCACGCGGGGCGCCACGAGCACCAGGGTGCGCGCCTCGCCCGTCGCGGTCGCGTAGTCATAGCGCTCGACCGACTTCTGCGCATCGTAGACGCCCTTGATGAAGTTGAACTCGCGCTGCGTGAGCGCCGCTCGACCGGGGAACAGGTCTCCCCCGATGATGTTGAGGTTCTCGTCGAGCTCGGCCTCGGCGTCGATTTGCTTGGCGTAGTCATCGGAGGCGACGTAGGAGCACAACAGGATGCGGTATCGGCACGCACCGTCGGCATCCTCCTGAAAGACCTCGTAAAACGAGCGCTCCGCGTAATCGTTGATGAAGGGGAGCAGGCTCGGGCGGATGTTGTCGGCGGCCTTCTCGCTCGAGGCGTAGAGGCGCGCGCCGCGCTCGTCGAAGACCACGATGCCCCCATGGGCGAGGTCAGGCCCCTGCAAGGCGGAAAAGCGGTCGTCTGCAAGATCGTCGGCGTGCGCGAGGACCGCGTCCATAGTGGGAAACGCGTTGGTGAACAGCGCATCGCTCGCCTCCCCCGCCAGCGCGAGCACGAGCGCGACGGCCGCCGCGTAGACCACGATGACGCCGAGCAGGCGGGCGGTGAGGCTCGACGAGACCGCGCCCGCCGCCGCGCGCAGGCTCCCGGCCCATGCGCGGGCGCGGGCGCCCGCAGGCGTTTGGGCGCGCACACGGCGCTCGGGGCTAGCCATCGAGCCGATACCCAAGACCGCGGACGGTAACGATGTAGCGCGGCCAGAGCGGGTCATCTTCGAGCTTGGCGCGGATGTTTGAGATGTGCACCATCACGCTGCTGCCCCCGCCCGCCGCGGGCTCGCCGTTGACGCAGGCGTAGAGCTGGTCCTTGCTGAAAACACGGCCCGGCGCCGCCATGAAGGCCGCCATGATCTTGAGCTCGGCAGCGGTGAGCGCCACGGGCTCACCGCGTTTGGTGAGGACGAGCCGTTCCACATCGAACGCAAGATCGCCGCAGGTAAGGAAAGCCACGCGGGAAGAGCGCGGCGCGTCTGCCGCACCATCTGCGCCGCCTGTCCCGGCAGACGCGGCGTGCCCGTCTGCCGCGGCAGCGCCCGAGACGCCCTCCCCCGACGCGACGCCGCCCGCCGTGTGGCGGCGGAGCACCGCTCTGATGTACGCCGTGACCTCAAGCGGGTCGAACGGCTTGGTGATGTAGCCGTCCGCACCCGCGTCGAGACCCACGATGCGATCGGCTGCCATGGTGCGTGCCGAAACGATGATCACAGGGATGTCGCTCTGCGCGCGGAGCGCTTTGATGAAGTCGTAGCCGTTCATGCGCGGCATCATGATGTCCACGAGCGCCACATCGATATGCCGCTCGCGCACGAGCTCGAGCGCCCGCACGCCATCCGGCGCGGAGACGACCTCGTAGCCGCTCCCGGTAAGATACAGGGTGAGCAGCTCGACGATATCCCGATCATCCTCGGCGATGAGCACGGTCTCGGCCATAGAACCTCCCGATCAAGGCAGTGGACGCCACGGGCGGGCGCATCCATCGCTTTAGGTGGCAATCCTACGCGAGCGCGCGGGCGGAAGCGCCGAGAGGCCCGAAACGCCGCAGAATCTCAACCGTTGCGCCCGCGCTCACGCGCGCTCGCGCCACACCCGGCAGCGCCATGCCCGTCGAGATGACGAGAATGCCCAATCGATTGATGCCGTACGCGCCCATGCTATCGGGCACGTTTGAACGGGGCGCGCCGAAAGATAAACAGTGTCTAAAGCGAGGCAACGCCCTGCCCGGTCACCCGGTAACGCGTTGCCAAGAGCGAGGCCCTGCGCAGAGAATCGCGGTACCGCTTAGAGAAACTTAGAACTACTTAGAACTACTTAGAAGAGCTTAGAGAAACTTAGAGCCCAAACTTTTGTCGGAGTCTGGAGCCCGCCCGCACTCGACGGCGCTAAACGCCCTGCCGGCGCAAGCTCGCGACGGCGGTGACGAGCGAGGACAGGCAGAGAATCGCCAGCAACGGCGTCGATATCTCGTTTGACGTGAACGCCATCAACGGGTTGAAGAAGTCCAGCACGATACAGGCCGCAAAGCTCAACGAGAGGACGATGCTCATGTGGGCGATGGGGCGCCGGATGCGCTCGGGCTGCGCGCCAACGCCCCGGGCGGCGGCTGCTCGCCGCCCGGGGCACCCGGATGTTAATCCTAGTATTTTGCTAGACATTTAGCGCGCCGCCGCCTACCATACAGGAACGCACCTTGGAGGCACGGCGCCTCCAACACTTGGCATCCCAGACAGGAGCCGCCATGGGCATCATCACCACCGTCCGCGAGGACATCGCCAACGTCAAGCGCAGCGATCCGGCAGCGCAGAGCGCCTTCACCATCTTCATCTCCTACCCCGGTCTCCACGCCAAATGGATGCACACACCCGAGCACTGGCTCTGGACGCACGGCCTGCACGGGCCCGCGCGCGTCCTCTCCCAGATCACGCGCTTCTTTACCGGCGTCGAGATTCACCCGGCCGCGCAGCTGGGCAGGCGGCTCTTTATCGATCACGCCATGGGCGTCGTCATCGGCGAGACCACCGTGGTGGGCGACGATTGCACCCTCTACCAGGGCGTCACACTCGGCGGCACAGGTAACGAGGACGGCAAGCGCCATCCCACCCTCGGCAACAACGTCGTGGTGGGATCCGGCGCCAAGGTGCTCGGCAACATCCAGATTGGCAACAACGTGCGCATCGGCGGCAACTCCGTGGTGGTGAAAGACGTGCCCGACAACGCGACCGTGGTGGGCATACCCGGCCGCGTGGTCCGTCGCAACGGCTGCCGCGTGCTTGAGGAGCGCTCCGACGCGCGCGAGCGCCACGAGCACATGCCCGATCCCGTCCGCGAGGCATATGCGCTCAGCCGCGAGAAGATTCGCGAGAACGCCTGCCGCATCGGCCAGCTCGAGGCGCAGGTAGCCGAGCTCACCGCGCTCTTGGAGGCGCGGGGCGTCGTGCTCAAAACAGCGTCGGCGCGCGAGGAGGACCTTCCCCCGCACGAGGACGGGCGCTCATAACGAGGGGCCCTGACGGGGGGGGCGAATCCTCGCAAGAGGGCGGGGGGCCATACCGCCCCTGCCGGCACCGCGCGCCAACGGCCCCGCGTCGCCACCCGCCCTGCCTTCACGTTCTATAATGTTGACGAAATGACCCTTCGAGTCAAAGGAGACGCATGGCACGTCTTTCCGTCGACTATTTCTCCGCTGCGCTGATGCGCACCACCACGCTCGACGTCATCCTCCCCGTCGATAACGCCGGCGAGGCCATGGGCGTCGACCACACCCGTCGCCACGACCCGAGCGCCTGGGACCGCCGCGACTACCCCTCCAAAAAGCCGCCGTTCAAGACGCTCTACCTGCTCCACGGCATCACCGGCAACCACACCGACCTCATCTCCGAGACGCGCATCCGGGCGCTCGCCGAGGAGCGCAATCTCGCCGTGGTCATGCCCTCGGGCTACAATGCGTTCTACCTCGACCACCCCGAGACCCACAACTACTACGGCCGCTTTGTGGGCGAGGAGCTCCTCGACGTGACCCGTCGGATGTTCCCGCTCTCCGACCGCCGGGAGGACACCTTCATCGGCGGCGTATCCATGGGCGCGTACGGCGCGCTGCGCAACGGCCTCAAGTACTGCGAAAACTTTGGGTCGATCATCGCGTTGTCGAGCGCCATGGTCGTCGACGGCTTTGAGCAGATCATCTCCGACGGGCTCTTCTTTTTGGAGCGCACCTACCTCGAGTCGATCTTTGGCGACCTCTCGCAGGTGGTGAACTCCGACAAGGACCCCGCCCGCCTCGCCGCCGACCTCGTGTACTGCGACCGGCCCCGCCCGCGCGTCTTTATGGCGAGCGGCAACCAGGACCCGTTGACCCCCGCTAACCGCGTACTCGCCGACCGCATGCGCGGCACGGGGCTCGACGTCACGTATCATGAGCTACAGGGCGGACACGACTGGAACCTCTGGAACCAAGCGCTCCCCATGGCGCTGGACTGGCTGCCCCGCTGATCCACATGATGCGCCCGCGGCTGCCCGGGTCGGCTCCGCGGGCATCGATGTCGCCGCTGCTCGCACGGCATCCCACGTCAAACCGAAGGGAGAGACGTCATGGCCCTCCTCAGAGTCGATTTCTACTCGCGTTACCTCGAGCGCAACGTTGTGCTGACGGCCGTCATTCCCGTCGACAAGATGGACGGCTCCAAGCTCGCCAAGCGCCGCCAGGGCCCGTACCGGACGGTTTACCTGCTGCACGGGCTGTTTGGGCAGGACTACGACTGGATCGACAAGACCCACGTCATCCAAACGGCAGAGGCGCGCGACGTCGCCGTCATCATGCCCTCCGGCGAGGACGGGCTCTACCTCGATAAGCCCGAGATCAACGAGTGGCACGGCAAGTTCATCTCCGAGGAGCTCGTGGAGGTGACGCGGCGGCTCTTCCCGCTCTCGCGCAAGCGCGAGGACACGGCGCTTGCGGGCATCTCCATCGGCGCCTACACCGCCCTCATCAACGGGCTTCTGCGCCCCGACCGCTTTGGGTCGATCATCTCGCTCTCGGGCGCCTTCATGCGCGACCGCGTGCTCGACGCCGTGGAATCGCACAGCCCGCGCAAGCGCAAGTACTACGAGCGGTTCTTTGGCGACCTCGACACGGTCCTCGGCTCCGAGAAGGATTACGTCGCGCTGGTCGACCGCTTCCGCGCCGACCCGAGTTTGCCCAGACCCCGCTTCTACGGGGCATGCGGCAAGTCCGACAACCTCTGCGCCAACAACCGCGAGGTGGTCCATCTGCTCGAGGACGCCGACTTTGACGTGACGTATTGGGAGCCCGGCATCGGCGGGCACGAGTGGCCGTTCTGGAACGCGTGGATCGACTGCGCGCTCGACTGGTTCGCACCGGGCCCCATGCACCCGAGCTCGGTCAATGTGGATTACACGGCGCTCACCGAGGCGCGCCCTCCCAAGAAGAAGTTCGGCGAGTAGCTCGGTGAATCCTTACGAGTGGTTTTCTGCTATCTCGGGCATCGGAGGAGCCGTCTTCTGGCAGAAAGCCACTCCTCGGTACGCCTGCGCGCACAGAGGAGTGGCTTTCTGCCGTTTGAGATGAAGCCGCTAGAACCTATGCCGGGCACCCCGTAAGGCCGACCGGGCAAATAGCGCTACGCGAACTGGGAGTTGTAGAGCTCCGCATAGGCGCCGCCCCGTGCGAGCAGCTCGTCGTGCGTGCCCTGCTCGATGATGTTGCCGTGGTCCATCACCAAGATGAGATCGGCGTCGACGATTGTAGAGAGGCGGTGCGCGATCACAAAGCTCGTGCGGCCCTGCGTGAGCGCCTCCATCGCCTGCACGATCGAGCGCTCGGTGCGCGTGTCGACGCTCGAGGTCGCCTCGTCGAGGATGAGGATGGCGGGATTCGCCAGCAACACGCGCGCGATGGTCAGGAGCTGGCGCTGGCCCTGGCTGATGTTCTCCGCATCGTTTTCGAGCAGCGTGTCGTAGCCCTTGGGCATCGTCCGCACAAAGAAGTCGACCTGCGCGGTCTTTGCCGCCTGCATGACCTCGTCGCGCGTGGCGCCCGGGCAGCCGTAGGCGATGTTCTCGGCAATCGTGCCCTCGCGCAGCCATGCATCCTGCAGCACCATGCCAAAGTGGCTCCTCAGCTCGCTGCGGGTCATGGCGTGCGTGTCGACGCCGTCGAGGGTGATCCGCCCGCCGTCGATCTCGTAGAACCGCATGAGCAGGTTGATGAGGGTCGTCTTGCCCGCACCGGTAGCGCCGACGATGGCGACCTTCTGCCCCGGCTCCGCCACAAAGTTGACGTCCGTCATGAGCGGGCGGTCGGCATCGTAGCCAAAGCGCACGTGCTCAAAGGCGACGCGGCCCGAGACCGGCTCCGTCACATGGACGGGCACCTCCGGATCGGGTTCGACCTCCGGCTCGTCGAGCACGCCGAAGACGCGCTCCACCGCCGCGAGCGCGCTCTGCAGCTGGTTTATGGTGAGCGAGAACTGCGTGAGCGGCTCGGAAGCCGTGTTGACGTACTGGAAGAATGCCTGCAGCGTACCGATGGTGAGGCCGCCCGCCATGAGGATGCTCGTGCCCATGAGCGCGAGCACCACCTGCGACAGGCGCACGAGGCATCGCACCATGGGCGCCACGACGTTGGTCACAAAGTCGGTGCGGCGCATGGTGTCGGCAAGCTGCTGCGTCGCCTCGTGGATGCGCGCCGAGCTCGCCTCCTCCTGGTTGAACGCCTTGATGACGATGCGGCCGGAATACGCCTCCTCCACATGGCCGTTCAAGATGCCGACGGCGCGCTGCTGCTCGGCAGCGAGCACGAGCGTGCGCTTGGCCACCAGGCGCGTGCCCGTGACGGCGATGACGGCGAAGCAGAGGAACACGAGCGAGAGCGTCAGGTTGAGGCGCACCATCATGATGGCGGCGCCCGTGACAGACCCCACCGCCATGAGCATCGAGAGCAGGCCGCGCTGCAGCACCTCGGACACCTTGTCGAGGTCGTTGGTGGCACGGCTCATCACGTCGCCCGGCTTGTGGGCGTCGTAGTACTTGAGGGGCAGGCGGTTGAGCTTCTCGCCGATGCGGTGGCGGAGCTTCAGGTTCAGGCGCTCGGCAAAGCTCGCCATGGTGAAGCTCTGCACCGTGTAGAACGCCCAGGCAACCGTCCAGATGCCCACAAACGTCAGAAGCTCGCGGCCACCCGTCTCCCAACCTATGGTAAAGAGCTCGCCGCGCGCGTGCGCTACCTGGATGTTGCCCCACAGAAGGTCGATGAGGTGCGCGCTGTACGCGGGGGCAGAGATCTGGGCGACGGTGTAGCACGCCACGCACACGAGCACCACCGCAAAGCGCCAATGCTCGCCGCGCGACTCGCGCCAGAGGCGGGCGATGACGGCGCGGGCGTTCTGGGGAACCTCGAGCTCCTGCTCGGCCTCGGGCTCGGGCGCGCCCGAGGGCGCCGGCTCGGCGGGGTCGGCATAGCGCCCGGGCGCCGCCGCGTTCTGCGGAGTCTCGGTCATCATGTCCCGGTCCTTCTCCTGTGCCATGGTCTATGCACCTCCCTTCGCGTTCGAATCATCCATGAGCGCTTCGAGCTCCTCCGCGCGCAGCTGCGAGCGCGCGATCTCGCGGTACGCCTCGCAGGTCCGCATGAGCTCCTCGTGCGTACCAAGACCCTGGATGCACCCGTCTTTGAGCACCACGATCTGGTCGGCATTCAAAATGGTGTTGATGCGCTGCGCGATGATGAGGACCGCGGCGTCGCGCACCTCTTCGGCGAGCGCATGGCGCAGCGCCGCGTCCGTCTTGAAGTCGAGCGCCGAGAACGAGTCGTCAAAAATGTAGAGGTCGGCCTTCTTGACGAGGGCGCGCGCAATGGAGAGGCGCTGGCGCTGCCCGCCCGAGAAGTTGGTACCGCCCTGCGCCACGCGGTGGCCCAGGCCCTCGGGCAGCTCGCGCACAAAGCCGGACTGCGCGACGTCGATGGCGTGCCAGAGCTCCTCATCGGTGGCGTCCTCCGCCCCATAGCGCAGGTTGTCGGCGATGGTGCCGCTAAAGAGCCATGCCTTCTGCGGCACATATGAGATGTGCTCGCGCAGGGCGTGCTGGGTGAGCTCGCGCACATCCGTGCCGCAGAGCTCGACTGTGCCGTCCGTCACATCGTGGAAGCGCAGGAGCATCTTGGCGATGGTGGACTTGCCCGACCCCGTGGGACCGATGATGGCCGTCGTGGTGCCGCGACGGCAGAGGAAGTTGAGGTGATGGAGGGTGTCCTCGTCGGCGTCGGCAAAGCGGAAGGACGCGTTGCCAAAGTGCGCCACCACATCGCCTGCGGGCGCGGGAGCGGCGGGGGCATCCGCCGCGGTGGCGAGCGCCGTGGCGGGACCGTCCGCAATGGAGGGCGCGTGCTCGATCACCTCGCGGCAGCGCTCGATGCACACGAGCGCGCGCGGCAGCATAAGCGCACCGATCTGCGCCATCATAATAAAGAAGAGGATCATCATCGCGTACTCGACGCAGGCGGAGATGGAGGCGATCTCCATCGCGTAGGCGCCCACGCGGTTGCCGCCGAGCCAGAGAATCGCGACCTCGGCGATGTTCATGATGAAAAACGCCGAGCAGTCGAAGGTCGCAAAGATCCAGTTGACGCGGATGGCGTTGGTCGCGTATTCGGAGAATGCCTCGTCGAGGCTCTCCTGCTCGGTCTTCTCCTTACCAAACGCACGGATGACGCGCACGCCGGTGATGCTCTCGCGCAGGCGCACGTTCATACGGTCGATGAAGTGCTGCAGCCGCTGGAAGATGCGCGCGGCCGACTTGACGCTCGCAACCGCGATAAGGGCGACGACGGCCACAAAGCTGAGCAGCATCATGCCCATCTGGTAATCGACCGACCACGCAAGGGCGATACCGATAACCATCGCAAACGGCACGGGCAGGATCATCTGGATGGTGATGGAGATGGCCATCTGGATGACGTTGACGTCGTTTAGGGTGCGCGTGATCATCGAGCCGGTACCAAAGCGCTCAAAGTCGCCGCCCGAGAAGGCGAGCGACGCGTCGTAGACGGCATTGCGGATGTCGCGGCCCACCTTGGTGACGAGGTCGGCGCAGAAATAGCTGCACGCAAACGCGCCGGCGCCGGACACGACGGCGGCCACGAGCATATAGCCGCCCTGATTCAAGATAAAGCCGAAATCGCGCGACGAAACACCGATGTTGATCATGTTGGCGAGGATCGTCGGCACCAGCAGCACGCCCGCCAGATTAACGGCAAGGGCGATGAGCACGCCAAACGTTTGCAGCTTGTACGGCCGCAAGAAGCGCAGCAGGGTCTTCACGCGCAGTCCTCCTTTTGGTCGACGGGATAGGGCGAATGGGCGGGGCGGTCACGGTCGGGCGTGGGAACGGCGCCGTCGGCGCGCTCGGGGACGGGAACGGCGCGCCCGGGGTCTACAGGGCAATCGGGGCCAGCGCCGCCGGCGCGACCAGAGCCGACGGGCGGCTCCTCATCAGAGCCCGGGCCCGCGCCTGCCGCCTCTGCATCAGGGCTCGGGCCCGCGTCTGCCGCCTCGACCGCGGTCAGCTGGGCATCGAGCGCCTCGGTGTAGCGCCGCACCAAGCGAATGAGCTCGTCCTGCTCGGCGGGAGACAAAAACGAGAACGCCCGCTCCTCCGCTCGAATCGCCGGGAGAATGTGCCGACGCGAAAACACCTGACCCGCCTCCGTCAGGCGGGCGCGCTTGCTCTTGCGGCTGCCCGGCACAAAGGAAAGCTCCACGAGCCCGCGCTCGGCCAAGGTCTTGAGCGCCGAGTTGATGGTCTGCTTGCTGTACGACCACGACCCGGTCAACTCGGCCAACGGCAGCTCGCCGCCCGCGACCTCCAGATCGTAGAGCATCCAGTATGCGCAGTCGGAGACGCCGCAGCCGTGGGCATAGACGTGGTAGAGCTTATCGATTTCGTTATAGAGGTAATCGAGCTCTCGAGCCGAGCTCCCATCGCGTGAGCATGCGTCCGCTGTCATACGACCTCCCCTCTCTGCACCAACCTCGTGAGCGCCCACCTCCGGTGGAAACACGTGACGGGAGTTTAGTCCGGTTTCGGATAATAGTCAACGCACGCGTGCCTTCTTCATAACCGACCGGGGACCAATACAACCGCCAACCATACAGACGCCAACCATATAGACGCCAACCGAACCCGGGGCGAGCGGCAGAGTCGGGACCAATCGAGCTCGGGACGAGCGCTGGCCTAAGAGCCGGTGTACATTCGCGCGCACATTGCCGCGTGTTTTGCCCAAGCTCCGGGACGTTTCCCGCGGCAATGAACCCGGCAATGAACCCGCGAATGTACGGTGCGCAAAACCGCAGCTAGCGGCCTGTACATTTTCCCTCGCAATGTACCGGCGGGCCCGTTTCAGCGCCCGCAGCGCATTTCCGGGTTCATTGCGCCCAGAAAGGTACCGAGGCCCCGGCAAAAGGGCTTGCAATGTACGCAGCAATGTACGGCGGCGGTGAATCGAGCAATGCGCCAGTGGGTGCATCCGGCAAGATGCCTGTACAGCAGGAAGACCGGCGACAAACCCGAGGAGTGGTTATCTACCATTTTGAGAGCTTCGGGGGCCGCCGGATAGCAGAAAACCACTCGCAAACAGTCACGGAACGCACCGCGGAGTGGTTTTCCTGCATCTTCAGGCGGCCGACGGTCGAGCAGGAAAAGAGCGCACTAACGGAGGGGAGCACCGCACGAGAACGCGCAAACGGAGGGCCGCATCGGCGCACAGGGTTGCCCCCGCGCACAGGGTTGCATCGGCGCACGAAAAAAGCCGCCGACACGCAAGCGCATCGGCGGCCGGGGGCCTATGGTGAGGGTGCTCGGCGCGCAACGCAGGGGACGGCACGCCCATGCGGGGCCATAAGACGCCGCGCCCCACCCTCGGGGAGGGGGCGCCTAAGGGAGGGGCTACTCCCAGCCCTCTTGATCGGACTCGTAGAACACGGCCTGGTCAAACAGGTCGTGAATGCTCTTGCCGTCGCGGAACGGCAGCTCAATGACCTCAGGCATAGTGGCGACGAGCTCGGAGCAATCGGTAAAGCGCCCCTTGTCGTTCAACTTTCCGCAATCCTGCACGCGCCAGTACCCGTCCGTGTGGGTAATGTAGTACTCGTCCCCGTCGACATCCATAAATACGCGCGTCTTGGAACGCAGGTACGCCTGAAGTCCTTCGAAATCGATCTCGAGCGGCTCCTCGACTTTACGACCCATGATGTTCCTCCTTGAGACGGGCGCCGCGCTGGCGCCGGCGGATAGTACCCTATAGGGTTAGTAAGCCCGCCCCGCAGCGTCTGCATACCCACAATCTGGTGAGCGGTCGCACGCACGGGGTAGGCGGCGCGGGACAGACCGACACGCCGCCCCGACCCGCGGGGCGGCGTGCTGCGGGCTATTACGCCCGGCGCGGGCAGGAGGGGCGCGAGCCCTAGAGATCGATGGTAAAGCCCTCGCCTATGACCTGGTGGCTCAGGTCGCACATCCACGAGTAGCGGTCGCCCACAACGTCGGCCAGCAGCTCGTTGGCATTGGCCTGCGCCGCCGTGTAGTCGCGCACGAGATACACCGTATCCGACCCGCCCTCCATATGCTCGATGAGCGGGTGCCAGACGACATTCTCGATGGCGACGCCCCGACCCGCCTCGGCGGCGGCGTCCGCATCGAGCTTGACGATATCGCAGGTCATCATGCCCGAGAGAATCGTTTCGGGATATGAGTCGTATCCGCTCCACAGGTCCCCCATGCCGTAGACCACCAGCGTCTTGCCGCCCGCGCCCTCGAGCCACTCCATCGGTTGGATTACGTGGGCATGGCTGCCGATGACGAGGTCGACGCCGGCATCGGCCAGCTCCTGCGCCCATGTGCGCTGCGTGGCGCTCGGCTCGTGCTCGTACTCCGTCCCCCAGTGCATGTAGACCACCACGGCGTCCGCCACCGTGCGGGCGCGCGCGACGTCTGCCTGCATGTCCTCGCGCACGTACGGTACGGCGTAATAATCGTTGGGAAGCTCGCTTTGGTCGTAGCCGTTTTGCCCGTAGCTGTACGAGAGAAACGCGATGCGCATGCCGTTGCACTCCACGAGCTGCACGCGGTTGCGGGCGGCATCGGTGGCGTAGCTGCCGATGGTGAGCACCTCGGGGTGAGCGCCCCACACCTCGTGACTATGCTGGATGGCGGGCTCGCCGGTGTCGTAGGTATGGTTGGTGTTGAGCGAGATAACATCCCACCCGGCGGCGATGAGGGCATCGGCCATGGTATCCGGCGTGTTGTAGGAGGGATAGCCGTTGTAACCGTAGCGATCGGGGCCGCCGAGCGTCGTCTCTTGGTTGACGAAAGCGATGTCGTACCCCTGGATCTCATCGCGGATGCCGTCGTAGAACGCGTTGAAGTCGTACTGGCCGTCGCCCGTGGCGCCGGAGGCGGCGTCGGCGATGGCGAGCAGGTTCTCGTTGGCGAGGTTGTCGCCGACGGCCGAGAACGTCACCCGGCCGGTGCCCGTGGCCGTCACCCGGCCCGGTGTGAGCACGCGCGCACCGCCGCTGCGCACCTGCAGGGTCGACTGCTCGGGCGGCATCTCGAGGGCGCCGGCGATACCGCGGGCGGCCCCGGTAAGCTCAACCGGGGCGGGAGCGGGGACCAGAAAGGCGAGCGGGCTCCAGCCGCCCTGCACCGCCGAGCCGATGCCCCAGAGCAGCGCGACCGCGACCACGACCCCAAGGGCGTACGGCGCGACTTTGAGCAGGCCCGCCCGAGCTGCCCGGCGCTGCGAGGAGCCGCGGCCGAAGGGCCCGCGGCCTATGTAGCCGAGCGAACCGTTATGCTGGACCGTCGAGCCCACCACGCTGCGCCGGCGCGGCGCCACACGGCCGGCGCTCTTGGCGAGGCGCTCGCTTACCGTGGGATACCCAAAGCGCGTGCGGTTGACGCGCGCGGGGTCGCGCCGGCGCGACGAGGGTCGCGGCGCACGGGCACCGTTGGGTGCCGCGGCGCGCGGTGCGGCCGACCGGCGGTGGGGCGCGCCGGGGCGCGGGGCGGCAGCCTCGCGACGGGGACGGTCGGGATGCGCCGATGCCGCGGGACGGCGGGGCGGCGCGCCGGCGGAGGCGTGCGGACGCGCGGCGGGCGCGGGCTTGCGGCCCGGTCCTTTTGGCCTGCCGCCGGAGGCATGGGGGCGCGCGGTGGACGCAGACGCGGCGCCCTTGCGCCCGGACGCAGCGGCAGGACGGCGCGGGGGACGAGCGTCTCCCCCGCCCCGATGTGTACGTTCGCGATCCGTCGCAGCCATAGCGCAGTCCTCCCCCGCAGCCGGCGCACCGCGCGGACCGCCTGGCGTCTTCCCTACGCCCGCGCCGCGCACATGCCCGCGCGGCCTCTTGTTACGAAATCGCCACCGTCAGGTTCTCCCGTACCTGAACGCGGCCCTCGGCCAGCAGCTCGACCACCTCAGGGTACAGCCGGTGCTCGACCGCGTGAATGGCGGCCTCGAGCTCGTCGACCGACCAGCCCTCCTCCACGCGCACGGGCTCCTGCGCGATGATGGGCCCCTGGTCGTAGGCGGCGTTGGCGATGTGCACCGTCACACCCGTCACCTTGACCCCGCGGTCGTAGGCGTCCTGGATGCCGTGCGCACCCGGGAAGCTCGGCAGCAGCGCCGGGTGCAGGTTGATGATGCGCCCGGGAAACGTCGCCAACAGCGGCGCGTGCACCTTGCGCATGTAGCCGGCCATAATGACGTAGTCGACGCCCGCGGCGAGCAGCTCGTGGGCAATGACCTCGTCCGCGGCGATAGGATCGGCGTACACCTCTTTGGAGAGGGTGAGCGTCTGGATGCCGGCGGCCTCGGCGCGCTTGAGGCCATAAGCCGAGGGGCGGCTCGCAACCACGAGCGCGATGCGCGCGTTCAAGGTCCCGTCGGCGATGCGGTCGATCAGCGCCTGCAGGTTGGTGCCCGAACCCGAGACGAGCACGCCGATGGTGAGCGGGGCTAAGGGCTCGCCCGCGGCGCGTGCGGTCGCGCGGGCGGCCTGAATCTGATTGCTCGTTTGAGGCGCGGCGGCCTCCGCGGCATCTCCGTCCGCATCCGCGCCAGCTGCCTGCGCGACCGCACGGGCGAGCTCGGCGTCGACGTTGGCCGTAAAGAACGCGTCCGTCGGCAGCGCCTCGGGCGGCAGGCCCGCCTCCTCTACCAGGCGACGGTACTCGTCGTCGCGCGCGGCGCCGTTGCGCTCAGACTCGTTAGCGCTCATCGGCGTACACCACCTTACCGGTACCCGCGACGCACGTGCCCACGCGGAACGGATGCTCCCCCGCGGCCTCAAGCGCAGCGGTAACCGCGGCCTCGTCCTCCGGCGCGCAGATGAGCATCAGGCCGACGCCCATGTTGAACGTCTTGCAGGCCTCGTCCGCCGTAAGCCCCGCCTCGCGCGCGATGTAGGAGATGACGGGCGGCACGTTCCACGCAAAGCTGCCGTCGGCGCGCCGATCGACCACGGCGTCGACGTCCGCAGCAAGCGCGCGGTTGAGGTTCTCGGTGATACCGCCGCCCGTGATGTGGGCGATGGCGTGGACCTTGCCCGCCGCGCCGCCGCGCAGCGCCTCGAGCACGGGCTTGACGTAGATGCGGGTGGGCGCGAGCAGGGCGTCGGCCAAGCTGGCTCCGCCCAGCGCCTCGAGCGGCTGCTCCAGCTCGGCGCGCTTTGCCGCGGCCTCGGGCGTGCCCGGCACGATACCGTCCACGCCGATGACCTTGCGCACGAGCGAATACCCGTTGGAGTGGATGCCCGTGGAGGCGAGGCCCAAGATCACGTCACCCGGGCGCACGTCGGCCGGGTCGAGCATCTTCGGGCGGTCGACCACGCCCACGGTGAAGCCGGCGAGGTCGTAATCGTCCGGGCGCATGACGCCGGGGTGCTCGGCCATCTCGCCGCCCACGAGCGCGCAGCCCGCGAGCTTGCAGCCGTCGGCCACGCCCTTCACGATCTGGGCCATGTGCGCGGCCTCGATGTGCCCGATGGCCACGTAGTCGAGGAAGAACAGCGGCTCGGCGCCCGAGGCGAGGATGTCGTTCACGCACATGGCGACGAGGTCCTGACCCACCGTCTCGTGTCGATCGAGCAGCTGGGCGAGCACGAGCTTGGTGCCCACGCCGTCGGTGCCGCTGATGAGGATGGGGTCCTCCATGTCTTTGAGGGCCGCAGCGGAGAAGAGCCCGCCGAAGCCGCCGATGCCGCCGATGACCTCGGGGCGCGCCGTGGCGGCCACCATCTCTTTAATCGCGTCGACGGCGCGGCCGCCCTCGGCCGTGTCGACGCCGGCGTCCTCGTAGGTCACATGCTTGGGTGTCTCGCTCATCGGCGGTCCTTTCGGGAGAAACTCTCAGATAGACAAATCATAGCAGGTGCACCGCGACCGCACGCGCCTGCTCGCCGAGCATTTCGGGCCGGGCCTCTCCGCGCGCCCGACGACGCTACGCGCTCGCTGCTTGGCAGCGCCCGACGACGACGCTACGCGCGGTGCGCAGACTCCCAGCTGCGGTCGCGATCCTTTGTGGTGACCACGTCGCGCGGCAGTGCTGTCGCCTGCGTCAGATTGCAGGGATCGTAGCCGGGCATGAACTTGTCACGCCCGAAGCTCTCGGGAATTGCCACCGGGTAAACGCCCGTGAAGCACGCCGTGCAGTAGCCGCGCGCGGGGCAGGCAGCGCCGGACGGCTCCGCATCCGCAAGGGGCTCCCCGATGGCGGGCACGCACGCAAGCAGCCCTTCGACCGAGAGGAATGCGAGCGAGTCGGCACCGATGTAGGCGCAGATCTCCTCCGGCGTCTTGTTGGCGCTGATGAGCTGGGACTGCACGTCGGTATCGATGCCGTAGAAGCACGGCCACGTCACCTCGGGCGAATTGATGCGGACGTGGACCTCGGCAGCCCCCGCCTCGCGCAGCATATGGACGAGCTGCACCATGGTGGTGCCGCGCACGATGGAATCGTCGATAACCACCAGGCGCTTGCCCGCGATGTTGTCGCGCAGGGGGTTGAGCTTCATGCGAACTCCCCGGGCGCGAAGCTCCTGCGTGGGCTGGATGAACGTGCGCGCCACATAGCGGTTCTTGATGAGACCCTCGCCAAAGGGGATGCCGCTCTCGCGCGCGAACCCCTCCGCCGGGGGCAGGCCGGAGTCGGGAACGCCGATAACCATGTCCGCCTCGACGGGCGCCTCGCGCGCGAGCTGACGGCCCATGTCGTAGCGGCAGGCATAGACGGACTTGCCGCCCATGAGCGAGTCGGGGCGCGCAAAGTACACCTGCTCGAAGATGCACTCGGCCACCTCCGGCGCGGCGGGCACGCCCTGCTCGGAGACAAGGCCCTCCGCCGAGATGCGCAGGATCTCGCCCGGGCGGATGTCGCGTACGTACGTGGCGCCCACGATGTCGAGCGCGCAGGTCTCGGAGGCAACGATCCAGCCGCCGACGCGGTCGGGCAGGGTGTGGGCGACGCCATCCGGCGCGGTGCCGGCGGCACCCGCGGCAGCGCCCTCGGCCTCAGCATGCTTCAAAACAACCCCGTCCCCAGATTGATCATTGGCGGGCAGGTAGCCCAACACGAGCGGGCGGATGCCAAAGGGGTCGCGGAACGCGTAGAGCGCCTGCTCGTTGATGAGCGCCATGGCGTAGCCGCCGCGCACGAGCTCCATGGTTTTGCGGATACCCTCGCGCAGGTGGCTCGTACGCTGGGTGAAGTAGCCGATGAGCTTCGCCGCCACCTCGGAGTCCGAGTTGGAGAGGAAGTTGACGCCGAGGTCGATAAGCTGGCGGCGCAACTCGTCGGTGTTGACGAGCGTGCCGTTGTGGGCAAGCGCGATGATCACGTCGTTGATGGTGGAAAGGTGCGGCTGGGCGGCCTCCCAGCTCTTGGCGCCCGCCGTGCCGTAGCGCACGTGGCCGATGGCGAGCTGGCCGGGCAGGGCCGCAAGGTCGGCATCGGTAAAGACCTGGCTTACGAGGCCGAGCTCCTTGCGGACCATAACGGTGCCGCCGTCGCCGACGGCTATGCCCGCGGACTCCTGCCCGCGGTGCTGAAGCGACATGAGGCCGAAGTAGGTCAGGCGCGCCACGTCGCGCCCCGGAGCCCAGACGCCAAAGACGCCGCACTCCTCGTGCAGCGCATCGTCTTCCGGCGCGGCGGCGCGCGGTGCGCCGTCATATCCTGCGCGGTCGTGCTGCGCGCCGCATCGCGCGCCGTCGTGCCGCGGGGCAGTCCCGCGAAAACGTCCTTCGCCCATCTCGCTGTATTGCATCATGGTCGCCGTCCTCAGCCTCAAAGCGCGGGGCCGCGCCGTCGCCGCGGGCCTGCGCCATCCGTCCTCAGAAAGGCTTAATTATGGCACGCCGAGCACGGCTGCCACATGGGGTACCATAGCGTTCACGCATATCGAACGACTGGCGGGGCAACCCGCCGAGGAGTCCCCATGACCGAGCCCACACCTGACGCGCCGCTACCCGACTACGATCTGCCCGGCAACGACCTCAACCCCGACACGCCCACGCCCGAACAGACGCGCAAGCTGTCGCTCGCCGCCAGAATCTACGGCGTGCTGTGCCTCATCGACGGCATCGTCACCGCGCCAGTGCTCGCCCTCTTTATGGTGCTGTGGGGCTGGGCGCTCATCACCGATCCCGCCGGACTCAGCGTAAACCTCGACCCCACCCTCACCCTCATCATCTTTACCATCGGCATCGTCATCGCGGTGGCCAACGCCATCGCACTCGTGGTGTTTGGCATCACGCTGTTGCGTAACCATCGGCGGCGCGCCGCGCTCGTGTCGCACATCCTCATCGTAACGACCATCGTCGAGATTCTCGTGCTCATGATGCTGCAGGGCATCGGCGCCGAGCTCATCCGCCCGGGCGTGCAGCTCATCATCCTGATCGCCCTCTCCGTCACCGTCGACCCCTCGCTTCACGAGGAGCGCAAACTGCAGCGCCATCTGCGCGACCTGGAGGACCGCGAGGCCGCCGCGCGCGGCATGCTCGGTCGCGATCTCGAAGGCACGGGCTTTATTAAGCTCAATTTTTTCAACCTGTTCTGGGTCTTCGTGGTCTGCAGCATCCTCGGCCTCATCATCGAAGTCATCTACCACATGGTCTGGGTCGATCCCGGTGTCTACCAGGACCGCGCCGGCCTGCTCTTTGGACCCTTCTCGCCCATCTACGGCGTGGGCGCCTGTCTCATGACCATCGCGCTCAACCGCTTCTACAAGTCGAACCCGATCATCATCTTTGTGGTCTCCGCCGTCATCGGCGGCGTGTTCGAGGCATTCGTGAGCTGGTTCATGCAGACAGCCTTTGGCGCCGTGGCTTGGGACTACACCGGGACGATGATCTTCGGCGTCGCCGACCCCGTCGCCACCATCTTCCAAGGCCGCACCTCAACGCCGTTCATGCTCATGTGGGGCGGTCTGGGCTTTGTATGGATCAAGCTGTGTCTGCCGCGTCTGCTCAAGCTCATCAACCTCATCCCTTGGAAGATCCGCTACTCCTTCACCGCGCTCTGCGCCGTACTCATGCTCATCAACGCGATCATGACGCTGCAGGCGCTCGACTGCTGGTTCGAGCGACTCTCGGGCACGGCGGGAACGACGCCCGTGGAGGAGTTCTACGCACGCAACTTTGACAACGAGTACATGGAGAACCGCTTTGAGAGCATGACCATCACGCCGGAGAGCTCGAGCCGCGTGGGTTCGGACACCGCCGCGCAGTAGCTTTTGCGCCTGCGGGCGCTCTCACAGATAAAAAGTGCATCAAGGTAAGGAATTCTGATTCTGGTCCCGTATACGCACGCAACATGCAAGACTCTAACCTGCGATTTTGCTGCGGCGTGAGTTCTGCCTACTGATGCACCCTCTCGCATTTCCTTACCTCGACGCTCTTTTAGGCCGTATTGCCTTAGAACATCCCCGAATCGCCATCGAACAGCTCCCGATGCAGCCCCTCGCGGCGAGTAAGAAAGGCGCGCGTCCGGCTTTTCATCGGAAATCCGAGCCGCTCCGCCAGTGTCTGCGTGCGGGCCTCGAACAATTCCAGGTCTTCCATCTGCGGGTACGTGAGGCTCACTACGGTAAATCCCATATGCTCGAGCGCTGCCGTGCGACCCTCCTGTTCATGGAACCCCTGTCGATCGGCATGGGAGCCAAAGCCGTTAACCTCGAGAATGATTCTCTGTTTCATCCATACCGCATCCGCGATGGCGTACGTGGTGCCCGCAAGGCGCCTAGCCTGCTCGTCGAAGTCGATGCGGCGGTTGATCGACGGCCAGGGCCACCCCTCTCCGCCCTCGTGCACGGGCCCGCACAGCATCATGAGGGCGCGCGACTCAGCGGGCGACCCGAGACCATCGCGTGAAAGCACAAGGGCTCTTGACGCCGTTCGTATGCCGCGAGCGCCCTTCAGCTCTGCGACCACCTGCTCGAGACGCGCATGAGACGTAAGGGGCGGACGTTTCCAGAGATTCGTGGGGTTCCCCATGCGATCAAAGCAGAGCTGCCAGCCCAAATCCTCTCCCCATGCGTCCACAAATGCGACGCGGACGCCGCGGTCGTCGGCGAATTCGCGGACACTGCCATCTCCGCCTAGCACCGTCTCCGGCCTCAGGACGCCCTGTTCGACCAGGTCTCGCACCACCAGCTCAACCCGAGCGGTCTCAGGCACGAGCGTATAGATGCCGCACGCCTCGCACATCAGCAGCGCAAGCCGCGCGGGCGACAGGCTGCGCGCCATTTGCATGAGCGCATACTCGGGAAGCACGACATACAGACCGTTGCCGATATCCTCGCAATGTCGGAACGCGAGCCACGACGAAACGCGATGCCAGGAAATCAGCCGTCCGGGGGTGCCGTCCACCGCCCCCGGACGCATCGCGTAGAGGGGAGGTTCGAGACCCTTCAGGTCAGACAGCATGCGTCCGCGAACCCGCGCCATCAACTCACCAGGGCGCCCGCGCGATACGAGGAGGTCGGCCGGATAACCGGCGCCGTAGGGCGGCGAAGCGACAGCGCGCTCGTCGGGGATCACGATGTCCCGCACCAGCGGAGGAGTGCAGGCATACGCCCAAGCGGATATGTCGGCCACGGTCTCCATATTCGGAGCCTAACAGCATTTGGCGCAGAATCAAGGTTCGCTGCAAACGCTCCCGGTATCTTCGCGCAATCAGCGGGTTGCGACCAGACGCGACTGGTCAAAATCATCTAAGAATGCAGCGACGGGCACAAACCACGCGCTAAGCAATGGCCGCAACAGCGCGAAACGGCGGTGCGTGTGGTTGATTGACGCGGCAGGCGCGTCAAGGTAAGGAATTCCACTCGATTGATTGGGCAACGAGCCTTGCATCCTAATAAAAAGCGCAGGTACAAGACTTGCCTAATGCATCCTTTGTTCCCAGATGATTGGGAATTCCTTACCTTTGCAACATACGGCGGTGGAATGGGGCGCTTGGCGGACAAACAACGGTCCGCCGGCGGCCTACGCGTGCTCGAGCTCGGTTACGCACTCGTTCTTGAGGGTTCCCACGAGCGTTTGCAGCGCCTCGATCACATGCGGGCGAATGTCGCCTCCCACGAGCACGTACATGATGTCGTCGCCCACGGAGAGCTCGCCTTCGTTAAGCCAGACGCGCACATAGAAGATGCCGGGCATGGCGCGGGCCGCCGCAATGGCGGCGTCGACCTTGTCTTGGTCATAGCCAAAGGTAAGGGTGGCCACGCGCTCGCCGGGCTTGACGCCGCCGGTCTCGACGCCGCGCACCTCGGCTTTGGGCGTTACGCGCACCACGCCGTTATGGGCGAGGTACATGCCGCACTGGGCGGCGGTGGGGTCGGCCTTTGCCTCGCGCATCCACGCGTCGAGGGAGGGGGATTCCTTTGCCATGGGTCTCCTCGTTGGGAAGGGGGCGCTCGGCGCCCGAGCTTACGGGTTGGGGATGGTCTCGTCGAGTGTGAGCACCATAACGGTGCGGTCGGGGCCGGGAAGCTCGCCCGAGCAGGTGATGAGCGTGAGCACCTGCTGCGCGGAGGCGATACGGTCCGCGGCGTCTGCGGCCTCGGCGCGGGCAAAGCCGTGCATCTCTTCGAGATAGGCGGTGAAGGCCGCCGCATCGGTGAAGGTCGCTTGGCGCGCCTCGAGGAACGTCTCGTCAATCACGCAGGTCATAAGCGGCGTGCAGCGATACGTGGCATCGCGCGTGATGTAGTAGACCGCCTCGATGCCGTCGAACGCCGCCTGATCGACGGTGTCATCGATCTCGTAGAACATGCTTTGGTTGTTCATATGGTGGCCGTAGACCGGCGTCTGCTGGTCCACCATGCCGGGCGCCGTCGCGTCGGCGTCGAGGAAGATGCTGCCCGAGCTGTTGGTGGTCCCGTCAAACAGGCGGTTCAGGTAGGTGGTGTTGTCGCCGCCCTGCGCCACCGGGTAGTTGATGTTGGTGCCCGGCACGTAGATCCAGCCGACGATGTCGGGGTTGATCTCTTGCAGCGCATCGAAATCGACCACCGGGATGCCCGAGTTCTCCGTATCGCTCACCGGCGCGTACTCCGCCAGGCTGCCGTACGTCTCCTCCGCCTGATGGTAGCCCCACAGCGTGTGGATGAGCATGCCGCCGGCCACGAGGAGCAGCAGGACACCGATGCCGACGAGCAACTTGGGCAGGATGCGGCGGCGCCGGCGACCCGGTCCGTCGCCGCGGTCCCCGTCTGCGCTGCCGGCGCCGTAGCGCGACGGCTTCACGGGCGGGACGGCGCCGCCGCCCGACCCCGCTGCCGCGCGCGGCGCCACCGACGCGTGCCCTACCGGCACGACGCCGCGGACGCGGGGCGCCGCAGGCGTCTGCGGGGACGCCGCCGTGTGCGAGGGAGCGGCTGCAGACGCGGGCGCCGCGGCTCTTGCGGGCGCGGCCGCAGGCGTGGGCGAGGGCGCCGCCGTATGGGCGGGCGCGCTTGCAGGGGTCCCGGCAGGCGCGCTGCGCTTAAACCGCGTGCCCGCTTGCTGCGATGCGGGAGCGGAGGAAACCCGAGACGCGGGCGCGTCGGCCGAGGCGGGGCGCTTGAAGCGCGCACCCTGTACGGGCGCGGCATGCTGCGCGGACGTCTGCCCAGACGCGTCGTGGCGCCCGGGCGCCGGGGCAGCGTGCGCGCCAGCGGCCTGCGAACCGGCGGCGCGTCCCGCCGCACCCTGCGGTGCGCGATGCGCGCCGGCGCCCGGAGCCTCGGTGCCGCCCGCGGCGTTTTTGAACCGTTTGCCCTGATATTCAGCCATGCTTCATCCTTCCGCGCCGCGGTGCGGGCGCGCCCGGCCCGTTGCCGTCGGCAGCGCTTACGCCTCGGCCATCTCCGCCTTCAGCTTCTCGACCGCCGCGCGGTACTCCGGCATCGTCGCGCCCAGAATCTGCGTCGCGTAGATGGCGGCGTTCTTGGCACCGTTGATGGCCACGCAGGCGACGGGCACGCCGGAAGGCATCTGCACCATCGAGAGCAGCGAGTCGAGACCGCCAAGGTCGCTCGTCTTCATCGGCACGCCGATGACGGGCAGCGGCGTGAAGGCGGCCACCACGCCGCCCAGGTGCGCCGCCTTGCCGGCAGCGGCGATGATGACCTTCATGCCGCGGTCGGCCGCCGACGCCGCCCACTCGTGAACCTTGTCGGGGGTGCGGTGCGCGCTCGCGATGACGAGCTCATACGGCACGCCGAGCGCCTCGAGCTCGGCTGTCGCGCCCTCCATAACGGGAAGATCGGACTTCGATCCCATGATGATGCCCACAAGCGGCGTCTTCTCTGCGGTTTCGGACATGTGGCCTCCTTGCTGTCGGTTACATCACGACCAGTATAGACCGAGCGCCCCCAACCGTAGCACCCTGCCGCGACCAACACGAAACGCCCCTGTAAAGACTGCGCAAGGGGACGGCGCGCCACAACCGGTATGTGCGCCCACCACGGATACGGGGCGCCATCCTCCTTTTGCGCGCTCTACGGCGCGCCGCCATCTGCCTGGTCGGGTTCCCGTGTGCGGATTTTCCACTTCGGCCCCTTCCCAGAGAGGCGAAAGCGACGTTCCCGCACACGGGAATGTGGCGACACGGCAAGATCGCCGCGACCGGGCGGGAATGAACGCCGGAGCGGCGGGCGCGCCGACGAGGGACGCGCCGACGAGAACGCGGCGGCGGTCCTACCCGTGCCGCCGGCCCATTGTGGTGCGGGGGTGACGCTATAATAGCGGGCAACAATGCCCATCGCCCGCAGGAGCTGCCTTGGCCTACGTTCGTCACATAGCACGACACGGCGCCGGCGCGCGGGAACGGCTCGGTGGGCTCACGGCGGCGGCCCTCAGGCGCGCTTTTGCCGGCGCGCTCGCCCTGGTGCTTGCGGCCGCGCTCACCGCCTGCGGCGGCGCAGGGTCGGGAACAGGCAACGTCGAGGCGGGCGAGACGAGCGGCCCCGCCTTCGAGGCGCCCGCCGCCGTCTCCTCGGTAACCTTTGACGCCGCGGCCGCAACCACCGGCGGGGGCGGGCAGATCGACACCTCGCATGTGGCCGAGGGCTATGTCGCCGCTGCGGCCGTCAGCACCAGCCGTCTCAAGCTGCAGGTCAGCGCGGGTGATATGAGCTACAACTACGACCTCGCGGGTGACGGTACGCCGCTTTTCGCACCGCTCAACATGGGTGACGGCGCCTACACCTTCCGCATCATGCAGAACACGAGCGGCAACAACTACGTCGAGATCGCCCGCGCCGAGGCAACCGTCGCGCTCGCCAGCGAGTTCGAGCCCTACCTCCACCCCAACCGCTTCTGCACCTTTACGGACGCGAGCGCCTCCGTCGCGCAGGCGCGCGAGCTCGCCGCGGGCGCCGCCAACGAGGGCGACGTCATGCGCGCGGTCTACACATGGGTCGTCGACAACATCACCTACGACCACGACAAAGCGGCCGAGGTCAGCGGCACCACCGGTTACGTCCCCGACCCCGACGCCACGCTCGCGGCAAAAAGCGGCATCTGCTTCGACTACGCGTCGCTCGCGGCGGCGATGCTGCGCAGCTTGGGCATCCCGACCAAGATCATCACGGGCTACGTTTCGCCCGACGGCGTCTATCACGCCTGGAACATGGTGTACATCGACGGCAGCTGGACGACGGTGGGCTTCCACATCGACCCGGACACCTGGACGCGCGTCGACCTCACGTTCGCCGCGGCGGGCGCGGGCGACACCGTGGGCGACGGCAGCTCCTATACCGACCGCTACACCTATTAGCGACACCCCGACGAGGCAGGAGAAACGACGATGGCAGACACGCACCGCACATCACCGGCACCGGGCCAGGCGGCGCTCCCCCCGGGCGCCATAAGCGTCTTTTGCGACGACATTGCCCTCATGCTCGGCGCGGGCATCACCCTCGACGAGGCGGTCCATATGCTGGGCGAAAACCTCGCCGACCCCGCCTTTCGTCGCGTGTGCGACGCGCTCTACCCTGCGCTCGCGGGCGGGGAGAGCCTCTCCGGCGCGCTTGCGGCAACAGGCGCGTTTCCCGCCCACGCCGTGCGCCTCGTTGCCGTGGGCGAGAAGGCGGGCCGGCTCGAGAACGTCCTCAAGAGCCTTGCCGCCTACTACGACGAAGAGGACCGCGTCTTTGCGCGGGTGCGCGCGGCCGTGGGCTATCCCGCCGCGCTCCTCTGCGTCATGTGCGTCATCCTCGCGCTTACCGTCGGCGCGGTGCTCCCCGTGTTTATCGACGTATACGAGGGGCTGGCGGGCACCCTCACGACGGGCTCGGCAGGCCTCGTGACGGCGGCGGTCGTGACGGGGTGGACGGCGCTCGGCGTGACGCTCGCCATCACGATCGCCGCGCTGGCCGCGCTCGTCGCAAGCCGCACCACGACCGGGCAGGCGCGCCTCGTCGCCCTCTTCGAGCGCGCGCCCCTAACGCGCGGCGCCATGTACCAGCTCGCGCTCTCGCGCTTCTCCACCGCCCTCGCCGCCTATACCGCGGCGGGCCTCGATACCGACAAGGCCATGGCCGAGGCCATAGCGACCGTCGACCACGTCGAGCTCCGCGCGCGCCTCGAGCGGGCGCACGCCGCCATGACCGACCTCGACCGCGGCGCGAGCCTCGCCCAGGCCATCGCCGAGGCGCAGGTATTCGAGCCCGTCTACGCCCGCATGCTCACCGTCGGCTCCCGCGCCGGCCAAACCGACGAGGTGCTCGACACGCTCGCAGGGACGTTTTTTGACGACGCCCTCGCCCGCATCGATCGCGTGGTGAACAGCACCGAGCCCGCGCTCGCCGCATTCCTCACCGTGTCGGTGGGCGCGACGCTCATCGCCGTGATGCTGCCGCTCGTGGGCATCATGGGATCTGTCGGGTAAGGGGGCGAGGCCATGTATCACGAGGTCACCGAAGGCTCAGGGCGCAGGCGGCGGCGCGTTGCGCTCGCGATCGTCGCGCTCGCGGCAGCGCTCGCCGCAGGCGGGGCGGGCATCAGCCTTGCCGCGCAGGAGGCGCGCGCGCAGGCGTGCGAGAGCGTGCGCGAGGCGGTGCTCGCGGCCGCGGCGCAGTGCTGCGCGGTCGAGGGCTCGTACCCCTCCACCATCGAGTATCTCGAGGAGCACTACGGGCTCGCCGTCAATAAGGACGACTTCGCCATCACCTACGAGGCGTTCGCCTCCAACGTGGCGCCGAGCGTTGTGGTGGTGCCCCGATGAGCGCCCGCACTCCCAAGACGCGCGGGGCGGCGCAGCACGTGTTTACCGCAGCGCTCTTCCTGCTGTTTGTAGGTGCGCTTCTGTTGGCGCTCGTCGCGGGCGTCGGCGTGTACCGCCGCGTGCATGCGGCGGGTACGGCAGCGCGCGACGCCCGACTTACCGGGGCGCTGGTGGCAAACATCGTCCGCTCAAAGGACGCGACCGGGGCCATCCGCCTGGAGGAGGCCCCCGGCGGCGGCCAGAGCCTGGTCATGACGGAGCGCTTGGCGAGCGGCACGTTTGAGACGCGCCTCTACCTGCAAGACGGCGCGCTCGTTGAGGAGTACGTCCCCGCGGGCACACCCTATGATTCCGCCCGCGCCACCGAGCTCGCGCAGACCGCGCGCTTCGAGGTCGCGCTCGATGTCGCCGCGAGTGCGCTCACCATTACCACCGATGACGCATCAACCCGCGTTGCGCTGCGCTCGGCCGATCCGTTCGAAGCGCCGGCCACCGCCGCGGGGGCCGATTCTGCCGATGGGTCCGTCGCTGCTACCGATGCGCCCGCCGCCGCTGCGCCGCACGCTGCCGGCTCAGATGCCGACTCCGCGGCCGAAGGGGGTGGCGCCTGATGCCCGTCGCCCCCCTCCGCACGCGTGATGCCTCCCCCCGCGCCCACGATGCCGCGCGCGTCCGCCCGCCGCTCTGGCACGGCACGGCCTTTCTCATCGAAGCGCTCGTGCTCGTCGCGTTTCTCATGGCGGCTCTCGCCGTGGTATTGAGCCTGTTTGCCTCCGCACGCGCGGAGGAGGCGCGGGCGGCCCGCCTCTCCGAGGCCGTAACCCTTGCCCAGAACGCCGCCGAGGCCTTTGCCGCCACGGACGACCCCGTCTCCCACGTCCGCCAGGAAGCGGGGACGCAGACCGGCGACCTCTACGTCGTAGCGGTTGACGTTGCGGCCGAGAAGCGCGCCGCGGGGACTCTCTACACCGCGACTATCAGCGTTAGCATGGCTGATACCTCTGAGGAGACGGGCAAAGGTGCCGTCAGCTCTGGTGCCGCCGAGGGTGCCTCCGGCGCTACCAACGCCGAGAGCGCCGCGGGCGGCGAGGCGCTCTACACGCTCGACACCGCGCGCTATGTCGCTGCCAGCGCATCTCGAGAGGAGGCGGCATGATAACCCGCAGACGCGAGGCGCCGGCCGCCGGCTCGGTGCGCATGGGTCCCATCAGCATCTTCACGCTCGTCATCGTGCTCTGCCTCGCCGTACTCGCCGTGCTCTCTGTCACCACGGCGCGCGCCGATGCCGCGCTTGCCGCACGGCAGGCATCCTTTACGCAGGATGACTACGCCAACGAGCGCGTCGCGCAGGCGTTTGCCGCCGAAGCAGCCGACGTACTCGCCACGCTCACGCCCTCTACCGCACCGGAGGACGCGGTGAGCGCGCTCGCGGCCGCGGCACCCGAGCTCGCCGCCCGCACCGAGGCGTCCGTGCCCGCCGGCACCACCGTAACGGCGACAACAGGCACGGGCGCAACCGCCGGCACGGACCCAACCGTCGCCGACGCCGCCCTCGTTCTCACCGTCGCGGCACCGAGCGGACGCACGCTCACCGTCACCTTTGCCGTGGACTCGGGCGCAACCCTCACCATCACGTCCTGGCAGCCCGCCACCACCTGGACCGAAGACACCACCGACACGCTTTGGATGGGAGACTGACATGAATCTGACCGAATACCTGCAGCACATGATCGAGGTTGGCGCCTCGGACGTCTTCATCGTCGCCGGTCTGCCCCTCACCTACCGCACCGGCGGGCGCCAGGTGCGCGAGGGAGACGCGTCCCTCATGCCGGCTGACACCGAGGACGCGGTGCGCGCCATCTTCGCTGTCGCCCACCGCGACGTCGAGCGCTTCCTTACGAGCGGCAACCACGATGAGGACTTCTCGTTTGCGCTGCCGGGCATCGGCCGCTTCCGCGCCAACGTGTTCCGCCAGCGCGGATCGCTCGCCGCGGTCATCCGCGTCATCCCCTTCGGCCTGCCCGACCCCGCCGCGTTCCATATCCCCGAGGCCGTGCTCAAAACGGCCGAGCTCACCCGCGGCCTCGTTCTCGTTACGGGCCCGGCCGGCGCCGGCAAGTCCACCACGCTCGCCTGCCTGATCGATAAGCTCAATCACGAGCGCGCGGGCCACATCATCACCATGGAGGACCCCATCGAGTACGTGCACCGCCATGGCACCTGCATCGTGACGCAGCGCGAGGTCCCCACCGACGTCGCCACATACGCCGAGGCGCTGCGCTCCGCCATGCGCGAAGCGCCCGACGTCATCCTCCTCGGCGAGATGCGCGACCCCGAGACCATCTCCACCGCCGTCACCGCCGCCGAGATGGCGCAGCTCATCTTCTCGACCCTGCACACCACCGGCGCCGCGGGCACGGTCGACCGTATCGTGGATGCGTTCCCCGTGGGGCAGCAGCGCCAGATTCGCCTGCAGCTCTCGCTTGTGCTACAGGCTATCGTGAGCCAGCAGCTCGTTCCGGCGCGTGCGGGCGGCGTGGTGCCCGTGTTTGAGATCATGACGAGCACGACCGCCATCCGCAACCTGATCCGCGAGGGCAAAACGCACCAGATCGACTCCGCCATCGCCGCCGGGCGCGACGCCGGCATGCGCACGATGGACCAGAGCCTGTTCGCTCTCGTTCAAGATGGCACCATCGACCGCAGCGTTGCGCTGCAGCACGCCATCCACCAGGAGGCGCTGGCGCTTCGCCTCGACGCCGAGGGGCTGTAGCCGGCATCTCGCCGCGACACGACACCGGCGCGGCGAGGCGCCCTTACGGGATGTCGAGGTATTCATCGAAGGCGCCCTGCGGGGCGCCGGCGCGCGTTTGTGCCTGCGCGCCCGCCCGCTGCGCATCGCAACCACCCTGCAGCGCGCGGAATCGCGGGAGCAGCCGATGCCGCAAGAGAAGCTGGTTCGCCTCGAAGGCGGCGGCGCGCGGGCGATGGCGCCGTCCCAGCGCGCGGAAGATGCTCGCAACCAGCCGCTCGTACAGATGGCCCTCCACCACGTCTTCGTACCATACGTTGATGACCGCATACCCCGCTCCCACCAGGGCGTTTTGCCGCCGGTCATCGCGAGCGGCCTGCTCGGCGCTGTGATAGCGCAGCCCCTTGTACTCGACGACCACCCCCGCCTCCGGAATCAGTATGTCCGGATGGCGGGGCCCGTCGGGGGTTTCACAGCGCACGTTGAGCTGGATCGACGAGAGCCCGAGGCCGCCATAGCGCTGCGGATACGACAGCAACATGGCGACAACCGTCTCCATCGGGGAATGCGCCCCGTTATGCACCAGACGCGCCGCCTCGCGCGCGAGCCGCGCCCCGCGGCGCGGACTCCACGCATCTCCCATCGCACGCAGCCCGCCCGCATAGGCGATCTGCCGAT
Organism: Candidatus Coprousia avicola; assembly: GCA_018715125.1. Lineage (GTDB taxonomy): Bacteria > Actinomycetota > Coriobacteriia > Coriobacteriales > Coriobacteriaceae > Coprousia > Coprousia avicola. Next base: position 16,722 of record DVMF01000083.1, on the reverse strand, counting down.
TCGTAATGGTAAAGCCATCCCACGAACCGTCCAGCACATAGGTCCCGCAAAGCTCGTAGCCGATCTCCACCAAATCGAGCACATCGTATGCGCCGGATGCAGCCAGCTCGACAAACATGAGCTCCGGGCAGACCACGAGCAGATCGCGGGCCGCCTGAAGGTACGTCGCGCCCGGCACGCTCCCGGACAGCTTATGGCACACCACGTCTTCGCGCTCGCGCCACGCATTAGGTTCGGAGACCAGCACATGATAGGGCCGCGTCCTCACGCCGGCGCGCTCCATGTCATCTTGAAGAAAGCCGCGCGGCGGCAGGGAGCGGCCCGCGAGGGTCTTGACCCGGGGCCCGTCGAGCAAATCAGGGAGGAGCCTCCCGCTCGCCCGATACAGCTCAAGAGCTGATATGCCGTACACGCAGATGCTCATGCCCGTACTATAGGGCACTATTCATAAGATGATTACATGAAGTTATCCACCATGGTGCCAGATAGCGGTAAGTCACCTAACGGGATTCTGACTGTTCTTATACCACTTCTAACCAGCCTGTTAGGTGGTGTTGTTTCTTGACTACTCTCGTCGGTGAGGCGAGCTGCATCTTGCTCATAATAGGATAATATGTCTAATGTCTATCATCCGCTGCCCCAAATCTTCACAAGCAGCCGGAAGAGGGGCGCCGCTGGTGACACGACGCGAGGCGCTTCGCCCCTCGCGTCGCATCAACTCGGGCCGCTGGAGCCGCCCGATTCCGTAATTAATTAACCCCCTATGGACAAATCACGCACCGAAATAATTAATAACCCCCTAGAAAGCGGCCGTGCAATCGCCTGCGAAAGGCGATACGGCCTCTTTTCGGGCGCTCGAACCGCGAAAAAGGGGCAAGTGGGGCGGAACATCGAGCGACAACGCCTCCCTGGTGGCCCTCAATGAGGGGTCATTTATTATTTCGATGCACGTTTTGTCCAGAGGGGGTTAGTTATAGGCACCCGCACGCCCTTTGGAGCCATGCGAGGCGCGGGGGCAGCCCCCGGGGCCTACTCCCCGCACGCCCCAATGCCCGCAACCACCTTGCGGTACGCCTCTGCGACCTCCGGCGTGAGCGCCCGCGCCGCCGGCCAGTCATCCGCACGGATAAGCTCGCACTGGCACGACGTCAGGGCATAGAGCTCGGTCATGGAGAGCGTTCCCGTCACGCCCTTGAGCGCGTGCGCCGCCTCGAGCCCCGCCTCCGCGTCGTCTGCGGCCGCAGCGGCCTCAAGCTTGGCCATGTTATCGTCCTCTAGAAAGGTGTTGAGCAGGCGCATGAGCAGCGCCTCGCTGCCCATAACACGGCTGAGGGCGTCCTCCGTATCGATGCCCGCCCGCTCCAGTACCGCAAGATCCATGACCGTTCTCCTTAGTTGACAGGGGGTATCGTCGTATGGGGATCAGATACGGCATCGCCCTCCGGCTTATGTGCACTATCGGCCGCGGGAACCTGATACAGGGCGGCGACCTGCGGCTCCACCGCAAAGAAACATGAGAGGAGCTCGGGGTTAAAGGTGCCGCACTCCCCGTCCGCGATCATACGGAGCGACTCCTCGCGCGTAAACGCCGCTTTGTACACCCGCTTGTTGGTCAGCGCATCGTAGACGTCCGCGAGCGAAACCACCTGCGCCGCCACGCTGATCTCGTCGCCCGCAAGGCCGTCGGGGTAGCCGCGCCCGTCCCATCGCTCGTGATGGTGCCGGGCGATATCGACAGCGTACCGGTACGCGCCCATGCTGCGCATCTGCGGGATACGCTCCAGAAGCTCTGCCCCCTGTACGGTGTGCGACTTCATGACCTCGAACTCCTCGCGCGTGAGGCGCCCCGGCTTGCACAGAATGGCGTCGGGGATGGCGATCTTGCCGACGTCGTGCATGATGGCGGCGAGCGCGATGTCATCGATGTCCTCGGCAGCGTAGCCCTGCCCAAACGGCGTCTCGGAGAGCACCAGATGCGTGATATCGTGGATGCGCCGCACATGGTCGCCGCTCTCGCCATCGCGAAACTCGATGGCGGTCGAGAGCGCCTCGATCATGCCGACGTTGAGCTCGATGATGCGCTCGGCGCGCTCGAGCAGCTGCTGGCGCTGGTCCTCCACGGTTGAGCTTAAGCGCTTGCGGCTCTCAAACAGCTCGATGACCGACCGCACGCGGCGCGTCACCACAAAGGGGATGATGGGCTTGACGATCACGTCCATCACGCCGAGCCGATAGGCCTCCTCCATCACCTTGGCGGTGCGCTCGGCCGTAATGAGGAAGACCGGCGTGCGCGCAAGAAACCCTGTGGGGGCAAGGCGCTTAAGCACCTCAAGCCCGTCGATGCCGGGCATCATCACGTCGAGCAGGAGCGCCACCACCGCGTCTCCCTCGCGCTCGATCGCGTCGAGGCAGGCGGCGCCGTCCTGCGCCTCCACAATGCGGTAGTCGCCCTCAAACAGCGCGGCCAATATGGTACGACTGATGGCATCGTCGTCGACGATGAGCAGCGTGCCCGCGCCCTTGTCGAGGTTATCGCTCTCTGGCAACGGCCTCGCCTCCCTCTCCGCGGCGCCGGCGGTCCTCCCCCGGCTCCCGCTCTGTATATTCTCGCACGGCAACGTTTCCCTTGCCGGCGCGCTTCACCTCATACAGCGCCTCGTCCGCCGCACGGAACAACCGCTCGAACGACGCGGCGCCCGCCGGCGCCACCGCCACGCCGCAGCTGCACGAGACGGGCGCGCCTACCTGGTGCGAGCCGCGCTCGCCAAAGGCGGCCTGCACGCGGGCGAGCTTGGCGCGCGCGACGGCGGGGTCCGTGAGCCCGGGCGCGATGACCATGAACTCGTCGCCCCCAAAGCGCCCGACGGCGTCGGTCGCGCGAAACGACGCCTGCAGAATGTCGCCCATGGTACGGAGCAGGTCATCGCCGGCATCGTGTCCGTAGTTGTCGTTAACCTGCTTAAAGGCGTCGATATCCACCATGATGAGGCTGACGGGCGCGCTGGCGTGCGCACCGGACCGCCCGCCAGAAGCCTGCTCCGCATCGGAGCCGATCAGTCGCGCCGCAGCCGCCGCCAGCGCGCCGCGGTTGAGGAGCCCCGTGAGGGCGTCGCGTTCGGAGAGCTCGCGATAGCGCTCGCGGGCGTCAAAGTCCTGCAGACGCAGCCCGAGGGCGAGCTGGGCAACGGCGATGGCGACCACAAACCCCACGCACACCGAGAAGAGGTCGGTCTCGGCGGCGGCGAGCGGCTTGGTCGCAAACGAGAGCGCCACAAAGAGAGCATCGGTCAGTCCGAGCACGCCGAGCGGCAGCCCCCACGGTGTGGCGATGAGCACCCCGAGGCCAATGCCGACGGGCTGTGTGAGCACGCCCACGCGCCCTGCGGCAAAAACCGTATCGAGAAGACCGATGGCTACAAGCAGCAGCGCCTCCACCACCAGACACGCCGCCGCCGCAGCCCAGGGGCGTGTTGCCAAGCGGGGCGACGCCACGCTCATCAGCCCGTAGAGCACAAGCGCGATAGGCGCGAGCGCATAGTGGGCGACGCTCGGGTGCCACGCGGGGACGCAGAGCGCCGCCACGGGGGTAAAGAGCGCCGCGATGGCGCAGGCCATCAGGCACGCGGCGCGCACGTTGCGAAAGTTCCGCTCTATCACGCGCGGGTAGTCCTCGGTAAAGAAGCGGCGCCGGCGCGCGCAGAAACGCCTATAGCGGGAGCCGAGGGTGTCGCTGCGCCTCATCCGGCATCACCGCCGCGTGCGGGCTGCGAAGACCCGCCAGCCGCCTGCGCCTCGGCGTCGCCCCGCGCCGCCATGAGCTCTGCCAGTGTCTGGCAGAGCAAACTGAAATCGATGGGCTTCGAGACGTGCGCGTCCATACCCGCGGCCGTGGTGGCGACGATGTCCTCGGCAAACGCGTTAGCCGTCACGGCAACAAGCGGCACGGCAATCGCATCCGGCCGATCGAGTGCGCGAATGGCGCGGGCCGCCGCGCAGCCATCCATCTCGGGCATCTTCATATCGAGCAGCACCGCGTCAAAGTAACCGGGTGCGCTCGTGGCGAAGGCGTCGACCGCCTCACGCCCGTTCCAGGCACGCGCGGTCTCGAGCCCCGCCATGCCGAGCATCTCGGTTGCGATCTCCATATTGATGGCGTTGTCCTCTGCCACCAGCACGCGCTTGCCGGCAAGCGATGCCAGAAGCTCCTCTGCCGTAGGTGCCGGCGCCGCGACATGCGACGTAGCCGAGGCTGCGGGGCGCGGGGCGGTGTCGGTGCGGGGGCGCGGGGCAGCCCCAGCGGCGCCCCCGGGAGACGCGGCCTCCGCGGCGGCCGGCACCGCATCGGCAGCGGCCACCGCACTCCCACCCGCCGGGCCGGGCACCGCATCGCCCGCATGCGCACCCTCCGCCACCACGGCGAACGGCACCGTTGCGGTAAATGTGCTCCCCTGGTCGACCCCGCTTTGCACCTCGAGCGTGCCGCCCATCTGCTCCACCAAGTTCTTGGTGATGGGCATCCCCAGGCCCGTGCCCACGGTCTCGCGCGTGCCAAACCGCTGCTCGCGCGCGTACAGGTCAAACAGGTGCTCCAAAAACTCCGGGCTCATGCCAATGCCCGTGTCCTTCACGGTGATGCGGTACGTCGCCACACCGCCCTCGGCCTCGGCGTCGCTCAGCTGCTCGGCGTGCACGTGAACCGCGTCGCCCGGATCGGTGTACTTGAGCGCGTTGGAGAGCAGGTTGTTGAGCACCTGGCTGATGCGCAGAGGGTCGCCCAGCACGTGGGCGTCGGCGACGTCGCACGAAAGCTCAAACGACTTGCCCTCGCGCGCCGCCTGCAGACGGAACGGCTCGGCGCAGTCGTCAATCACCTGCGTCAGATCCATCTGCTCGGTAGCAAGCGAGACGCTCCCCTGCTCCATGCGGGCTACGTCCAGAATGTCGTTGATGAGCGCGAGCAGCTGCTTGCTCGAGCGGTCGATGCGGTCGAGGTACCCGGCCACCGCGGCGGGGTCGTCCGTATGCGCCCGCGCCAGCTCCGTCAGACCGATGATGCCGTTGAGCGGCGTGCGCATGTCGTGGCTCATGTTGTTAAAGAACGCCTGGCGCGTCTTGATGCTCGCGCGCGAGCTCTCGAGCGCCTCCTCCAAATAGTGGCGCTCCTGCAGCTGACGCTGCTTTTCCTGGTCGACCTCGCGGAAGCACAGCACCACTTCCTCCGGATCGAGCGATTCGTCGTAGAGCACCCGCACGTTGACCCAGCGGTAGCTGTCACCAAAGCGCCGCTGGAAGTCGCCGCCGTAGTCGCGCACACGGCCCGCCACCAGCATACGGATGTTATCGGCCGAGAAGCTCTCTTCAAACTCCTCAAACGTGTCGCGCTCGATCACCTCGGCGGCGGTGCGCAGCAGGCTCTCGTACGGCCCGCGCTTGGGGATGCGCCGGCGCACGTAGTCGGAGCCCTTGATCATCTCGTACGTGCCCTCTTCGTAATTGACGAGGTAGATGGCGTAGTAGCTGTTGCCCAGCACGCGCACGGTCTCGTTGGTGCGCTCCATGGTGCGGGCGCGGCGCATGTCGCGCACGGCGAGCGCGCCCAGAAGCACCGCAAACAGCGCGACCATGATGCCAAACAGCACCCCGACCGACTGGAGTCGCCCCAAAATGACCGCGCGCGGCGCCGTAACGATGGAGTACCAGCCGTTGGCGAGCCGGCTGTAGTCGACGGCGCGCTCGCGCCCGTCGAGATCGACCACGTACGAGGTGGCGTCTTCGAGCTCGCCCGCCTCGATGCGGTGGACGAGCTCGAGTACGTAGGCGTCGAGCCCGTCCTCATGGGTGAGCGACGTCTCGCTGTAGAGGATGTTCCCCACACCGTCGCACAAGAAGAACGAGGCACCCTCCGGCAAGTCCTGCTGCTCGTATTGGAAGACGAAGTTCTCGGGGTACAGGTCAAACGCCAAGACCACGTTGCCCGTACTGCCGGCGCATGCCACGGTCACCACGTTCTGCCCGGTGAGGGCGTCCTCATACACGTCGGTAAACACGGTCTCGCCAGGCGTTGCCATGGCCGCCCGATACCATTCGCGCGTGGTGACATCGATGGCGGGCAACGCATCGGTGGCAGTGTCTGCCGAGGCGCCGGTCGAGGTGTCTGCCGAGATGCCCGTCGCGCCTCCCCCGGTGCCCGCCATCTCATCCCAATCGCCTACCGTAAGCGGCGTTCCGTCAACCACGCCGTACACGTTGATAGCCTCGTCACCCAGCACCGAGCGCAGGCGCGTGCAGAACAGGCGCACCCACCGCTCGAGCTCCTCCCACGTGTTGCCCTGCTCGTTGCGGGAGTCGAGTGACTCGGTGCCAAACTCCAACAGGGCGCGGTACATGGTGAGCGAGCTGTTGGTTTCTGCGGCATAGTAGCGCGAGAGGGCGGTGTTGGACTCGTGCGCGTTCTGCAGGAGGGTCGAGCGCAGAATCTGCCCGCCCACGAGGGCGAGCGCCACAAAGAAGACGAGCAGGATCAGCCCCAAGCGCATACGCCCGAGCTGTTTAGCTATGTTGCGAGTCCCCTTGCCCATGGTGCCCTCCGTGCAGAGAGCCACCGCGCCCGCGCGGCCGCCCAACCGTACCTATACGCCGCGAGGCAGAATTGAGGCCCGCCCCACAGCTTGCTCTCATCATACCAGCTGGGCACGTCTGCCACGGCGCGCTACCGTGGCCGGTATGCGCTTGAACCGCGCCTTGGGTCTGGGCTGAGCTTTCCCTCTGCAACCAATCTTGGACGACAATCTGTCGCCCTCTGTCGCGGCAGGTGTCGCCTTGTGTCGCGACACCTGTCGCGTGTCGTCGCCGGGCGCCCAGCGGCGACACAAGAAGGGCGACCCCCGGAACTTCCGAGGGTCGCCCTGCAAGCCCTATGGGACGTCTCTGACGCGCGCCTATGCGATGAGCTTCTCCAGCTCCTCGCGCGAGGCAAACGTGCGCGTGTCGCCCGTGGCGACGGTCACCACGTCGCCCTCCCACGTCTCGTTCTCGCGGTTGCCGTTGTCATCGGTACGGGCGGGCTTGAACTTGTCCGTATGGATCACGTAGCGCCAGTCCACCCGCTCCTCGGGCTTGGACTGATCGGGCGCGTTCATCTTGCTGAAGTCGTACTCCAGCGCGCCGAGGACCACGGCGATGGCGTCGACGGCCGCAAGCGGTGCCTGCACGGTGCGCAGGCCCGCCTCGCTGTTGTAGTAGCGACCGTCCGCCAGGTAGACGGTACGCACCTGGCGGCGGCGCTTCTGCTCAGAGCGGTACACCAGCACCACGCCGGCGGCGATAACAGCCCACCAGACCACACTCACCACCAGATCGAGCGGCGAGTCGACCTCGTTAAAGCCGAGCCAGTACCACAGCCACAGCAGGAAGGCCGAGACCACGGCGAGGACAACGGTGATAATCACGTTGGACTTCTTCATCTCTATCCCTCCTTACGCGCGGTTCTGGTCGTCGGGGTTGAGGACGGAGTCCTCGTAGCTCTTGAGGTCGCCGGTGAACTTGCGACGGTGGACGAGCGCGCCGATGTAGTAGATGGCGCTCACCGCGAGGCCCACAAACATGAACCAGTGGACCCAGCAATCGCGATCCTCGCGCCCGCTGGCAAGCGGGGTGTCGTCGTCCTCGATGGACTCGGTAAGCGGGGTATCGTCATCGGTGATGGTCTCGGTCTCGGCGTCGTCGGTGGCGTCATCCGCACCGTCGTCCGGACCAGGCACCGGGTTGACCGGCGTCACCGGCGTGACGGGCGTGTCGTCACCGCCGTCCGGCGTTACGGGCGCCGGGGTAATGGTAAAGGTGGCACCCACAAACTCGAGCGTGTAGTTGCTCTCAAGGAACCCGTTCTGGCCGTCAGCGAGCCGGAGCGTGTTCTGGCCGATGGCGTACTGGCCGGGGGCCTCGCCCGCAGCGCGGGAGATGAAGCCAGTCCAGCCGGGGATCTCGTTGGCCACGGCGCCCTCGTACCAAGAAGTGAGCGACGGATCGGCCTGGCCCTGGACCTTGCTGTGGTTGTTGGCATGGACCCTGATGGTGGCCGGGAAGATGGTGTACTCGCGCGTAACCGTGCCCGCGTAGTTGCCGCAACCCTTGATGGTCACCACGATGTGGCCGGCGTTGATGGTGCTGTTGCCGTAGGAGACGATGTAGTCGCCCGTCTCGCCACCGTCCGTGCTCTGAGTGAGGGTCACACCCTCGTCACTCACGACCGTGGGCAGCCATGCCTGATCGGTGCCGTTGTACACAGTGTTTTGAGGATCGTTGACCGTGGCGCCCGTGAAGAACGGCTGATCCGGGTTCTCGGGATCGGGATCGTCCGGGTTGGGATCGTCCGGGTCGGGGTTGTCCGGATCGGGATCTTCCGGATCGATGGACTGCGGGAATACCGTCAGCTTACCGAGGTTCTCCTCGACCGTGTAGTTACCAGACTCAGTGTTCGTCCAATCGGTAATCTCAAAGTCGTTGTCGCTTTGACCGGCATTGGTCTGCGTGCCCGTCACCTTGATGGTAATACCGTCGTCTTCGTACATGCCGTCGAAGGGATTGCCATCTTCACCAACGGTCTGGATGCTATAGCCATCATCGGTAAGCGGCTTTCCATCGTAGACCTTGCTCGCGCCGTTGGTGGTAACGATCAGAGTAGCAGGAGCAATCTTGAACTCCTTGGTTACCTCGCCCTTATAGTTGTTGATGCCCGTGATGGTTACCGTGGCGAGATCGCCATCATCGGTAGCGTTAAGGTTGTTGCCGTAGGTAACGACATAGTCGCCGGTCTTACCGCCATCAGTGCTACGCGTGAGCAAGTTGCCATCAGAGTCCTTAACAGTAATTTCTGGCTCCTGGAGCTCGCCGTCGTACACCTGATCGGCGGGATCAGAAATCTCAACACCCTTGTAGGATGGGTCAGGATTGTCATCCGGATCAGGGCCAGGGGTAATGGACTGAGGAGTGATGGAGCCGAGGGCGGTAACAGATACGAGCGTGTAGTTAGCTGCATCACCACCAGAAAGACCAGTCAGCGCGAGAAGCCCGCCGGCGTTCTCTGTGACGAGCGAGAGATCCTCGTGCTTGTCGGCCATAGCGTATGCAGCATCGCTAGCGGCGATAGAAGCAACGGAGAGATCGTCGCCGAGAACCACGCCGCTCTTGCTGTCGCCTGCCACACCAGCGAGCGTGAGCGTGACATCTTCAAGCAGAGCAGCGGAACCGTCATACACCTTGCTGGTGGAGCCATATGCCGTCACCGGGCGAGCCGTGATGGTCACCGTAGCAGTGTCACTCCAGATTTTCACGCCATCACGGTAGACCTCAACAGTCACCTCGGTACCGTTAGTCACGTCAGTAAAGGCGTTCTCAACCTCGTCCTCACCAACAAAGTAACGCACCTCGTCAGTATCGAGCGTGTTCTTAACGGTCACTCCATGAGGGTTGCCATCATAGACGTCGCTGTATCCATTAACGACGAGGTTATCAGTTATCGCGGAGAACTTGGCGGTGAAGGTGGTCTCGGCGTAGATCTCGCCGGACTTGTTCACGTTGGCCTTGGCGGTGTCGGCGTCGAGCACGAGCTCGGTGGACACGCGGTCCTCGCCCACGTACCAGCCGTCGAAGGCGTAGCCGGGGTTGGGCGCGGCCTCGGAGCCGGTGACGCCCTCGGTGCCGAGCACCTGGATGCCCTCGTTCACGGTCGCGGCGTCCTCGGCGATGGCGCCGCCCTGCTCGGCGTTGTAGTTGACCTTGTAGGTCTGGGACTCGTCGGCCTTGAACTTGGCGGTGAAGGTGGTCTCGTTGTTCTCGTAGCCGGCGGTGACCGTCTTGGGGCTGGTCTCGTCGCCGGCCAGGCGGTAGCCGTCGATGGTCGCGGCGGTCTCGGTGAACTGCTTGGCGAACTCGACGCCCTCGACCACCTTGTCGTCGGCGAGCTTGGTCTCGGTGCCGTCGAGCACGTAGTGGACCGTGTAGCTCGCGTCGGTCTTGGGCGTAAGCCTTACAGTAACCGTTGCACCGCCGGGCACGTTGTCCAGCGTCCAGCTCGCTCCGCTACCGCTGATGACACAGCTTTTCTCCGTTCCATCAACGACGCCTGGATTAACATCCATGTCATCCGACTCAACCGATACGTCGTAACCCGTCGGCACTACCACACCGAGCTCAATATCAGCGCAGTTCAAATTGTCATAAACGTAGGTAACTTTATAGACGTTGCCTTCAAGCTTCGCGTTAAAGCCCTGAGTCCCGTCTTTCCAATTATCAACCGTTATGACACCATCCGCAGAAATCTGCTGACCATCCTTCACTACCTGAATGGTTATTGGGTCGCCGTCATAGATCTTCTGCCTCCACTGAGCGATGAAAGTTATGTTGTCGGTGATCTTCTGCTGCGCAACCTGCTCATCAGTTAGTACCGTCTCACCGTCATCTGAAGACCAACCCACAAATTCATAGTTTTCAGCAGCTTCAAAATCGGGGATTCGGCCGGCGGGCACGGTGCTATTCTTTACAACCTTTACCGACGTTCCTTCTTCATCAGCAGCTGCATGATCGCCCGGCAAGAATTGAACTGTTACGGCTTTCTGGTAATAGATATTTACCGATGCCGTCTTTTCGGTCGTTACGGTGAGAGTAAACTCGCTCGCCGCCCTATCCATAATGTAGTTTTCAGCTAAATCGGCAGGGATACCCTCAATCCCCGTTAGTGCCTCAAGTTGAGCTGTCAGCGTATCTTCATCGATTATTGCCGGCCTGTTTGGCACACCGTATTCAGTTATGGTAACCGGATTGCCGTACCCACCATTATCATCCGCAAAATAAACGTTGATATTATATGGTGCCTGAGTGGCTTCACTTACATCCACCCACACCGGCTCAAACACAAAGTAGGACACGCCCGTCTCTTCGTCTAACTGAGCATATTGAGCTGTGTCCTCGTTTATCGCAAACGGGTATCCGTTCTTGATGACAATATCGTCAGACCCCTGCAGCTTCCAGCCTTGGAATACCGAGTTTTCGCTCGTTGGAACCTCAGCGTCGTCCGCGACAACGCCGAAGGTGTCACCTTCACTCCAGTCTCCACCAATTACGCGGTCACCATCGTTATACCCCGTAAGCTTTGCTCCGTATGTTGCCACATCCCTTTCGGCCGTGATAAAGATGCGGAAATCTTCACCGGAGTCGTTTCGGTTAATCGAGAATTGATAGTCATAGCCATCGCGATTAGTGGGAGTTAGGCTATAGATTGCCTCGGTACCATCCACCAGAACTGTTAGCTTTGGAGTAACATCTTCTTTATAACCAGCGCTAACCTTAACGTAGAAAGTGATGGTCGTTGCGATTTGACGCTCATCCCGTACAAACTGCGCGTACTCATCCATGCCGGCAGCGAGCATTCTGTCGCCTTCACCGTCAACGCCACCTTTGTCGTTGGTAACAACGTTATATCGTGGATCGTTGCCAATCGCAAGAATCGGCTCCACACCGTTGAGCTCGGAAACCCAAATCTCTTTAGACCCACGATCCCTGCAGTTGGCGCTTACAACAATCTCATCGCGAAGCATCTGGCCATCGGGGGCAGTGATGGTCACACTGTAAGCCGGGTACCTTACACTCCAAGCCTCATTTCCCTGCGGCCGCCCATCAGTACTTTCAACCACAATAGTCGTGCCGTCATCAAGAGTCGTGGTTGCAGAAGTTCCCTGACGCTGGGGCACCCTCATAGCATATTTTGTACCGCCGAGCGTAATGTCGAGTCTGTTCAGCACTTTTTCGTTGCTGCTCCAGTCATTATAGCCCTCGAGGGTGAACTGAAGCGTACGCGCCGTGGTGTATTGAAGAGTCTGAGGTCCTTGGTTGTTCTTGCTTCCCGACTGCAGCGTCCTGCCGCCGTACCCCAACTCAACATTCGAACTTTCCTCAAACGTCAGGCTAAACTGCGAGTCCGTGTCCGAAATCAGATTGACAACCACATTCCCAGACTGAACATTGTCGAATGTGAATATGCCGTCGCTCTCTGTGGCTGATACTCCGTCCAAAGTAACGCTCTTAACAAAATGCCAGTTATCGCTAGCCGTAAAGCTCACGCTAAGGCTTGACCCTCGCTCAACCGTCTCCGGACCAATTATTGTTCCCGGCACCTGGTCTTCTGGTATGGGAGCGCTATCAAGGGTGTACGAATAGCTGACTGGTATCGTTGTTCCCCGGGGATTAAACATCAAAACGACTTCTTCAGTGCTAGTAATCACAATTCCAGCAATCTGATCAGCACCGGTCGTCACGTAATACATGTCGCCGTTCTTATGGACGCCCACAACAACGGTATTATCGACACGGGCGTCGCGATATTCATAATCTTCCAACTCGTCATTCATTTGCGAAATGACGTTGGATATCTGGCTTTCTATGTCCCCTGTAGAGATAATCGCCGTTCCGGAATATTCGGGAACATCCGATTTCTTGACCGTTACCGTTACCTGATCGATTTCGTTACCGGCCAGGAACTGCGCAATATCACTTGCAAGAATCTCCAAAGAATTTGTCACCGTATCGTTGGTGGCATTTTCTTCGGACTCCCCCTCTTCCTCGTCGGTGGTCTCGTCGGTAGTTGCATCGTCGGTGGTCTCATCCGTCGTGGCGTTGTCTGCCGGCTGGTCCTCGGCAGGTGCTGCCGGGTCGTCGGCGGGATCCTCGGCAGGCTCGGCCGGAACCTCTGCGGTCTCGACGGTGAGCTTCAGACCATCGGCAACATCCGTGGCGGCGACGGTGTACTCGCCGGCCGCGTTAGCCGTAAGGTTAGTCTCGACGCCGCTGGCGGTCTGCTGCTTGACCGCAGAAACGGCAAAACCGTCGGCAGGCGCGACGGTAAACTTCAACTCCTGGTTAGCCGGAGTATCAAAGGTTTTGTTGTCGGGGGTATAGGTGTTCTCCCCCACAGTAATGGCGCTTTGGGTAAGCGAGAGCGAGACGGTTGCGGTGGTATCTGCCGCCGGCGTTGCCGGGGCCGAACCGTCGGTGGGTGCTCCTACCGCCGCATTGTCTGCGGGGTTGGCGGGCGCCGCCTGGTCGGTTCCCGTTGCGGCGTCGGTACCCGTGCTCGCCGTTTGGTCGGCCGTCTGGTCGACGGGCGTCTCGTCCGCCACGGGAGTCGCGGGCTCCTCGGCGGGCGCCGGCGCGTCTGCCGTCGGCGCGGTTTGATCGGTCGGCGTCGCGGACTGCTCGCCCGTCGTCTCCGTACCCGTTGCCGGCGTATCGGTCACCTGCGCCGGCGCATCTGTCGCCGCCGTGTTGGCTACCGCCACCACCGCAGGCAGATTGACGCTCTGGAAAGTAAGCGCAAACGCAAGGAAGACGGCTAACGCCTTTGCTCCCTTGCGCTTGATTTCCTTGCGCGTCTTGCTTGAGACATGCATATGTACCACCCCAAACACTTCGGCGGGCTACACCACACCCGTCCTCGCCCTCGTCTTTGCCCTAGCTCGTGCGGCGCGACCGCATTGCAGCGTCTATAAACCGCGGGCGCGACGCACGTATTTGAGACAAAAACGTCGTACTGGACCCAGTTTAGCTTATTTAATGGAAAACGTGCTCCCCCATGTATAGAATTAAGGTTCCCCAGTTGGGAGTTCCCCTATAAACGGCTGTATATTGGCGATAAACGGTAGTGTTCACCCGCATACATCAAGAACGTGTAAAGTGCGTTATTTCTATCACATTTTTGTTGGGGGGATTACATCTGGGGCGCCATGCGGCGCCCGCGGCGAGCGTTCGCGCATCCAAACTCAGGCATGGGGGCACCATCATCTGCTTCGGCGTGCCCTATAGGGCGCCGCCATCTGCTTGGCCTGGTTCCCGTGTGCGGATATGCCGCTTTGGCCCCTTCCCAGAGAGGGAAAAGTGGCGTTCTCGCACACGGGAATGCAGCGGCTATTAAAAGGGGGTCCCGCCTGGGCGGGAACGAGGCAGCGGCCAGTAAGGAGTCCCCGCCCGGGCGGAATATGACCGCGAGTCAAAAAGCATCCCCGCCTGCGCGAGGACGCCGGGAGCGTCGGAGCGCAGACGGGGACGCGGGTAGCGGGTGCACCGTCAGGGCAACCGCGGACGAGCGGGAGCGGGGCTGCGGGCTTACACCTCGTACTGGGGCAGGTCCTGCAGCGCGATGACCTCCATGCCCTCGCCGGTGGTGTCGGCCGTCTGCACGGCCTCGATCGCCGCCACAAAGGCGTTGGCGCCGGAAAGCGCGGTCACGCAGGTCACGCCGCGGCGGATGGCCTTGGTACGCACCTTGTAGCCGTCGCCGCGCGCGCCCTGTCCGTAGGGCGTGTTGATGATGAGGGCGATCTCGCCCGCGGCGATCATGTCGCCAATGTGCGGATGCCCCTCGCTGAACTTGTTGACGACCTCGCACTTAACGTTGCCGCCGCGCAGCACCTTGGCCGTGCCCTCGGTGGACACGATGTCGAACCCGAGGTAGCGGAAGATGCGCGCCACGGCGAGGATATGCCGCTTGTCGCGGTCGTTCACGCTGATGAAGACCTTGCCCTGATCCGGCGTCGGCAGCTGGTAGTCGATGGCGAGCTGCGTCTTGGCGTAGGCCTCGGGGTAGCTCTTGGCAATGCCCATGACCTCGCCCGTCGACTTCATCTCGGGCCCCAGCACCACGTCGGCGCCCGGGAAGCGGCCCCACGGCATGACGGCTTCCTTCATGCAGAACCAGTCGAGGTCACGGTCGTCGGCCGGCAGGTGCAAATCGGCGATGCTCTCGCCCGCCATGATGCAGGCAGCGGCCTTGGCGAGCGGCACACCCGTCGCCTTAGAGATGAAGGGCACCGTGCGGCTCGCGCGCGGGTTGGCCTCGATCACGTAGACCGTCTCGCCCTGGATGGCGTACTGCACGTTTACCAGGCCGCGCACGCCGAGCTCGAGCGCGATGCGGCGCGTCGTGTCGCGGAGCTTCTCGACCAGCGACTCCGAGAAGCTGAACGGCGGGATGCACGTGGCCGAGTCGCCGGAGTGGATGCCGGCCTCCTCGATGTGCTCCAGGATGCCGCCGATGTAGACCTCCTCGCCGTCGCAGAGCGCATCGACGTCGCACTCGATAGCGCCCTCGAGGAAGCGATCGAGGTAGACGGGGTAGTCGGGGCTGATCTGGGTGGCCTCGGCCATGTACTCGCGCAGGTGCGGCGCGTCGTAGGCGATCATCATGCCGCGGCCGCCGAGCACGTAGGAGGGACGCACCAGAAGCGGGAAGCCGATCTGGGCGGCAACCTGCTCGGCCTCCTCAAAGCTGCGCGCCTCGCCCGCGGGCGGGTACATGATGCGCATGCGGTCGAGCAGCGCGCTGAAGCGCTCGCGGTCCTCGGCGAGGTCGATGGCGCGAGGCTTGGTGCCCATGATGTTCACGCCGGCGTCCTCGAGGGCGCGGGCAAGCTTGAGCGGCGTCTGACCGCCGAGCGTCACCACCACGCCGTCCGGACGCTCAACATCGACGATGTCCATCACGTCCTCGTACGTGAGCGGCTCGAAGTACAGGCGGTCGGAGGTGTCGTAGTCGGTCGAGACCGTCTCGGGGTTGCAGTTGACCATGATGGTCTCGTACCCGCGGCTCGCCAGCGCGTAGCTCGCGTGCACGCAGCAGTAGTCGAACTCGATGCCCTGGCCGATGCGGTTGGGACCCGCGCCCAAGATCATGGCCTTCTTCTTGTGCGTGGGCGTGACCTCGTCCGGGGCGACGCGCTTCTTGGCGTCGGCGCCGGGGCGCATGAGGCTCTCGTAGGTCTTGTAGTGGTACTCCGTGGCGGAGGCAAACTCGGCGGCGCAGGTGTCGACCGTCTTCATGCACGGCACCACGCCGAGGCCCTTGCGGTACGCGCGCACAAAGCGCTCGTCCGAGCCGGTGAGCGCGGCGATCTCCGCGTCCGAGGTGCCGTACTGCTTGAGCAGGCGCATGGCGTCGGCGTCGATATCCTCCACACGGAGGCCGCGGATGGATTCCTGCACGGCCACCATATCGGCGATGCGCGCGATAAACCAGCGGTCGATGCGGGTGAGCTCGAAGACGCGCTCCACACCCCAGCCGCGGCGCAGGGCCTCTACCAGGTAGAAGACGCGGTCGGCCGTGGGCTCGGCCACGCGCTGGGCGAGCTCGTCGTCGTCCATGCCCTCACCCTCGTGCCCGCCGGCCAAGATGCCGGCGTGCCCGTCCTCGAGCGAGCGCATCGCCTTGCCAAAGGCCTCCTCAAACGTGCGGCCGATGGACATGATCTCGCCCACCGCCTTCATGCGGGTGGTGAGGGTGGTGTCGGTGCCCTTGAACTTCTCAAACGCAAAGCGCGGCACTTTGACCACGCAGTAGTCGATGGAGGGCTCGAAGCACGCGGGCGTCGCCTTGGTGATGTCGTTGACGATCTCGTCGAGCGTGTAGCCCACGGCGAGGCGCGCCGCCGCCTTGGCGATGGGGAAGCCCGTCGCCTTGGACGCGAGCGCCGACGAGCGGCTCACGCGCGGGTTCATCTCGATCACGATGATGCGGCCGTTTGTGGGGTTGACGGCAAACTGCACGTTGGAGCCGCCGGTCTCGACGCCCACCTTCTCGAGGATGGCGAGCGACGCCACGCGCATGCGCTGGTACTCGAGGTCAGAGAGGGTCTGCGCCGGCGCCACGGTGATGGAGTCGCCCGTGTGCACGCCCAT
>DVMF01000082.1 GCA_018715125.1 Candidatus Coprousia avicola | reverse complement strand
CGCGCCGCCAAGAAGATCGCCTCGATGGACGAGCACCTGACGCGTGCGCGCGACATCTCGCGCGAGATCACCCGCCAGCTCCGGCCGCTCGAGCGCCAGGTCGACCGCGCCCGCGCGTACAAGGAGCTCTCCGCCCGCGCCACCGAGCTCACGCAGATCCTGGCCGTTGACGAGCTTCGCCGCCTGCAGGAGCAGTGGTCGGATGTCGAGACGCGGGGCAAGGAGGGCGCCGCCGCGCTGGAGCTCGCCCGGTACCGTATGGGCGAGAAGGAGCGCGAGCTCGAGAAGCTGCAGGTCATGCTCGAGGAGAAGGGCCTCTTTGTAGGGGACCTCGGCGAGCAGCGCCGTCACATGCAGGACGTCGTCGGCCGGATCGGCTCCGATATGCGCCTGCTCGAGGAGAAGGGCCACAACATGGTGGCGCGCCTCTCCGAGATGCGCGGCACGCTTTCGAGCTCCGAGCACCAGCGCACGCGCGTCGCCGGCGAGCTCGAGGACGCCCGCCGCCAGCTCGACGAGGTGCATGCCGAGCTCGCGGTGGCCGAGGACGACGTCGCGCGACTCGAGCCCGCCGCCAGCGAGCTGCACGCGCGCCGCGTCGAGCTCGATGACGAGCTCTCCACGCTCAGCCGCGAGCAGCGCGAATGCCAGCGCACGGCCGATAGCGCCGCGCTGGAGCTCGCCAAGCTGACGGAATCCCTCTCCAACGCCGAGCTCGAGGACGAGATGTACGCCTCGCGCCTCTCCCAGATCGAGGAGGGGGCCGAGGAGGTTGCCGCCTCGCTCGAGCACCGCCGGGAGCGGGCGGAGGAGCTCGACGCCCTCCTGTCCGAGGCAAAGGCGCAGGCGGGGGACGCCAAAGAGGCCATCCGCACGGCGGAGGCCGCCCTCAGGGACCGCCGCGCCCGCGAGGCTGAGGCGCGCACGCATCTTGGTGAGGTGCGCTCCGAGCTCTCGAGCGCTCGGCGGCTGGACGAGCGCCTGACGGCCGCCTCTCCGCTTGCCGCGCAGCTGACCTCTGCCGTTCCCGCCGACGCGCGCGCCCGCCTCGGCGACATCATCGAGGTGCCGACGGAGCTCGAGGGCCTCGTCGAGATGCTCCTCGCCTCCGACATCGATGCGCTCGTGGTGGACGGCGTACAGGACCTCACCCGTGCGGCGGCTTCCGTGCTCGGTGATGACGAGCTCTCCGGAGAGGCGCTGCTCGCGCGCCGGGACCTTGCAGCTCCCGGCGCCGTTCCCGCGGCGGGCTACCGGCTTGTAGACCGCCTCGCGGTGCGTGAGGGGTACGCCGGCGTCGTGGGCGCGCTTTTGGGAGGCCTCTACGTCGTCGATACCCTGGAAGACGCGCTTGCCGCCCCGGTGCTCCCGGGGGTCGTCTACGTCACGCCGCAGGGCGCACGCGTGAGCGCGGGCGGCGTCGTGCGCCTGGGTTCGCCCACCGACGCCGCCGCCGGCTCGCTCGAGCGCAAGCGGCGCATCCGCGAGCTGGAGCGGATCGAGCCCGAGCTCGCCGCCGTGTTCGCGCACGCGACGGAGCTCGTTCAGGAGGCCGAGGAGGCCGTCGCCGCCGCGCGCGCCCAGGAGCGCTCTGCCGAGGGCGAGATCGCGCGCCTCGAGGGCGAGCGCCGGTCGCTGATCGCCGAGATCGGACGCCTGGAGCAGTCGCTGGCGACCGCGCGCGCCGAGCGCCAGCAGATCGCGCAGCGCCGCGAGCGCGCCGCCCAGCAGGTGCGCGAGGCCGCCCCGCGCGTCGAGGTCCTCACGCGGCAGCGCGACGAGGCCCGTTCGCAGGCGGGCGACCTCAGTCAGCAGATGGCGGAGGTCGCCGACGAGCTCGACCGCATCCGGCGCGACGATGCCGAGGCGGCCGGCAAGCTGTCCGACGCCAAGGTCCGGCGCGCCCAGGCGCAGGAGCGCTCGCGCAGCCTCGGCGGGCGCGTGCCGGAGCTCGAGCGCCGCCTCGAGGGCATTGACCGCAGGATCCGCGCCACCCAGCAGGCATCGCGCTCGCTGGAGGTGCTGCGCCTGCGCGTCGACCCGCTGCACGATCGCTACACCGCGCTCTCCGAGCGCGCCCTCGACTGGGCGGCGCGCCTGCGCGACCAGGCATCGCTCGAGGAGGCGGACTCCGCCTCCCTCAAGAAGACCATCGAGGACGCGAAGGGGGAGGTCGCCGCCGCCAAGGCGGAGGTCGAGCGGGCCCAGGCCGAGCTGAACGAGGTAAAGGTGGCGCGCGGGCGCCTCGAGGTGCAGGTCGAGAACGCCATCAAGGCGATTACGGCAGACGGCGCCACCGTGCTCGAGGAGGCGCTGAAGCTGCCCGCGCCCGACGACCGCGACGCCGCCGAGCGCGAGCTGAGGGCCCTTGTCGCCAAGATCAACAACCTGGGGCCCGTGAACCAGGTCGCCATGGAGGAGTATGAGCGGCTGCGGCAGCGCGCCGACTACATCGAGGCGCAGCTCGCCGATCTGGAGAGCGCGCGCAAGGCGCTCACGAAGATCACCGCTGCCATCGACCGCAAGATGCGCCGGGCGTTCCTCACCACCTTCGAGAAGGTCGATGAGAACTTCCGCGAGATCTTCGGCATGCTCTTCCCGGGTGGCGCCGCGCACCTGGAGATGACCGACCCCGAGCACCCGGCCGAGACCGGCATCGAGGTCGTGGCGCAGCCGCGCGGCAAGCGCATCACCAAGATGATGCTCATGAGCGGCGGCGAGAAATCGCTTACGGCGCTCGCGCTGCTCTTCGCCGTGTACAGGACGCGCACGGTGCCGTTCTACGTGCTGGACGAGGTCGAGGCGGCGCTCGACGATTCGAACCTCTCCAAACTTCTCGATGCCATCGACGTGCTGCGGCACAAGACGCAGCTCCTCGTGGTGTCGCACCAGCGCCGCACGATGGAGGACGCCGACGTCCTCTACGGCGTATCGATGCAGGCAGACGGGGTGAGCCGCGTGGTGAGCCAGCGGCTCGACCGCGCGACGGGAAAGGTCGTGAACGCATAAGATGGGCTTTTTTGAGAAACTCCAGCAGGGCCTCGAGCGCAGCCGTGAGGCCCTGAACGAGATCTTCTACTTCGGCGGAGAGGTCGACGAGTCCTTCTGGGAGGACCTCGAGGACACCCTCGTCATGGGCGATATGGGTGCCGAGATCGCGCTCAAGGTGAGCGACGATTTGCGCGACCTCGCGGCGCGCAAGAACCTGAAGACCGCCGACCAGCTGCGCCGCGCGCTCGCCGACCGCCTGGCGGAGATCTTCGTCCCCGTGGCGCGCGACCCGTTTGACGAGACGCCCTCGTGCGTCCTCTTCGTGGGCATCAACGGCGCGGGCAAGACCACCACGGTCGGTAAGATCGCGAGCGCCGCGCATGAGGCCGGCAAGCGCGTCGTCATCGGGTCGGCGGACACGTTCCGCGCCGCCGCCATCGAGCAGCTCGACGTCTGGGGCGAGCGCGCGGGCGTGCCCGTGGTCAAGCGCGACCGCGGCTCCGATCCGGCGAGCGTGTGCTACGACGTGCTCGACGAGGCAGACCGCACGGGCGCGGACCTCGTCCTCATCGACACGGCGGGGCGCCTCCACACGAGCCCCGAGCTCATGCGCGAGCTCGCCAAGGTCGTCAACGTCACGCGCAAGCGCGCCGCCCAGATGAAGGCCGGCGGCATGGACGTCTTCGTCGTGCTCGTCATCGACGCGGCGACGGGCCAGAACGGCCTTACCCAGGCCAAGGAGTTCAACGAGGCGCTCGGCCTCGACGGCATCATCATGACCAAGCTCGACGGCACGGCCAAGGGCGGCATCGCGCTCGCGGTCGCCCAGAGCCTCAAGCTCCCCATCTACCGTATCGGCGTGGGCGAGCACGTGGAGGACCTACAGGCCTTCGACGCGCACGAATTCTGCCGCGCGCTCGTCGGCGCGTAGAGCCAAGCATCGGTACCGAGGGAGATCAACGCATGTTCAATTCGCTTTCCGACCGCCTGAACGACACGTTCGACCGCCTGCGCGGCAAGGGCAAGCTCACCGAGGCGGACATCACGAGCGCGATGCGCGATATCCGTATGGCGCTCCTCGAGGCGGACGTCAACTTCAAGGTTGTGAAGGACTTTGTCGCCAAGACCCGCGAGCGCTGCATGACCGCCGAGGTGCTCGAGTCGCTCACGCCCGCGCAGAACGTTGTGAAGATCGTGCTCGACGAGCTCATCGAGCTGTTGGGCTCGACCGAGAGCAAGCTCGTGCTCTCGAGCCGCATCCCCAACGTCATCATGCTCGTGGGCCTGCAGGGCTCCGGTAAGACCACCGCCGCCGTGAAGCTCGCGTACCTTTTGAAGAAGCAGGGGAGAAGCCCGCTTCTCGCCGCGTGCGACGTGTACCGTCCCGCAGCGGCGGATCAGCTCGCGACGCTCGGCGGCGAGATCGGGGTGCCGGTCTTCCGCGGCGACGGCGCGCATCCGGTGGCTATCGCCGAGGGCGCCATCCGCGAGGCCGTCGACAAGCTCCGCGACGTCGTCATCGTCGACACGGCCGGCCGCCTGCAGATCGACGAGCAGATGATGCAGGAGGCGGTCGACATCAAGCGCGCCGTCAAGCCCGATCAGGTGCTCATGGTCGTCGACGCCATGACCGGTCAGGACATCGTGAACGTCGTCTCGACGTTTGCCGAGCGCACCGACTTCGACGGCGTCATCATCTCCAAGCTCGACGGCGACGCGCGCGGCGGCGGCGCCCTCTCGGTCCGCGCCGTGACGGGCAAGCCCATCAAGTTCGTGTCGATGGGCGAGAAGCCCGAATCGCTCGAGGTCTTCAACCCCGAGCGCATGGCCAAGCGCATCCTCGGTATGGGCGATGTCATCGGCATCATCGAAAAGGCCCAGGAGGCCGCCTCGATCGAGCAGATGGAGTCCGCCGAGCGCATGCTCCGCGAGGGCCTCACGATGGACGACATGCTCGAGCAGATGCGCGCGGTGCGCAAGATGGGCGGCATGAAGGGCATCCTCGGCATGCTGCCGGGCGGCCAGCGCGCGCTGTCGCAGATGGGCGGCGATGTGGACGAGTCCATCCTCGACAAGAACGAGGCCATGATCCAGTCCATGACGCGCGAGGAGCGCCTGAACCCCAAGTGCATTAACGGTCAGCGCCGCGCCCGCATCGCGCGCGGCTCCGGCACGACGCCCACCGACGTCAACAACCTCATGAAGCATTGGGGCGAGATGAACAAGATGATGGGCAAGATGCGCGCCATGACGCAGCAGATGCAGGGCGGCAAAAAGGGCAAGAAGGGGAAGAAGGGCAAGAAGATGCGCGTGCCCGGCATCCCCGGTATGCCCAACATGGCGAACCTTATGGGCGGCGGAAACCCGCTCGCGGGGATGGGCGGCGGCTCGGGCTCGAGCGACCTGGACATGCTGCGCGCCATGGAGCAGCAGATGAAGGGACGGAAGTTCTAGCATGAGCAAGGCGGACGTTCAGTTTGTGAAGATGTGCCGGGACATCCTCGATCACGGCACCACCACCGAGGGCGAGCGCGTGCGTCCCCATTGGGAGGACGGCGCACCGGCCTACACCATCAAGAACTTCGGCGTGACGGCCCGCTACGACCTGCGCGAGGAGTTTCCGGCGCTCACGCTGCGCCGTACGGCGCTGAAGTCTGCCATGGATGAGATCCTCTGGATCTACCAGCGCAAATCGAACAACATCCACGACCTCAACTCCCATATCTGGGACGAGTGGGCCGATGAGACCGGTTCGATCGGCAAGGCGTACGGCTACCAGATCGCCCAGGTGAGCCACTACCCCGAGGGCGACTTCGACCAGATGGACCGCGTGCTCTACGACCTCACGCACACGCCGTTCTCCCGCCGCATCATGACGAACATGTACACGTTCGCCGACCTGCACGAGATGAACCTCTACCCGTGCGCCTACAGCGTCACCTACAACGTGACGCATGCCAAAGGTGACGAGCGCCCCACGCTCAACATGTGCCTCATGCAGCGCAGCCAGGACATCCTCGCCGCCAACAACTGGAACGTCTGCCAGTACGCGATCCTGCTCATGATGGTCGCGCAGGTGACGGGTATGGTCGCGGGCGAGCTTCTGCACGTGATCGTGGACGCGCACATCTACGACCGGCACGTGCCCATCATCCGCGAGCTCATCGAGCGCCCGCAGTACCCGGCGCCCAAGGTGTCGCTCAATCCTGCGGTCACCGACTTCTATGCGTTCACGACTGACGACCTCATCGTCGAGGACTATAAGACCGGCCCCCAGGTGAAGGGAATCCCCATTGCCGTTTAACGAAACGACCGCGCCCGCGCCGCGGGCGAACCTCTCCGCCATCGTTGCGGTCTGCGACGATTGGGGCATCGGACGCGCCGGCGACATGGTGGTCGCCAACCGCGCCGATATGCGCCACTTCGTCCGCTGCACCAAGGGGCACACGGTCATCATGGGCCGCAAGACGCTCATGAGTTTCCCGGGTGGTCGCCCCTTGCGGGACCGCCGCAACATCGTGCTCACGCGCGACGCCTCGTTCTCGCCCGAGGGCGTCGAGGTTGCCGCCTCGGTCGAGGCGGCCCTCGCGCTCATCGCGGACGGTGAGGAGGCGTGGGTCGTCGGGGGCGCCGAGGTGTATCGGCAGATGCTGCCGCTGTGCGCCCGCGCCATCGTGACGAAGAACCACTGCGTGCGCCCTGCGGACGCCTACTTCCCCAATTTGGACGAGGATCCCTCTTGGCGCGTCGCGTCAGTCGACGGCGGCCACGTCATCGCCGAGGGCGAGGGGGATGCCGGCGTCTCGTTCGAGTTCGTGACCTATGAGCGCGCCGGCAGGCGCTCCGAGGGCTTTCTCGATACGGCGCTCGGCGCCGCCCTCGATCTGGGCGCCGCGGTAATCGAGCGCGTGGCGGACGCGGTGCTCTGAGATGGCGAGGGTAATCCGGATAACCGATCTTTCCGATCCCGGGCTCGACGCGTACGTGCGGCTCACCGAGCGCGAGCTCCGCTGCGTCCTCGAACCCGAGAAGGGGATCTTCATCGCGGAGAGCGCCAAGGTGATCGAGCGCGCGCTCGCCGCCGGCCTCGAGCCGGTTAGCTTCCTTATGGGCGAGCGCTGGCTCGAGCAGCTGGGCCCGCTGCTCGAGGGTGTCGGCGGCGATGTCCCCGTGTACGTTGCCCCCATGGCGCTCATGGAGGAGCTCACCGGCTTTACGGTGACGCGCGGTGCCCTCGCGGCCTTCCGGCGCCCGCCCCTCATGGATGCGGGGGCGTTTCTCTCCGGGTGCGTCGAGCGGGCGGGGGAGCGCCCGGTGCGCGTCTGCGTGCTCGAGGGGATCGTCGACCACACGAACGTCGGCGCGATCTTCCGCTCGGCGGCGGCGCTGAACGTCGACGGCATCTTGGTGAGCCCCACGTGCTGCGACCCGCTCTACCGCCGGGCCGTGCGCGTGAGCATGGGGACGGTCTTCCAGGTCCCGTGGACGCGCTTGGGTGCCGAGGCGCGCGCGTGGCCGCGCGAGGGCCTCGACGTCCTGCACGCCGCCGGCTTCGCCTGCGCCGCGATGGCCCTCACCGACGACTCGCACTCCCTCGACGACCCCGTGCTCGGCGCCATCGGCCGCCTGGCCCTCTTCATGGGTACGGAGGGTACGGGACTCACGGCGCGCACGGTATCCGGCTGCGACCTCGCCATCCGCATCCCCATGGCGCACGGCGTGGACTCCTTGAACGTCGCCGCGGCATCCGCCGTCGCGTTCTGGCAGCTCTGCCCGCACGTCGCGAACGACTACCACTATCAGCCGGGCCTGTTCTCCTAGCCGGTCGGGCCCATGCCGGCCCCCTCGTCTCCCATCGGTGGGTTTACGGGCTGCGTACTTGGGTATCCTCAAAGCATTGCAGCAACCCGATAGGAGACCCATCAATGGAAATGGACGACCATAAGCGCCGGCGGAACATGATCCTCTATGTGATCATCGCCATGGCGGTGTACCTCGTGCTGAGCACGCTGCTGTTCCCCAACATCGGACGGGGCGTGCAGATCACGACGGTGAGCTACACCCAGTTCCTCGACGACCTCGAGGAGAAGAAGGTCGCGGGCGTGGATTACAACACCGGTGACGCCAGCGCCCTGTACACCCTGAAGGAGGATGTGAAGGAGGACGGCTCGACCGACGTCGCCTACCAGACGACGGTGATGCCGAGCGACACCGACCTCACGAACCGCATCACCGAGGCGGGGGCGACGCTCGACGTCACGATCCCGAGCAACAACTCCAATACGTGGATCTACTTCCTCATCTACTTCAGCCCGATCATCATCTTCCTCCTCTTCGGCTGGTGGCTCAACCGCCGCATGAAGAAAGCCATGGGCGATGACGGCCCCTCGATGAACTTCGGCTCCGGCGGCTTCGGCGGCATGGGCGGCGGGCTCGGCAAGAGCGGCGCCCGCATCGTGGCGTCGAAGGACGTCGGGGTGACCTTCAAGGACGTCGCCGGTCAGGAGGAGGCGAAGGAGTCCCTCAAGGAGGTCGTCGACTTCCTGGAGAACCCCAAGCGCTATGAGGACATCGGCGCGCGCCTGCCGAGGGGCGCCCTGCTCGTCGGCCCTCCCGGTACCGGCAAGACGGTGCTCGCCAAGGCCGTCGCCGGCGAGGCGGGCGTCCCGTTCTTCAGCATCTCCGGCTCCGAGTTCGTCGAGATGTTCGTGGGCCGCGGCGCCGCCAAGGTGCGCGACCTCTTCAAGCAGGCCAACGAGAAGGCGCCGTGCATCGTCTTCATCGACGAGATCGATGCGGTGGGCAAGCGTCGCGACCAGGGACTCTCCACCAACGACGAGCGCGAGCAGACGCTCAACCAGCTTCTGACGGAGATGGACGGCTTCGATAACCATAAGGGCATCGTGGTGCTCGCCGCCACGAACCGCCCGGACTCGCTCGACCCGGCGCTCCTGCGGCCGGGGCGCTTCGACCGGCGCATCCCCGTCGAGCTCCCCGACCTCGCGGGCCGCAAGGCCATCCTCGAGCTGCACGCCAAGGACGTGAAGACGCAGCCGCCCATCGACCTCTCCGCCATCGCCCGCGCCACGCCGGGCGCCTCGGGCGCGGACCTCTCCAACATCATCAACGAGGGCGCGCTGCGCGCCGTGCGGCAGGGGCGCAACCGGGCGACGCAGGATGACTTCGAGGAGTCGGTGGAGGTCGTCATCGCCGGTCAGCAGCGTAAGTCGACGGTGCTCTCCGACCATGAGAAGCAGGTCGTCTCCTACCACGAGATCGGCCACGCCATCGTCGCCGCCAACATGAAGG
Organism: Candidatus Coprousia avicola; assembly: GCA_018715125.1. Lineage (GTDB taxonomy): Bacteria > Actinomycetota > Coriobacteriia > Coriobacteriales > Coriobacteriaceae > Coprousia > Coprousia avicola. The sequence goes on along the minus strand of DVMF01000082.1, from coordinate 14,215 downwards.
AGGGCGCGCCGGTCACCAAGATCACCATCGTGCCGCGCACGTCGGGCGCGCTCGGCTACACCATGCAGGTGGAGGAGGACGAGAAGTTCCTTACCACCAAGCAGGAGGTGCTCGACAAGTTGGCGGTCTATTGCGGCGGCCGTGCCGCCGAAGAGCTCATCTTCGGTGAGATGACGACGGGTGCCGCCAACGATATCGAGCAGGCCACCAAGCTGGCGCGCAACATGATCACGCGCTTCGGCATGTCCGATGAGTTCGGCATGATGGCGCTCGGCACCGTACAGAACGCCTACCTCAATCAGGACACCTCGCTCACCTGCGCCCCCGGTACCGCCGAGCGCGTGGACGACGCGGTTCTGAAGCTGATCGAGGATGCCCACCAGCGCGCCCTGCAGGTGCTGCGCGAGAACAAGTTCAAGCTCCACGAGCTCGCGCGCTACCTGTACAAGAAGGAGACCATCACCGGCGATGAGTTCATGACGCTCCTGAAGCGCGAGAACCCGCTCATGCCGCCCAAGCCGCAGGCGTAAGCAGAAGACGAGTATTCCCGCGGGCGCCGTATGCTGCGGTGCCCGCGGGACATCGAGGCCTGCTGCCCGAGGGGCGATGGTAGTCAGACGCAAAGCGCCGCCCGTATCCACGCTTTGGATACCGGCGGCGCTTTGCGTACGGTAATGCTCGCAGGTACGGGATGCCGGGCTCAGGCGTATACGAGTTCGGAGAGCGTGACCTCGGCCCAGCTGTAGTTGCTGAGGTACGCGCCGCGAAACGAATCTTCAGAACCCGGTGCATGGTCGAGGTAGTCGAAGAGGTCGCATCGCACACGCGACGGCACGATGCGACGTCTTCCGCGTTCCGTCTCGACGATACCCTCGGCGCCGTAGGCGGCGAGGGTATTCTTGAGGCGGAGGGCGACCTTGCGATAGCGGGTCCGGCTGCGCTCGCTTAGAGGGTCGTGCTCCCAGAGGACGGCGATGGCGTCCGCCGACGAGACGAAGCCGCCGCGCCGGTCCACCAAGAGGGCGAGCAGCTCCTTGGCCTTCTCGCTCCTAAAGGCGATCGGCTTGCCGTCGATGAAGACATCGAAGTAACCGAAGGTGCGGATCGTCACCCGCGGCGCGCTTGCAGGGGCGGTCGAGGTGTCGGGAAGGGCGCGGAGGACGCGCAGCGTCGGCGTGCCGGGCATGGAATCCAGCCTGAACCGGTATGCGGTGCCCTGCGGGCTCTTGAGCGCTCCGGTCGACCCGTTCTCCTCGAGTGCGCGCGCCGCTTCTGGGGCAAAGCCGGCGCGCGCCAGCAAGCGCTCCGGTGAGGCGTGGGGCATCTGGCGGACGTCCTTGCCGAAGAGCATCTGCGCCGCGGCGTTGCTGTATACGAGGCGTTGGCGCTCGTCCGGCGCCCTTACCGTGACGATGACCGCCTCGTCGTCCCAGGCGTCGCCTACCGGGTGAAGGGAGGGTGCGTCCTCCTCCGCCCCTAGGATCGGCCGGGAGCAGAGAAAGGCATCGCCTCCCTCCGCGGCAATGATGACCGCCTCGCGCCGCGCGCCGGGCTGCGCCGCGCGCGTGGCGAACACCAGGCGGCGGTGACCCGCCTCGTCGGCTGCAAGGGGATGGGCTGCGGCTGCGACGAACGACGAAAGCGCCTTGCGCGCCTGCGGGGCGGCGAGATGGTCTGCGAGATACGATGCCACGTCATCGAGCACCATGCGCAGACCTTGGGGGAGCGCGTCGGCCCCATCGTGTGCAAAGCGCAGGCAGCGCGCGCAGCGCTCCCGCCCCTCGATGAGAAACACGATGTCGTATTCTGAGGATAGGTAGCCCACGCGGTCGCGCCTGCGCTCATCGCGTGCACGCCGGCGCTTCTGCGTCACGTCCACGATGGCGAGGCGAAGGCAGCCTTTCGGCGCACCGGCATCGCCCTCCGGCTCAGACGTGAGCCAGCAGGCGAGCTCCACCACGCTTCCATCGGGCCGGGTTATCTTCGTGTCGAATTCCTGTGGGCGACCGCGTGCTGCATCGCTCAGCACCGCTTCGAACGCCGGCTGCTGCGCGAGGGGGACCATGCGCTCTATGTTCCCGGTGATGTGCGCACGCAGTTCGGTGTTCTCGTCGCTGATACCGATAATGCGCCAAGCGCGCTCGTCGGCATGGATGATGCGGCCGTCATCTGCTTGAAATCGGATGACCGCGAGCGGCGCCGCATCATGGTCGTCGCCGCTGCGCGAGGGGGTGTCTCGGTCTGTCTTCATGTATACCGCCAATCTATGCGTTCGCAGGCCCGTGCCCTGGCATCGCGTGCCCGCTTCGTACTCCGGCCAAAAGCTTAAGCGGTGCGCCGTGCTGACGGCGTTCCGACAGCGTGACCATAGGGGGTCCGGCTTGCGTCTGCTCGTGTCCCGCCGAGCTCGGCTATGCGTGATATACCACGCGGGATGGGGCCCTATCATATGTTGCAACACCGATAGCAATTATTAAGCCTCTTAGTATGACCGGCACAGAGGGGTGGGGAACGCCCCCGGAACTCCTGCCCACTATTCTTATCGCGACATGATTCGCGCATGGTAAATGACTGTGCACCGCATCGAGCGCAAAGGAGCGTGGGCAATGAGACGCATGCGACGAATCGAGCGGGTGCTCGTTTTTGTGATAACGGCGCTGGTTGTGCTGGTGGCCCCAACCGCCGTACCCCTCTTTGCCCAGGAGGCCTGGGCTGACGAAGCCGCCGCCGCGCCGGCAGATGATTCTCCGAGGGACGATTCTTCGTTGGGGACCGCAAAGAGGCTCTCTGTCGACTGCAGCGCCGCTATGGTCGACGGGTATGCGCTCATCGGTCCCGGTGGAACGCTTACGTACACCATGGTGGTAACCGCGGGTGGGGACGCCGGCGAAGTCTTCGAGAACGTTTGCGTCATGGGCGACTTCATAGATGACAGCGAGCGCAAAGTCGACCTCTCGAGCATGGTGCTTTCGAGTGCCACGGTTGGCGGTGCGGACATACGCGCCCGCGTGTCGCCTCTGAGCGCCGCACCGAATACCGTGAAGGGTTGGAATATCGGCAGCCTGCAGGCGGGCGAGACGGTGAGCATCGTCTTTACCGTGCGCATCGATGTGGACGGCATTTCCGACGCGGTCAGTGCGGAGAAGTGGCAGGCGCCCGCAACGGACGCGCGGTCGGCGCGAACGATCCGTCTTGCCGCCAGCGCAGCAGCCGAGGGCGTGGCAACCGTGTCGGACGTGTGCTCGGTGACCGTCCGCAACGGCGTGTCGGTGAGCAAGAGCCTCGGTCGCTACGATGCGGCGACGCAGACGCAGCACTTCACGATCACCGTCAGCGCCGCGCCCGATAATCCTTACCTGATGTATTACCTGCCCCTGTATGACGAGGTGACCTCTGCCGCGAACGCAGGCGCGATCGCGGAATCCGGCGTGGCGGAGGTGATGGTCCGCCACGCGGACGGCGTTACCGAGCGCGCGGCCCTCGCGGCGTATTCCCGCCCTTCCTCACGGGAATGGCGAGCCGCCCTTCCCACCGTCGTGCCGGGAGACGTCTTTACTTTTGATACCTATACGAGGGTGTCCGACGCGTTCTGGAAACAGACGGGCCAAGGCAGTGTGGGCGATACCGATATGGGAAACACGGTCGCGCTTGGATCGGGCGTTTCTGCCGGAGACTTCCTTGCCAACGATCTCGAAGCGCGCAGCTCTAGCGTGCGCTTCAGCATCATCAAGCGCTACCTCACCAAGCGATGCTTAGGCGTGGATGAAGAGGGGGCCGTGGAATGGGAGATCTTGGGAAACGAGGCGGGTAAGAGCGCGCAACCGGAGAATATCGCCGGCAGCACCCTCATCGACGAGCTCGGGCCCGACCAGGTCTTTGCCGGCGGCACCGCCACGGTGGTGTACTACAACCAGGACGGGACCCGCGCCGGTACCGACAGCATCGTCCTTAAGGAGGGGTCCCGATCGTTTAGCTACACCATTCCCGCTGCTTACGGTACCTGCGGATTCACGATGACGTATCGATCGAAGATCACCGATTGGGATACCTACGCGGGGCCGGCGAAGAGCTATTCCAATACGGTGCGCGGCCTCTGGGACATCACGGCGGAGGCGTCGGCAACCGTTGAGCCGCGCGGCCCGAAGCCCGGGGATCTGCCCGATGGGGAGGAGAACGACAAGTCGCAGGGCCAAGCGAAGGCTCAGCACGCGTCTGCATCTGCGGCTCGGACACCGGCGGCAACCGCACGCAACCTGCCCGCGACCGGAGACGGTGCGCCCCTCGCGGCGGTGGCGGCGCTCGTTTTGGCGGGTCTGTGCGCGCTTGCCGTAGCGAGAGGTTTGCACCGGATGGGCGAGCGGTAGGGCGCGCGTCGCCGCGCACCGCGAGGGACCGGGGTGCTCCGGCGCCCCGGTTCTGTTGTATGATGACGCGGTACCCCAGACAGGAGGCGCACATGGCCATGGACGCTCAGCGCGAACCGCGTTTCGCCATTCTCATCGATGCCGACAACGTGTCGGACAAGTACATCAAGATCATCCTCGACGAGGTCGCCAACTCGGGTGTGGCGACCTACAAGCGCATCTACGGCGACTGGACGAGCCAGCGCCTCGCCGGTTGGAAGGACTGCCTGCTCGAGAACTCCATCATCCCTATGCAGCAGTACAGCTACACCACGGGAAAGAACGCAACCGACTCGGCGATGATCATCGACGCGATGGATATCCTCTACTCGGGTAACGTGGAGGGCTTTGTCATCGTGAGCTCCGACTCGGACTTCACCCGCCTGGTCGCGCGCCTGCGCGAAAGCGGCATGCAGGTCATCGGCATGGGCGAGCAGAAGACGCCCGAACCCTTTATCTCGGCTTGCAACCAGTTCAAGTACCTCGACCTGCTCTTCGCCTCGCGTGCCGACGAGAGCGAGGACGACGTCGATGCCGACGGGGCGCCCGAAGAGCCGCGGCCGGCGCGGCGGCCGGGCGATGCGGGCGGGGCGCGCGCCGCGGAAGGCACCGGCACCGCCACCGATGCCGTGAGCTTTGGGGAGATGAGCCGTGCTGCGCGCCGCAACCACATGAAGAAGATCCGCCAGACGGTGAACGCCATCGTCGACAAGTTCTCCGACGAGGAGGGCTGGGTCGCTCTCGATCGCGTCGGCGACGAGCTCGCCAAGCGCCTGCCGGATTTCGATGTCCGCAACTACGGGTTCAAGAAGCTCCGCCCCTTCATCAAGTCGCTGGGCGTCTACGATCTGGACGAGCCCGCCCAAGGGTCCGACCAGCGCCAGATCTACCTTAGGCTGCGCGACCAGGAGGGCTAAAGGATGCGCGTCGCGGTGAGCGCCTGCCTTCTGGGGCGACGGTGCAAGTACAACGGCGGGTCAAACGAGAACGCACGGCTGATCGAGCTCATTGCTGCCACCGGGCATGAGGTCGTGCCGGTGTGCCCCGAGGTGGCGGGCGGCCTCCCGACCCCGCGGCCTCGCTCGGAAATCCGTGGCGGCGCCGTGGTGGACGAGTTTGGCGCGAGCGTCGATGCGGCGTTTCGCGCAGGCGCGGCGCGCGAGCTCGCGCGCATTCGCGAGGGCGGTCCCCTCGACGCGGCGATCTTGCAGCCGCGGAGCCCGTCATGCGGGGTCGGGGAGGTGTACGACGGCACCTTCAGCGGCGTTCTGGTGCCCGGCGACGGCGTCTTCGCCGCCTTGCTGCGCGCCGAGGGCGTGGCGTGCTACACGCCTGAGGCGTTTATCGCGTCGTTCGCATGATGCAAGGGGCGGTTCGCTGCCGCACCCGGGACGTGCGTGTCCCGCGCCCTGCCCGATAGGGGGGCCGCCCGCGGCGACGGACGGCCTACCGTTGGCTGCGCCGGGCGATATGGGAGAGGAAGGCCTCTGCCTGCGCATGAAGGTAGGGTTCGGAGTCACCGAGCTCGAGCGCTCCGTCGACCATCTTCGAGAATCCGAAGGGGATCGTGAGGCGCGGCTTGTTCATGACGTCCATGTTGAGGAACGACACGAGGGTGACCAGGTGGTCCTGTGCGCATGCCGTTCCGCTGCCCCCTGCGGAGATACCGCTCACAGCGCATGGTTTTCCATCGAGCACCTGGCCCTCGGTGGCGCTTACGGGGCGCGAGAGCCAATCGAGCAGGTTCTTCAGCGCGCCGGGGAAGAAGTGATTGTACTCAGGGGTGAAGAACCAGATGCCGTCGGCGTCGCGGACCTGCTCGCGCACGCGCGCGACGGCATCCGGTGCGGGCCTCTCGTCATCCTCATTGAAGAGCGGCACACCGGTCCAATCGAGGAGGGTGAAGCGGCATGCGGGATCGAGTTCGAGTACCGTGCGCCGTGCCGCCTCGGCGAGCTGGCGATTCATACTGCCCTGTCTGAGCGACCCAACGATGGCAACGATATGCATGGCTGGTCTCCTTTCTGGCGTGTCCGCATCGGTGCGATGCGCGTGCTATGGGGTACCGTACCCTGTTTTGCCGCGCGCTACCCGCTTAAGTGCTCCTCTGGGAACGGGGAGGGAACGCGCCGACCGGTATGGTCTTTCCAATGTCTTTGTTGAAACGGTGCCGGCAATGTTGGTCCCCGGCACCCGATTACGCAGAAGGGACGGGACGCTGATGAAGAAAGCGCTCAGGGCAATCTCGATGTTAGGCATTGCCGCTGTTCTTGTCGCTACCGCGTTTCCCGGCGCTGCTCTCGCGAAGGAGGAGTCCGGCGCCATTGTGATCCGGGTCATCAAAGAATGGGACGACGCCTCCAATGCGGACGGGAAACGTCCCGACACGGTACGGCTGCGCGTTAAGTTCGACGCGGTGGACACAAAATATGGCGAACCAATCGATTACGTGAATGTGTATGGGGGCGACGACCTCACTGCTGAGGGGCCGGACGGGGTGCTCGGTACCGATGATGACTGGACGCTCGTGCTCTCAGCCGAAAACGATTGGGAGGTGGAGCTTGTGACTACGCTCGTATCGGTCAACCGGTATTCCGTCGAGGTGCGGAGTATCGAGGTGGAGGAGCTGGATGTTCCCGATGGCTATACCTCCTCGGTCTCGAAAGACCTCTCCGATGACCTGTACGGAGGTGCCATCGTCGTGACCAATACGAGGGTGTCCGACGAACCCAGTGACCCAAAGGATCCTTCTGAGCCCGTAGACCCCAAGGACCCCGTCGACCCGCAGGAGCCCGTAGAGCCTGCTGTGCCGGAGGAGCCCGCAGAGCCCGTCGCCCCCGACGTACCGCACGCGGCACAGCCTCCCGCCGAGAGGGACGCCGAGCCTGTGCGGGCGTCTGCCGCCGATAAGGGCAAGGGCGCACAGGCGGGTTCCGCCCTTCCTCACACCGGAGACGGCGCGCCTCTCCGTGCTCTCGCGGTCCTGGGTCTCGGCGAGTTGGCGCTGGGGGCGGGGTATGCCGTGAAGCGCAGGTAGCCGTGCGCCGTCTTCTCTGACGGGCCGAGGCAGCCCGGGCTGTTCCTGCGCATTGTGCGAACAGCCCGGGGCGCCTTCTTTTGTAGGGAAAACGTGCTACAATACCGCGCAATGGCTGTGATGGGGACGAGTAGTCGGTAACCGCGCCGCTGAGAGAGCGAGCAAAAGCTGAGAAGCTCGCCGGTGCGCCCGTGCGAATATCACCCCGGAGCTGCGGCCCGAACGAGCGATCGCGGGGCATCACCCCTTCCGGATGTGCCCCCTACGGTGCGATCGATCAAGTAGACGCCGCCGGGACGACCGCCGTCATGTGGTCGGCCGAGTACGGGCGACCCCGGCGCCACGCGCCGTGGGCAGAGGCCTAAGCTGGGTGGTAGAGCGAAGAGCTTTTGCCCGCGACGTCATCTTGCGGCGAACGGGCAGGTCGGAGCGCTTCGTCCCAGCTTGCAGGGACGGGCGCTTTTTTTGTTGGCGCCCCGGGGCGTCGGGATTTCTTATCACGACGCCCTGTACGATACGGGGCGTTTTGCCAGGCGCCCCGGTAGGAAAGGGATGAGCGATGGCGAAGAAAGAGAAGAGCGTCTACCAGGAGACCATGCATCTCCCCAAGACGGGGTTCCCCATGCGCGCCGGTCTCTCTAAGAGCGAGCCGGCCCGCCTCGCGCGGTGGAACGAGAACCACCTCTACGAACAGCTTCAGAAGAAGAACGAGGGGCACGAGCAGTTCGTTTTGCACGACGGCCCCCCGTATGCGAACGGCCCCATCCACATCGGCCACGCGATGAACAAGATCTCCAAAGACATCATCATGCGCTATCACGCCATGAACGGGCTCCAGACACCGTACGTCCCCGGTTGGGACTGCCATGGCCAGCCCATCGAGCACAAGGTGGAGGAGGCGCTCGGCACGGCGGCCTTCAACGCCACGCCCACGGCCAAGATTCGTGAGATGTGCCACGAGTTCGCCGTCGAGAACCTTGACTTGCAGCGCGAGGGCTTCAAGCGCCTGGGCGTCCTCGGCGACTGGGACCATCCCTACCTCACGCTCTATCACGAGCACGATGCCGCCGACATCGAGGTCTTCAAGGCCATGTTCGACCGCGGCATGATCTACCGCGGCCGCAAGCCCGTCCATTGGTGCAAGCACTGCCACACCGCGCTCGCCGAGGCCGAGATCGAGTACGCTGACGAGGTCTCGCCCTCCATCTTCGTGCGCTTTGAGCTTAACGACGTGCCGGACGAGCTCAAGGCGGCGGGTGTGCCCGTCGACGTCGTGATCTGGACGACGACCCCTTGGACGCTTCCCGCCAACGCCGGCGTGGCCCTCTTGGGCGAGGCCGATTACGTGGCCGTCGAGGCCCAGGGTCGCTTGGGCATCATGGCGAAGGCGCTGTGGGAGAAGGTCTTCCACGGCGTCGCGAAGCTCGAGGACGCGCGCCTCTTCACACCGGAGGGCGCCGACGCGCCCTGGTGCGCGCATGGCGAGGACCTCGTGGGCCTCACCTATAAGCAGCCCATCTTCGAGGGCGTAACCGGTCGCGTCGTCACGGCCGACTACGTCACGCTCGAGGACGGCACCGGCTGCGTGCACACTGCGCCCGGCCATGGCGTGGACGACTACTACACCGGCGTGCGCTGCGACCTCCCCATCATCATGCCCGTCGACGACGACGGCCGATTCTATGTGGGCGACACCTACGGTACGGGCGGCCCCTTCTCCGGTCTGGACACCGATGAGGCCAACCCGAAGATCATCGCCTGGCTCGCCGAGCGCGGCATGCTGCTCGCCGAGGTCAAGATCAACCACTCCTATCCTCACTGCTGGCGCTGCAAGAACCCGACGATCTTCCGCGCGACGGACCAGTGGTTCGTCTCCATGGACGAGACGGGCCTTCGCGAGCAGGCTCTCGATCAGGTGCTGAACCATGTTACGTGGTATCCCGATCGCGCCAAGAACCGTATCGGCGCCATGGTGGAGGGCCGTCCGGATTGGTGCATCTCGCGCCAGCGCAACTGGGGCGTGCCGATTCCCAGCTTCACGTGCGCCGACTGCGGCGAGAAGGTCATGAACGACGCCACGCTCGACGCCGTCATAGCCCTCTTCAAGGCAGAGGGTTCCGACGCCTGGTTCACGAAGGCGCCCGAGGAGTACCTCGGCGATGCCTGCGTCTGCCCCCATTGCGGCGGCCATCATCTGAAGGCCGACCGGGACATCCTCGATGTGTGGTGGGACTCCGGCGTCTCCTGGAAGGCCGTATGCGAGAATCGCCCCGAGCTCCGCTACCCGGCGGATCTCTACCTCGAGGGTTCTGACCAGCATCGCGGCTGGTTCCAGAGCTCGCTTCTCACGAGCGTGGGCGCCAACGGCGTCGCACCCTACAAAGCGGTCGTCTCTCAGGGCTTCACGCTCGACGGCCAGGGCCGCAAGATGTCCAAGTCGCTCGGCAACGTCATCGACCCCAACAAGGTCTGCGACGAGATGGGCGCCGACATCATCCGCCTGTGGGTGGCATCGGTCGACACGTCGACAGACGTCGCCATCGACCATGAGATCCTCGCGCGCACCTCGGACGCCTACCGCCGTTTCCGCAACACGTTCCGCTTCCTGCTGGGCGAGCTCGAGGGCCAGTACGACGCCGAGCGCGACCACGTGGCGTTCGACGACCTCACGCCGCTCGACAAGATCATGGTGGCGCGCCTGACGCAGGTTCAGGCCGAGGTGGACGACGCCTACGCGTCCTACGAGTTCAACCGCGCCTACCGCACGCTCTACGACTTCGTGGTGACCGAGCTCTCCAACGTCTATCTCGATGCGCTCAAGGACCGCCTCTACTGCGAGCGCGAGGGTTCGCTGGCCCGTCGCAGCGCGCAGACCGTTCTGGCCGAGCTCCTCTCGATGCTCCTGCGCGACCTGCAGCCCATCCTCTCGTTCACGTGCGACGAGGTCATGGCCTATACCCCTGAGGGCATCCGCGACGGGCAGGAGTACGCCGCGCTTCTCGATTGGTACCGGGCACCCATCACCCTCGAGGAGGCGGCCGAGCTCGCACCCGTGCTCGACGCGGCGCTCGAGCTGCGCGCCGTCGTGACGAAGGCGCTCGAGGACAAGCGCTCCGAGGGCGCGTTCACCAAGAGCCAGGAGGTGCGCGTCGCGGCCACGGTGCCCGAGGCGAGCTACGCGCTCCTCACCGGCGAGGGCGCACCCGACCTCGCCGAGTTCTTCATCGTCTCCGAGGTGGAGCTCACCTTGGGCGGCGAGGTCGCCGCTACCGTCGAGGCCGCGCAGGGCGAGCGCTGCGACCGCTGCTGGAACTACCGCACCTCCACGGGCGCTCACGGTACGCACGCCCATATCTGCGACCGCTGCGCCGAGGCGCTGGAGGCTTAAGTGGTCCCGGCTGCTTCGCGAGACGAACAACAGAGGTGCCCGGGCACGCCGATGGTGCCCGGGCTGCCGTGGCGGCTGGCGGTTGCCGGCTCGCTCGGCCTGCTCGTGCTGGTGGTGGACCAGCTCACCAAAGCCTGGGTGCGTGACGCGCTGGTGGCGGGCGCGTTCCCGATGGCGGTCATTCCCGGCGTGATCGAGTTCGATTTCGTCGCGAATACCGGGGTCTCGTTCGGGCTGGCGGCGGGCTTCGGTTCCGCCTTTGTGCTGCTCGCCGTGGTCGTCGTGGCTGCGGCCGCCATCTATCTCACCCGCGCCCGCCTGGTGTCGCGCTGGGAGGTCGTGGGCCTCGGCATGCTTGCGGGCGGCGCCATCGGCAACGCCATCGATCGCGCGCTCTTCGGGTTCGTCACCGATTTCATCGCGACCGCGTTCATCGACTTCCCCGTCTTCAACGTAGCCGATATCGGCATCACCGTCGGGGTCGCCATAGCGCTCATCGGCTTCATGGTGTTTTCCCCTGCAGCTCATCGCGACCGCGATCCGGAGGCGTCCCCTGCGGGGGACGTCACGTCGGAGCCCTCGGCCGCAGGCTCTGGCGACGGGGCCGACCGAACGCCCGGGGAGGGGCTATAAGATGCCGGGAGACGTACATATTCTCGTCGATGCGGCTGATGCCGGCACGCGGCTCGACGCGTTTCTCGGGGTACAGGACGCCTGTCCCTCTCGGTCGGCATGCGCCCATCTCATCGAGGCCGGCGCGGTCGCCGTGAACGGGGAGACGTGCCTTTCCAAGAAGTACGCCGTCGCCGAGGGCGACTGCATCTCGGTCGAGCTTCCCGACAGGGAGGAGCCCGGCGTCGTGGTGGGTCAGAACATCCCGCTCGATATCCGTTACGAGGACGATTATCTCATCGTGCTCTCAAAGCAGCGCGGACTGGTTTGCCATCCCGCGCACGGGCATGCGGACGGCACGCTCGCAAACGCCCTCGTCTACCACTGCGGTATCGAGCACCTGGGCACTGTGCAGGGAGAGGACCGCCCCGGCATCGTGCACCGCCTCGACCGGGACACCTCGGGGCTCATGCTTGCCGCCAAGGACGACGACACGCAGCGCGCGCTGCAGGACCTCATCCGCCTCCGCACGCTCGACCGCCGCTACATCACGCTCGTGCACGGCTATGTCGCCATGGATGAGGGCCGTATCGACACCGGCATCGCCCGCTCCACGCGGGACCGCCAGAAGATGGCCGTCTCCGACGACCCCTTCGCGCGTCAGGCCATCACGACCTTTCGGGTGCTCGAGCGCTTCGATGCGGGGCGCTTCGATGACGGCTACACGCTGCTCGAATGCCATCTCTACACCGGGCGCACGCACCAGATCCGGGTGCACATGCGCCACATCAACCACCCCTGCGTGGGCGACCCCCTGTACGGTCGGGGAGGGCGGTATGCCGAGCGGGCGGATCGCGGGCTCACGCGACAGTTCCTGCACTCCTGGCGCGTTGCGTTCACGCACCCCGTCACCGGCGCGCCCGTCGAGTGCCGAGACGAGCTGCCGTGGGATCTCGCCGCGGTTCTCGAGGAGCTCGAGCCGGCATCGCTCGGGCGCACAGAGGCGGGGGAGGAGATCGTGCCCCAGCTCGGTCTCATGGCGTAGGCCCCGCAGCCGCTCCGTATCTGAAAAGCCTGCGGTTTTGTGCCGCTTTGCCGCGCCGAGGGCCGCGGCGCCGCGCACGGTCGGGTACACTTTCTGCCCGATACCCGTCCCGTCGGAAGGTCTTCCGTCGCCATGATGCCCGTCTTTCCCTTCGCGAGCCCCACGCCCATCACCGTGTTCAACTTCGTCGTCATGGTGCTTCTGGGCGTGCTCTCGTTCTATCAGCTCGTGTTCTACCTCATCGGGTTGTTCCGCGGCGAGGTGAGCTACCCCAAGGCCAAGACGCTCCATCGCTATGCGTTCTTCATCGCCGCCCACAACGAGGAGCCGGTGATCGCGAACCTCGTCCGTTCGATCCGCGATCAGGATTACCCCTCCGAGCTCATCGACATCTTCGTCGTCGCCGACGCTTGCACCGATCAGACCGCCCAGGCAGCGCGCGACGCAGGCGCCATCGTGTACGAGCGCAACGACCTCGCCCGCAAGGGCAAGAGCTGGGTCATGGACTACGGGTTCCGGCGCATCCTCGCGGAATACCCGGGTCGCCATGAGGCGTTCTTCGTGTTCGATGCGGACAATCTCATCTCACGCGATTACGTGAGCATCATGAACGATGCGTTCGACCAGGGGTATCAGGCCATCACGAGCTACCGCAACTCCAAGAACTTCGGCAGCTCGTGGATCAGCGCCGCCTACGCCACATGGTTCATCCGGGAGGCGCGGTTCCTCAACAACGCCCGCATGCTCTGCGGCACGTCCTGCGCCGTGTCCGGCTCGGGGTATCTCATCTCGGCCGATATCGTCCGCGGGATGCAGGGCTGGCGGTTCCATACCCTCACCGAGGACATCCAGTTCTCCACGTTCTGCGCCATCCACGGCATCCGCATCGCGTATGCGCCTGCTGAGTTCTACGACGAGCAGCCGCTCACGCTCAAGGCGTCCTGGAAGCAGCGCATGCGTTGGACGAAGGGCTTCTACCAGGTGTTCTTCACCTACGGGCTCGGGCTTTTCAAATCGTTCGCCTTCCTGCGCCGCTTCGCTGCCTACGATCTCTTCGTGACCGTGGGCCCGGGTACGGTCTGCTCGATGCTCTCGACCGTCGCCAACGTGGCGTTTCTCGTGGTCGGTACGCTGAGCCACGGGTTTCTGGCCACCACGGCCGAGCTTAACGTCTGCATCCTCTCGCTCATCGGCATGCTCGTGACGACCTACCTCACGTTCTTCGTCATGGGGTTGGTGACCGTCATAGCGGAGCGCAGCCACTTCCATTGCACGAAGAAATGGCGCTTCGTGACGAATTTCTTCACGTTCCCCATCTTCATGCTCACCTATATCCCCATCAACGTGGCGGCCCTCTTCCTCAAGGTCGATTGGGTGCCGACGGCGCACAACGTGTCGATGACGCTCGACGATGTGGTGAAAGAGGAGACCGCTTAGGTTCGACGGCAATTCCCGTGCCGCGGGGATGCCCGCTCCTGTTGCGTTGCAATCGGGATTGCTCCCCGCAGGGGGTAGAAAACCACTCGTCGCGTGTCCGTCAGCGCATCGACGAGTGGTTTTCTGCCATCTAGGGGTTCCCGAGGGCATCCAGACGGCAGATTAGGCTTATAGGACAAAAAGTGTGTCTCAACAGAACACCTGTCCTAGTCCAGCCAGAAGGGGTACGGGTCCTTGTGGTGGAGCTCCTCCCACACGACCCGGTCGCCCCACTCCGGGCCCCCGTCCTCCCT